>NZ_DLIY01000026.1:0-116237 GCF_002483985.1 Dysgonomonas sp. UBA7630
ACAGGACTTATTCTTTGGATCCCCAAAAGTAAAAAAGCCCTTAAATACAGCCTTTGGTTCAGATGGAAGAAGAAAACCAAAATGTATAAGAAAGTATACGATTTACACAATATTCTTGGTTTTTATGCCGCTTTTATACTCCTTATCATTGGCCTTACAGGTATGGTGTGGGCACTGGAATGGTGGTCGCAGGGTGTATATAAGGTTACTTCGGGTGGCAGGATGATGCCTGAATGGAGAATGGCAAAATCCGATACATTGCATGTTGATACTCCTGCTAAAGATATTTATCTGGGAATTGATTCATTGTTTTCGGAGTTGTCGCAAAAAGCTCCTACAGCTCAAGCTTTTTCGATATATCTACCCAATGTAGAAGATAAGGCTTCAGCCATTATGATAACTGTATTCCCCGACAAGAAACTGTATTACAATGTAGATAGGTACTCGTTTGATAAATATACCTTTAAGCAGGTTGAGGTTGATCATCCGTATCAGGGCAAATATGAAAACAAAGATTTTGCAGACAAACTACGCCGTATGAATTATGATATTCATATCGGAGCCATAGGCGGTACAGCAGGCAGATTATTGGTATTTCTTTCTACTCTATTTGGTATGAGTCTGCCATTGACAGGATTGTATCTTTATATCAGGAAGAGAAAGAAGACGAAGGAGAAAAAGAGTAATATTGCTGAATAAGATTATCTACCCACTTGCAAAACTCTTTTAGTTCAGCTGCATTATAGCCATCCTTGCANNCCAATGATTTATTAGGGAATCGGACTTGTTTAATATCTGGTTTTCTATTGGTTTTATCTTTTGCAGAATGCCGTTGCCATCGGCGGTAATGAGTGCCGCTAGATTGATGTAGTCATTGCCTTCTCCCTTGTCTATGGGGAAGAGTTGTTTCTTTAGTTTCAGTGACCAATCGCATAGCTTTGCATTTCCTGTTTCATCGGCAAGCATCGTGGATGGGTACAAATTGTCTTTGTTGAGCCACACAGGTACAGCCACTGTGGTAAGTGGTGAACCTAATATCGTCCACATAGTGGTAAGCGTAGCCGGTTCCGCTTTCTTTACGCCTTGCACAACAATAACCGAAGAGGTAGAGTAGCGGGGTATATAATCTCTGAATGCTACAAAAACAGTCTTTGAAGTGTCTTGAGGCATCATGTCATATAAGTTTGTCCCGGTCAGCCCGTGTGTGAGATGACGTGAAACATCCTGTAACAAGAAACGATAAGAAAGTGATCCTGATAAAGCAGCCTTGTAAAATAACGGTTCGGCAGCCTGATAGCGGCTCAAGCCTTTATCTCTGGCTCTATCTCCCGAAAAAGAATAATTGGTACGTATAATATATCCCATAGGAGCTATGGACGGATCATTTGCATCGTATTTCTTGAAGGTATAATCGCCTGTTTCGTAATAGGCAGCTCCTCCTTGCGCATCTATCACCCCGAAGTTTGCATTTACATAAAGAGGCTTCGGCAATGTTTCCAGCATTTTTTCGAAATCGGCGAGCGTTGCACATTGTTGCAGAGCCATTTTTATGACGATACCTTCACGTTCTTCAGGTCCTACTTCTTTCTCATTCAGGTTGTACGATGCTGAGTTCATGATGGCAAAGCCTGTAGAATTATAACCTCCCCATAGTTCTTTGCCTGTCTTATCTGTACTGTTTACAATACCAATGTAATGATATTTGCCATCGCTAAAAGCCATTAGTTTATTCTGTAAGGCACTTGTATCCCTGTGTTTGTAGAGCAAGGGGCGTCCGTCGATAGTTCCTTTACCCGATATAATAGCGGTGGTACATGCTATGGCGTGACCGGAAATGATGAATAGCAAAAGATAAATAAAATAGGGGCGTTTCATAGTAACTGATTTTAAGACAGATAAAAGTAATATATTTTATTCTATATATATCATCTTTTTTGTCATACCTCCGTCAACTACAATATTTTGTCCATTAATAAAATCATTCGCCGGTTCGCAAAGAAACAGGCAAGTGCGAGCTATATCTTCGGGTTTGCCCACTCTGCCCGATGGGTGCTGCTTATGATCTTCGGGACGTAAATCGCCGTAATGCCCTGTGTCTATCCAGCCCGGACTGATACAGTTCACCGTTATATTATATTCACTCAGGGAAATAGCTAAAGCGTGGGTGAGCGATACGATTGCTCCTTTGGATGCGGCATAGGCTTCGGAATTCGGTTCGCTCATCAGGTAACGGGTAGATGCCATGTTGATTATCCGCCCGTAGGTGTTTAATTCTTTATTTAGTGAGCGGTGTTTTGCTAATGATTTGGCAAGTATGAATATAGGACGCAGGTTGATGTTCAGAACTTTGTCGAAGTCATCGACTGATACATCGAGTATTGACCCGAAATTGCTAACTCCTACATTGTTGATAATGATATCTATATTTCCTTTCTGGGAGATAATCGTATGAACAAGATCACTCAAAGCCCCTGCGTCAGCAACATCAAGTTGGGCGAACGAGCATTTATAGTTTCTCATCTCTTCGCTTAGTCGCTTTCCTGTCTCTTTATCCATATCACAAAAAGTAACATCTGCTCCTTCTTTGCAAAAAGCTTTTACTATACTTCTGCCAATGCCATTGGCTCCACCTGTGATAAATACTATCTTGTTTTGTAAACTCTCCATAAATTACTGTATTTATTTGGGGATGAATACCTCTTCAAATAATTTTTTCATTTTGCTTTTTACTTCCTCCATATCTACTTTATGCCCAAGCTCTTTTTCGAGCGATGTTACGCCTTTGTCAATAAACCCACAGGGATTGATAAGTGAGAAATAAGATAAATCTGTATTTATGTTGAACGCAAATCCGTGCATTGTCACAAAGCGGCTACTGCGCACACCGATTGCCGCAATCTTTCGTGTGCGAGCAGGGACTGTTGTGTCTATCCATACACCGGCTGCACCTTCCAGTCTTTCAGCTTTGATATTGTAAGATGCCAAAAAACGGATTATAATTTCTTCTAGGTTAAAGATATATTGTCTCAGACCGATGTCGTATGATTCGAGATCGAAGATAGGATAACCCACAAGTTGTCCCGGACCGTGATATGTAATATCTCCTCCGCGATCTATTTGGAAAAGTGATACTCCTTTTTCTTTTAGAAAATTTTCCTGAAACAGAAGGTTCTCATGCTTACCATGTTTGCCAATTGTGATCACATGTGGGTGCTCGCAAAACAAGAGGTAGTTTTCGGGCTGTTCCCCTTTCTCCTTAAGGGATAGGGCTTCAGCGAATAACTCTTGCTGGTATTTCCATGCATGCCCGTATTCTATGTTTTCTAGGTCTTTGTATATCATTGTGTTTGCTTATTTATTTAACTTTGCTCGGATTTTTATTTATAAAATCTTTCCAACTTGTAAATTTCTTTTCTTGTGTAGGGTTGTTTGTTTGGAAATAATGGCAAACTGCAGCGGCTAAACCATCGGTAGCATCCATCTGAGTTGGCATATTACTGTCGGATATATGGAGAAAATGTTGTAACATATAGGCAACTTGTTCTTTAGCTGCACGTCCATTTCCGGTAATTGACATTTTTATTTTCAACGGGGCGTATTCAAAAATGGGAATATCCCGCGATAATGCAGCAGCCATAGCTACCCCTTGTGCTCTACCCAGCTTGAGCATACTTTGCACATTCTTTCCAAAGAAAGGAGCTTCGATGGCTAGTTCATCGGGTAGGAATTCATCAATCAGCCCAATTATCCGTTCAAAAATCCGTCGGAGTTTCAGATAATGGTCGTCATACTTACTGAGTTGTAGTACCCCCATCGCTAATAGTTCGGGCTTGTTATTCACTACACGCAAGATACCGTATCCCATTACTTGTGTGCCGGGGTCGATACCCAATATTATTCGTTCTTTTTGTATCATACTACAAGCTTATTTCTTCCAATAATGTAACAAACCCCAAAGCCTTATTCCCAAACAGAGAGGTTAGCTCTTTCTGGAGGGCTTCGCCTTCTGTAGCATACCAGTGATTGAGCGTATCTACGTTCTTCACCTTGAACTGTAATGAATAGCTGGTTCCGCTTTCCTCATGCTGTGCGTGGATGCGTGCGAAACGAGGTTCGTGCAAGAAACCGCTATTCGTTGCTTTGATTATGTAAACATCTTTGATAAAACGGATATAATCGTTGCAGACTTCGTCTTCTACATGAAATGTAGTATTGAAAATGATCATTTGTCAGTGTTTTTTTTCTAAACAAAAATACGAAAAGTTTATGGGTTTTTCTTCAAGAATGAAACAAGCTGTTCTTGCTTATGGAATTTTATAGATTTAGATATCTATTAGAGAAAGATAATTATTGTAATTATGAGAAGTGTGTTTTTCTCCTGCTATTATCATTAATGTGGCACGTATAGAATAAAGATAAGGATACCCGACTGTTTATACTGATCTTACTTTACAAGTCATCTTTAAATTAAAGAGGTTGCTCCGAAAGAATTTTTCAGAACAACCTCTTTTAATATTTATATCAGTTAATTAAGGCTTTAAGTCGACAAAAGAAGACTTATTGTTTAGTACATTATTTACTTTTTCTGCAATTTTTGTTTCCGGCAACATAAATGATCCTTTCTGCTTTGTGTCTAGCGCTGATGCCGCCACTTCAATCTGATAAGAACCTTTGTCTGCTACCCATGCACTCTTTCCTTGATTGAAAGATGCCAGGTCGCGAAGAGTTAAACGTAAAGTTATTGTTTGTTCTTCTCCCGGTTTTAGCAATCGGGTCTTTGCAAAAGCCTTAAGTTCTTTTGCTGGTTTATCTATAACATTCGTTGGCGAGGATAAATATAATTGAACAACTTCTTTTCCTGCCACTTTCCCTGTATTCTTCACATTAACGCTTACATACAGTTCGTTGTCAAATACCTTATCACTTATTCTCATATCAGAATATTCAAATGTAGTATAAGACAGACCGTATCCAAACTCGTATGCCGGTTTCACGTTGAAGGTGTTGAAATATCGGTATCCTACATATACTCCTTCTTTATACATCACTTCGGTTGGTTTGTCGGCAGGAAGTCCCTGAAAATTGTCGGCAGAAGAAACGTCCTCATATTTTATAGGAAATGTCATTGATAATTTCCCCGATGGGTTTTCTTTCCCTGATAAAATGTCTGCGACAGAGTTTCCGGCTTCTTGCCCCGGAAGCCAAGCCATTAAGATTGCGTCCACTTTGTCTTTCCAGCTTGTAACTTCTATTGCTCCACCATTGTTGAGAACTACTATCACTTTTTTTCCTTGAGCGTGAAATATAGATGATACATTATCTATTAGGTTCAGTTCTTCTTGTGTCAGTTTAAAATCAGCTTCGATTTTTCTGTCGTCCAATTCTCCTGAACTTCTTCCGATGGCAATTATTGCAACATCATTTTTAGAGGCACTTTCTTTTATCATCGACTCTTTAAGCTTTGGCTGAGGTATGAGCGGAACTAANNGTTAGCCTTCAATGCTTCTTTTACTTTGGCTACCTCAGTATTTACAAATGGAGTATAAAATTGATCGAGCTTCTGATCTGTCGAATAGCCTGCATTCTTTAGTCCTTCTTTTAGTGATACAATATATGCCTTGTTTACATCTCCACTTCCCGTTCCTCCGGCAATGAGATTGTAAGATAAACTTCCGAAAACAGCCAGATTCTTTGTGCCCGGAGCAAGAGGCAGAGCATTCTCCTTATTTTCTAATAAGACCATACCTTCGGTTGCTGCCTGACGTGTGAGTTCTGCATGTTTTTTCAAATCGGGTTTATTCGAAAATTGATAATTTCTTATTTTGTTTGAAGATAAGATCATATCTAATATTCTCTTCACACAAATATCCAAATCCGCTTCGGTGAGAGCTCCCGATTTTAAATCATTCAGTATGTCTTCTTTTTGCGAAGGAATGCCCGGCATTAATAAGTCATTGCCGGCTTTTAGTTGTAGCGATGTGTTGTGTTCTTTCCCTTTACCCATCAGAGCCTCTAGTCCGTTGCTATATCCACCAAACCAGTCTGTTATAACTACACCTTTGTATCCCCATTCGTCTCTTAGTATTGTTGTCAGCAGATCATAATCGGCCGAAGTATATGTTCCGTTTATCTTATTGTAAGAAGACATTATGGTTGCCGGGTTTGATTCTTTAACTGCGATTTCAAAACCTCTTAAATAAATCTCTCTTAATGCCCTTTGAGATACGTTGACATTCAAGTCCATTCTATTTTTTTCACTGTTGTTTGCCGCAAAGTGTTTTACCGATGTTCCCGAGCCGTTCTCCTGTATACCGTTTATCATTGCTGCCGCAATTTTTCCTGTCAATAGAGGGTCTTCCGAATAGTATTCATAATTTCGTCCACAGAGTGGGTTACGCATAATATTGATAGCCGGAGCAAGTTGTATATCAGATCCGTATTCCAGCACTTCGTTTCCTATTGCTCGCCCTACCTGTTCTATCAACTTTGTATCCCAAGTGCAGGCTAATAGCGTACCCACAGGGAATCCAGTTGCATAAAATGTTTGATCTGTGTTCTTTCTTGTTGGACTGATGCGCACACCTGCCGGTCCGTCTGTCATTACAATGGCCGGTATACCATATTTATCAAGAGAATAAGTTGTGCCGGCTGCCCCCGGAACTAAATATTCCGTTCCTCCTACTACCATATCTTTAATCAGCCCTTCGAAACCTTTCATGCCCGTTCCCAACACCAGATTTATTTTGTCATCTAGTGTTAGGCGAGTCATTAAGTCTGAAATTCGTCTGTTGTGGGGTAAACGAGTGTCTTCATACGGTTGTAGTTTTCCGTCATTATTTAAGTCTAGGAATGTTTTTCCATCTACAACAATTTGTTTAGGTGGTTGTGCAAATAATTGAAAAGTTGCGACAATTAAACAAAAACCTGTTAAAATATATTTTTTTATCATATCAATATTTTTTTATCAATTTTATAATAACGTATTTTACACACCAAAGGCAAAATTAATACATATGCCCAAATGACGTATAATATACGCTATTGTTTTTCTATGTTGTATAACATACAGCATGAGAAATCATGTAATCAAAAAAAATAATATTAATTTAATAATCTAAAGAAGAGTTACTTATGGGGTCGTCGTACTTGGAAACGTTCAAAGCAGGGACAGAGAATATACACCCAGGACTATCTGTAGACTGTGTTATTATATCGTTTCATGAGCAAAAGATGAAGATATTGCTCAATAAATACAAATTGAATAAATTGTGGATGTTGCCGGGAGGTTTAGTCCATAAAAATGAAGATGTTGATGAAGCTGTGCAAAGGGTTTTGCTTCAGCGTACTGGATTGACTAATGTAAAGTTAAGGCAGTTTTATTTGTTTGGAAAGAAAGATCGTTGTAATATAGATAATAATAGAGAGTTGCTAGAAAGTTATGGTGTTAGTCCTGACGATATTCCCAACTTGATGAGCCGATATGCAACTATGGGCTATTTTGCTTTCGTGCGCTATGATCAGGTATCATTGAGCGAAGATGATGCAGACTTGAGTATGTGGTTTGATATAGATAAGATACCCAAGCTCAGTCATGACCATAATGAAATTATAAATCGGGCAATAAAGCATATACGACTGCTTATAGATATTATTCCTATCGGATATGAATTGCTTCCCGAAGAGTTTACGATAGTAGAGTTGCGCAAGATATATGAAGGTATATTGGGAGAGGAGCTTGATAAGCGTAATTTTAGAAAACGAATGCTGACATCTGAACTAATTGTTAGTCTCGATAAAAAGAGAGAAACCGATCCCTATCCTCAGCCAAACTTATACTGCTTCAATCTGACGAGGATCGAAGAGTTGCTGGATTTATGATATAATCATTTTGTTATTATTTATATGTATCCAAGTGTGTTTCATTCATGCTTGGATATTTTTTTCTTGTTTTATGTTTTAAAACATGTTATTTTGCAGTGACGTATATTGTACGCTATCGGATAATACTATACTTTTGTATCGCGTATTGAATACACCACATGTAATAATCTGAACTTAACAAAATTAATCCCTAATGTTTTAACATAAATATGAGAAATATAAATATTAAAAAAGGAATATATACCGCTGTCTTACTATCCTTGTTGGGTAGTACAACTATGTATGCGCAAAAGGTTGATGCGCTGAAGAAGGATACGGTTACAGCTGATACTAAGAAGGATGAAAAAAACATGATGTTGAATGCCAGTAGCAGTACCGGGCCTCGTACGGTAAATATCGGATTACCTGCGGGTGTTGCCGGGACATCGGTTATGGAAAATGGACTGCCTGTATCTTATTTTTACTGGCCGGTTCTTCCTACTAGAGCATGGCGATTGGATGCTTCAACTATAGGTTTCGAAACTCTTAACTTAAATCAGACAGCATTGCGTACGGGAGATGTCGGCATTTCTATCGCTACGTATGATAATCTCGGAACAGACAGAGTTTTTGGTAATTTTGATATTACCGGAAACCATTACGGCTTGATGAAAGCTACTGGTGCTATAAGTGCTCCGATCAATAAAAATGGACTTTCTTTTGCAGCAGGATTTTATCTTAATTATGATCCGGGAACATTAGATGTCCCTTTCAAAAAATACTATAGCGATCAAACCCAGATGTTTAAAGGTGCATTGACCCAGAAGTATAACGGAGGTAAAGATAAGATCAGCGTTATGTATAAATATATGAATACAAGAGGTATATCTATAAGTTATAGTCCTTTTTATTATAATGGTGATGGTAGTATAAAGGAAATTTCGGGTATAAAAATCGGACGATCTTCATTCTTTGAAAAATCAGGAAAGGTCTGGATGAAAGACATATATTCAGGTAATATGATTGAAGAAGATATGTTTGACCAAAATCGATGGAAAACGCATGAATTATATTTAATCGGTGAAAATAAATTTGAGAATAACTGGAAATTGAACTACACACTCAAATTGGCGCAAACTAAAGGTTCCAATTTGATTCAGGTATTGTTAGGCTCACATAATATTGAAGGTTATAATTATATGGATGGTAAACCTGTAGAAGGTAATGCCGGTATTCAACACTGGTTGTTTTCTACCCCTGAAATGACTATAAAAACTTTATCAGGTGTCTTGAATCTAAATAAAAAGACTAGCACGCATGATTTTAACATAGGCTTGATGGGTGCTATGTATAATCCCGGCGTTTTTTATACAAAAACTTCAACATACTACACTGATGTAAGAGAGAATCCATCAAAAGTTGTTGATAACTCTAGTCAAATATTTCAATTTGACCAATATGGGCAAATCAAAAGTATTTTGGGAAATGAAATGTATAATATAGGAACAGAATATGATAGTGGGTATGAAAGAAAATTAGCTTTGTATTTTTCTGATAAGTGGAGTGTGAGTCCAAACTTTAATATAGGATATGGTGCAAGGGTAGAATGGCAAAAAGTTAAAGGTACTTATGCACCTAGATATAGTAAAAATGGAGAACTTCTGTCTGTAACAGCACGTAATGCAGATGGTACATTATCGAAAGACAAATCTAAATATAAAGCAATAAATGATGATTATCTGAATCTTGTTTTTAATGCAGATGCTCTTTATAAGCTGACAAATAGCTTTGGATTACTGGCTGAGGCCGGATATAACAGGCAATCACCCCACTTGGAAAGCTATGCAGGCCAATACGAAGTAGATGCCAAACAAAATACAGTACTGAGTGGTGGTTTAGGTTTATATTTTAATCACCCGCTCGTAGAATTGGTGTCGAAAGGTACTTTTATCAGTAAAAATAATTATGTTGGACGTATGGACTTGAAATTAGGAAATGAAAGTGCTAATACGGTTATTTACTACGACATTCAAACGCTAGGATGGACAACAGACTTTATGTTTACGCCGTTTAAGTATTTCGATAATTCTTTGAAAAACTTTAATCTCCACTTTTTAGTGACATTACAAGACCCTGTTTACAAAAACTATTCGGTCAATCCTAAGTTCCCAAGTGGAGCGACGCTTCCGGAGCCTGTAAAATTTGATGATAAAAATGTACTTGTAGTTTCTAAGTTCTTACTCGAGATCGATCCTAGTTATTCATTCGGTATAGATAAAAATACAAATGCAAGAGTTTGGTTAAGTGGTCGTTATTATAGTAAGCAATATGCTAACTTGCCAAATAACTTATATTATAAAGGACATTGGGAAACATTTGGAGGTTTGAATATAAACTACAAAGGACACTTCGATTTTTATGCCAATTTTGTAAACCTACTTAACCAAGAAGGTATCGGAGGAACAATCGGAGGAACAGATCTTTACAATCAAGAGCAGGCGAATGCAGTCGCCGGAACTATACAGGGCGCAACCTATATTCGTCCGTTTACAGCAGAATTTGGTATTAAATACAGATTTTAATATAATATTTTAATAAATACAGATTATGAGAAAAGTTTTATTATTAGCTCTTTGGGGACTATCCTTATGTATGTATAGTCAAACCAAAGGCGATGCAAAGATGAATCAGTTTATAGATAATCTGATGCAGCAAATGACGTTTGAAGAGAAAGTGGGGCAGTTAAATCTTGCTGCATCACCTGCTCTGATGACGGGGACTACTTTTACTGAGAATATAAATGAAAAACTTACAAAAAGCCAACTCGGAGCTTTCCTGAATGTTATAAGTCCTGAAGAACAGAAAAAGGCTCAGGAAATAGTAACTACACAAACACGCATGAAAATTCCGCTTATTTTTGGATTGGATGTTATTCATGGCTACAAAACTATTTTCCCTATTCCGTTAGCTCTTTCATGTACATGGGATCCTGCGCTAATAGAGAAAACAGCACGCAGAGCGATTGTAGAAGCCACCAGTACTGGTATAAACTGGGTGTACTCACCGATGGTAGATATCTCTCGCGATCCGCGTTGGGGACGTGTGGCTGAAGGAGCAGGCGAAGATCCGTATCTTGGCGGACTTATTGCAAAAGCAATGATCAGAGGTATTCAGGGAGACGATCTTAGTGCTGATAATACAGCCATGGCATGTGTAAAGCACTTTGCCCTTTACGGAGCATCGGAAGCCGGGAAGGACTATAATACTGTGGATATGAGTAGGGTTCAGATGTTTAATTACTACATGGAGCCATATAAAGCAGCCGTAGAAGCCGGAACAGGAAGCTTAATGACATCATTCAACTTGGTAGAAGGAATTCCTGCTACAGGAAACAAATGGTTGCTTACAGATGTATTGAGAAAGCAGTGGGGTTTTGATGGCTTTATTGTTACTGACTTTACATCTCTCAACGAAATGATAGACCATGGTATGGGAGATCTGGAAGCAGTAACCGGCTTAGCTCTAAATGCGGGAGTAGATATGGATATGGCCGGAGAAGCTTTCTTAACGAAGTTAGCGGGATTAGTAAAAAAAGGTGTTGTAAAAGAAGCAGATATAGACGCAGCTTGTAGAAGAGTGCTTGAAGCTAAATATAAACTTGGTTTGTTTGAAGATCCTTTCCGCTATTTGAAACGTGTAGGAGAGCCATTGATAACACCGGAATCGAGAGCTTTGGCTCGTGAGGCTGCCAGAGAATCTGCCGTTTTACTGAAGAATGCAAACCAAACTTTGCCTTTACAGAAAAAAGGGAAAATTGCTTTAGTAGGTCCTCTTATGGATTCTAAATACGATATGATGGGTACATGGGCACTTACTGCAGACAAAAAATATTCGGTGACACTAAAGGAAGGTATCGAAAGTGCAGTGGGTAATAATGCGACTGTAGTATACGCAAAAGGTGCTAATAACGTTGATGATGAATTTATCTTTGATAAGTCAAATTTCTATGGTTTCCCTTTTGTATCCAAAGATCCAAAATCTCCGGAAGAGCTACTAAAAGAAGCTGTTGAAGTTGCAAAACAGTCAGACGTTGTAGTCGTTGCTTTAGGTGAAGGAAATAGCCAAAGTGGAGAATCGGCATCAAGAACAAATATTGATCTATTCGAAAACCAAAAAACATTGCTTAAAGAGCTTGTGAAAACAGGTAAGCCAGTAGTATTGGTACTGTTTAATGGACGCCCTCTTACATTAACTTGGGAAGATGAGAATTGTCCTGCCATCGTAGAGGCTTGGGCTCCGGGTAGTGAGGCGGGTAACGCTGTAGCAGATATCTTATTTGGCGATTACAATCCATCGGGCAAAATAACAATGACTTTCCCCCGTTCGGTTGGGCAAATCCCTATCTATTACAATCACATGAATACAGGTAGACCGTATGTAAAAGACGGGCCTCATAAGTTTAAAGCAAATTATATTGATGAGGTTAATGAGCCGCTTTATCCATTCGGGTACGGACTTAGCTATACTACTTTCGAATATGGAGATGTTAAGCTCAACTCAAATAAGATGAATGAGAACGGAAGTGTAGAGGCTAGTGTAACTGTATCGAATACAGGAAATAAAGATGGAAATGAAATCGTACAGTTATATATCAGAGATGAGGTTGCCAGTATTTCAAGACCGGTGAAAGAACTGAAAGGTTTTGAGAAAATCTTCTTGAAAGCAGGCGAAACAAAAACAGTTAAGTTTACAATAACTGCCGATCAGTTGAAATTTTACAATAATAATATAGATTATGTTTGTGAGCCGGGTATGTTTGAAGTCATGATTGGAAAGAATAGCCAAGATGTAAAATCAAGTAAATTTGAGTTGGTGAAATAATCGATTCTCTTAAATATTATAATTATAAAAGAAAACACCTTCGGATGAATAGTCCGAAGGTGTTTTATTATTATTTTGAGGTATCAGAAGACGAGGATGGAGATGCTCTGTTCTCAAACTCATACTTGTTTAACCATACTTTATTCCACCCCAACAGTTTGCCGTCCACAAACCTGAGTTTATATATTCCTTCATCAAACGCTTTATAGCCCCAGACTATGACATTGTCCTTAGCTTCCACTACTTCATATTGATCTCCCATAATAGAGGCAATTTGTTCTTGAGACATTCCTATGCTAATATTCCTGATGTTTTTATCTGCATTTTTCATGCTATTGTATGTGCTACATGAAAACAGGAGCATGCTGAAAGTAATTAAAAGTAATAGTTTTTTAGCCATAGCATTTGTTTTAGTTATTTTAGAATAAAGATAAAAAAAGTCCGTATAATATTATACGGACTTTACATATTTTATTTGATTACTCAAAATCTTAGTATCCTCTGATTGCTTTGATTCCCGGAAGAACTTTGCCTTCGATGAATTCAAGTAGAGCACCACCACCTGTAGAAACATAAGATACCTCATCTGCAAGGTTGAACTTATTTACAGCAGCAACAGAGTCACCACCACCTACAAGCGAGAAAGCTCCGGCTTTGGTAGCAGCAGCAACAGCTTCAGCAGTTACTTTTGTTCCTTGAGCGAAGTTGTCGAACTCAAATACACCTACAGGACCATTCCAAAGAATAGTTTTTGAAGCCATAAGTACATCTGCAATTTCTTTTTCGCCTTTAGGACCTATATCTAATCCCATCCATCCGTCAGGGATAGCGTTAGCTTCTGATATTTCAGTATTAGCGTCGTTGCTGAAAGCATCGGCTATTTTAGCATCACTTGCTATTACTAATTGTACGCCATTCGCTTTAGCTTTGGCTACAATTTCGTTAGCTAGGTCTAGCTTGTCATTTTCTACAAGAGAATTTCCGATCTTACCACCTGCTGCTTTGATGAAAGTAAATGCCATACCACCACCAATAACAAGATTGTTTACTTTATCCAATAGGTTTTCAATGATGTCGATTTTTGAAGAAACCTTAGCACCACCAATAATAGCAGTAAACGGACGTGCTGTATCTTTCAATACTTTTTCTACAGCGTCAATTTCTTTCTGCATTAGGTAGCCAAACATTTTGTGTTCAGCATCGAAGTAATCTGCAATAAGAGCAGTAGAAGCATGTGCACGGTGAGCTGTACCAAAAGCATCGTTTACATAAACATCCGCATAAGAAGCTAGTGTTTTAGTGAACTCTTTTTGGCTTTCTTTTATAGCTTTTTTTGCAGCAGCTTTTTCTTCATCGCTTGCATCTTCTGCCAAACCACGAGGTTTGCCTTCTTCTTCGGCATAGAAACGAAGATTTTCGAGCAATAATGCTTCTCCAGGTTGAAGGGCAGCAGCTTTTACTCCGGCATCTTCACCTACACAATCGTTTGCAAACTGTACATCTACACCAAGAAGTTTAGATACGTGAGCAAGAATATGTTTCAATGAATATTTTTCTTCTACTCCTTTTGGACGACCAAGGTGAGATGCTATAATTGGGCTACCACCATCAGCTACGATCTTTTTTAGGGTAGGCATAGCCGCACGAATACGAGTGTCATCTGTGATGTTGAATTGTGCATCTAGAGGCACATTGAAATCAACTCGTACAAAGACTTTTTTGCCTGCAAAGTTGAATTTGTCAATTGTAATCATGATTTGTTTTAGTTAAATATAAATAATATTATTGATTATCAATGCTTTGTTAGGGGCTGCCGCCCATTTTAAAAAGTGATACAAATATACTAAATTCTGTGAGAGATATTTTATGAAAAAATGAAATTATAGTAAAATTTGACAGAATATTAATTTAACCCGAAGATTTGTTAATCCGAATTTGCAAAAAAGATAAAACTTTAGCTCACTCATTTTATAGGTGATTAAAATGAGAATGTACTTCTCTATTTTCTATATTATATTTTTAAGATCAAAGGGTAAATCTTTAGCTTGGCTATAGTTCTTTTTGTACAATGCGTATCCGAAGATAATGTTTTTGTAGTGTTATGATTGTTAGATCACAATTAAGGAATGGAAATATAAAAAGTTGATTTATGTTATATCTGCTTTTTGATATTTATTTCTAGGCCTTTAAATACTTCATTCTGCTTAATTTTTTTTAACTCCGAATTATCGCTTTTAAGATTTAACATTTCTATTTTTGTCGTGCTTACTAAAAATGAAGATCAATATAAACTCAAAATAGAAGAAAAATATGGCACATGTTGATATTCGGGAGCTTACCGAAAGAATTCAAAGCAAAAGTTCATTCGTCGAATCACTCACAATGGGAATGGATCGGGTTATTGTGGGCCAAAAGCATCTGGTAGAGTCGTTGCTTATCGGTCTGCTCGCTGATGGACATATATTGCTGGAAGGTGTTCCCGGTCTCGCAAAAACGTTGGCAATAAAGTCTTTGGCGTCACTTATTGATGCTAAATATAGTCGTATTCAGTTTACTCCCGATTTGCTTCCGGCCGATGTGGTGGGAACAATGATCTATAGCCAGAAAACTGAAGAATTCTTAGTGAAACATGGGCCTGTATTCTCTAACTTTGTATTAGCCGATGAAATTAACCGTGCTCCGGCAAAAGTGCAAAGTGCTTTGCTTGAGGCTATGCAAGAGCGTCAGGTTACTATCGGAGAGAAAACCTACAAGCTGCCGTCTCCTTTTCTTGTAATGGCTACACAGAACCCGATTGAGCAAGAAGGTACTTATCCGCTTCCTGAAGCTCAGGTTGACCGTTTCATGCTGAAGGTGGTGATTAACTATCCGAAGAAAGAAGAAGAAAAATTGATCCTCAGAAATAACCTTGCCGGAGATTATGGTAGCCTTCAGCCGGTAATGAAAGCCGAAGAAATCATAAGTGCCCGTGAAGTGGTTCGTGATGTTTATTTGGACGAAAAAATTGAGAAATATATTGTAGATATAGTATTTGCTACTCGTTTCCCTGAAGATAACGGGCTGGCGTCTTTGAAAGGTATGATCGGGTTCGGAGCTTCGCCACGTGCATCTATCAGCCTTGCCCTTGCTTCAAGAGCTTATGCTTTTATCAAACGCAGAGGATACGTGATACCTGAAGATATACGTGCTGTATGTCATGATGTATTGCGTCACCGTATCGGCTTGACATACGAAGCTGAGGCAAATAATACTACATCAGATGAAATAATAAGTGAAATCTTAAATAAGATTGAAGTTCCGTAATTGATCACAGTCAACAGTTAACAGAGTGCAGTTAGCAATGTAATAAACTGAAATGATAACAAACAGTCTTGTATACGAAAAAGCTTATTCTTTTGCAATAAGAATTGTAAATGCTTATAAGTTCTTAAAAGATAAACAAGAGTTTGTTCTATCAAAACAACTGTTGAGAGCAGGAACTTCTGTCGGAGCTAATATAGCAGAAGCCAACGGCGCTATTTCGGATTCGGATTTTTCAGCTAAAATCAGTATAGCATATAAGGAAATATTGGAGACTAAATATTGGCTTTCTTTACTTAAAGATACCGGATATATTTCTCCTGATACTTTTAATGACGTGCATGAAGATGCTGATGAAATAGCTAAAATGTTATACTCTATATTAAAGATAACTCGAATAAATAAAATTTAATAATTGTTGACTGTTAACTGATAACTGTTAACTGAACAAGATGGAAACAAGCGAATTATTAAAGAAAGTACGTCAGATAGAGATTAAAACCCGTGGATTATCCCGCAATATTTTTGCCGGTCAGTATCACTCTGCTTTTAAGGGGCGTGGTATGGCTTTTTCAGAAGTGCGAGAATATCAGTATGGGGACGATATCCGCGATATAGACTGGAATGTAACAGCACGATACA
Organism: Dysgonomonas sp. UBA7630; assembly: GCF_002483985.1. NCBI lineage: Bacteria > Pseudomonadati > Bacteroidota > Bacteroidia > Bacteroidales > Dysgonomonadaceae > Dysgonomonas > Dysgonomonas sp. UBA7630. The sequence continues at coordinate 16,684 of NZ_DLIY01000026.1, forward strand.
ACAAGCCTTATGTAAAGGTCTTCGAAGAAGAACGAGAGCTTACCGTTATGTTGCTTGTCGATGTTTCCGCCAGTCAGGATTTTGGTACACACCTTTCTGTAAAGAGAGATGTCGTAACCGAAATTGCTGCTACTCTGGCTTTTTCTGCTATACAAAATAACGATAAGATCGGAGTAATCTTCTTTTCTGATAAGATCGAAAAATTCATCCCTCCAAAGAAAGGGAAGAAACATATTCTGTACATTATCCGCGAATTGATCAACTTTCAGGCAGAAAGTCCCAAAACTGATATGGGAATGGCTCTGAAGTTTTTGACGAATGCTATAAAAAAGAGGTGTACAACCTTTATGATATCCGACTTTATTGATGTCAAAGATTACTACAATGCGCTTACGATAGCAAACCGTAAACACGATATTGTTGCGTTGCAGGTATACGATTCTCTCGAAACTCAGTTGCCTAGCGTTGGTCTTATGAAGATACTGGATGCAGAGACCGGAAGCGAACATTGGATCGACACATCGTCTCGTAAGGTAAGGCAGACGTATAAAGATTGGTGGCAGAAACAACAGGATAGTATGCAGACCTCATTCAATCGCAGCAAGGTGGACAGTGTATCGGTGCGTACCGATGAAGATTATGTGAAAGCATTGTTGGCTTTATTTAAAAAGAGAAGTTGAAAATAAAATCGATACATTGATATATGTTGAAATTGAAAAATATAATACTGCTTAGCTTATTCTTCTGTTTGAGTTTTGCGCTTCATGCACAAAAGTCGACCGTAAGGGCAACTATACAGCCGTCGGATATCTTGATTGGTGAGCAGGCAGTTATAAATGTAGAAGTTATTGCCCCCAAAGGGAAGAATATTATTTTCCCTGCCTACAAGGACACATTAATCAGGGGGGTAGAGGTTCTCGCGATGTTGAAGCCGGATACAACAATGACTGAGGTGATGACTATCAATCAGAAATACATTGTTACCTCATTCGACTCTACGCTGTATCATATACCTTATATGATGGTGATAGATGGCATAGATACCCTGAAGACAAATGATTTTGGGCTCAAAGTATCTGCTCCGCAACTGTCCGACTCTACGTTGGCATATCTCGAACGATTGAAAAATCATGAGACTGACTCTATCGATTTTGCCAAGCTTCAGATAAACGATATTAAGGATGTCCAATCTCCTCCATTTGTATGGCTCGATTATTTGGAATACTTGTATATACTTTTCTTGGCATCTCTTATTATATTATTGATCGCTGCCTTAATTTATCTCTATTACAGGAAAAAGAAAAAAGGATATTACTTTACTCCTAAAATTGTATTACCTCCTCACGTCGAAGCATTGCAGGGTCTTGATAAACTCAAGGACTCGAAAATGTGGCAGCGAGGGATGGAAAAAGAGTATTATACCGAGTTGACGGATATCCTCCGTAAGTATATTGGTCGCCGCTTTGATATTGCTGCTCCCGAAATGATATCGGACGATATTATTGCAGCTGTTCATCTAGTTACAGATACAAAATCTGCCACAGACGGACTTGCTCAAATCCTGAAACTATCCGATCTGGTGAAGTTTGCAAAATATACGCCTTTTGCCGATGAAAACGACCTTAGTTTGGTTAATGCATTCTTGTTTGTAAATCAGACCAAGATAGAAGAAAGACCTACTCTCGAAGAGCAGAAGGAAGGAAAAGAAGCGCAGGGAGCAACAAGTGCAACAGGAAATCAAAATATGAATAATAAACAAAGCTAAAAGATACAGAAATGGAATATGCCAATCCGAAATATTTATACTTACTCTTATTGCTTATACCTCTTATTGGGTGGTATATCTTTAAGCTAAGGAAAATGCAGGCTACATTCAAGTTGTCTTCTGGCTATGCATTCGAAAAAGCACCGTCGACACTGAGGGTATATATGCGTCACTTTCCCTTTTTGTTGAGGGTAATTGCTATTGCCCTTGTTATAATAGTGTTGGCAAGACCTCAGAGTGTCAATTCTTCAGATATATCCAAGTCGGAAGGGATAGACATTATTATGGCACTGGATATATCAGGAACCATGATGGCGAATGACTTCTCTCCAACTCGTTTGGAGGCTGCAAAAAAAGTTGCATCCGAATTTATCAACGACAGGCAAAGCGACCGTATCGGTTTGGTCATATTTGCGGGCGAGAGTTTTACTCAATGTCCCTTGACTACAGACCACCGGGTACTTCTCAACTTATTGAGCGAAGTTAAATTCGGAATGATAGAAGATGGTACAGCCATAGGGTTGGGACTAGCCAATTCCGTAAACAGGTTGAAAGACAGTCAGTCAAAATCTCGTGTTGTTATCCTGCTGACAGACGGTTCTAACAATGCGGGGCAGATTGCACCGTTAACCGCTGCCGAGCTGGCCGCATCATACGGAATACGTGTTTACACGATTGGTATAGGTTCGAGAGGAACGTCAGTGGCACGTGTCATGACTCCGTACGGAATGCAATCGATGAATGTATCGGGCGACTTTGACGAACGCACATTGACCGAGATAGCCTCTAAAACGGGAGGTTCGTACTTCCGTGCTACAGACAATACCAGTTTGAGTGGCATATATGACGAAATAGATCAAATGGAAAAGTCTCATATAAGTGTAAATACTGTGACAAAGCGTAAAGAGCTTTATTTGCCTTTTGCAATTATAGCTTTAGCGCTGATTGGAGGAGAACTTATTCTGCGACGTACATGGTTGAGAAATATTCCATAAATAAAATAAGTGTAAGCATTAATTATGAGTGTATTTAAGTTTGCAAATCCCGAATTCCTATATTTGTTCCTTGCCATACCGTTATTTGTCGTTGGCTTTATCTTATTGAATATAGCTAAACGTAAAAGTGTGGAAAAGCTGGGGACATTGTCTTTGGTGAAGAAAATGATGCCGGAACTATCGTTAAAACGTTCTTATCTTAAATTTTGGATAACGATGGTTGCTGTAGGATTTGGTATCATCGTTTTGGCTCGTCCGCAATTTGGAACAAAGGTTGAGAAAGTCGATAAAAAAGGGATAGAGCTGGTAATTGCTATAGACGTTTCTAATTCGATGATGGCGGAAGATATCAGCCCGAGCCGATTGGTAAAGGCAAAGCAAATATTGACTCGTATCATCGATGAACGTAAGAATGATAAGGTAGCAATTGTTGTTTTTGCAGGAGAGGCATTTATACAGTTACCTCTGACACCTGATAACCAATCGGCGAAGTTGTTCCTCGAAACTATCAATCCGAGTCTTGTGCCTGTGCAGGGTACTGCCATTGGTAGCGCTATAGATATGAGCATGAGTTGCTTTTCTAACGATGCGGATATAGATAAAGCTATTGTGCTTATCACAGATGGAGAGGGGCATGAGGGTAATGCAGAAGAGGCTGCTGCCCGTGCTGCGAGTAAAGGCGTGCATGTGAATGTAGTAGGAATAGGAACGGCAGAGGGTGCAATGATTCCCGAAGCTGAAAATTCACGAGACATAAAAAGAGACACACAAGGGCAACCCGTAGTTACCAAGCTTAATGAAGAAATGTGCCGTCAGATAGCCAAAGCCGGAGAAGGATTGTATGCGCATGCTGATAATTCTAACAGTGCGCTGAAAAGCTTGCAGGCAGAACTGGATAAACTACAGAAGAAGGAAATAGATGGTATCGCATATTCTGAATATGACGAAAAATACCAGATTTTTGCATGGGCTCTATTGGTTTTACTCTTTGTAGAGATTTGTATCTTCGAAAAGAAGAATAGAATATTCAGAAATATAAGGTTGTTTAAGTAAGATAAGTAATGCACGTTTTTTGTCATGCTAATTTAACGAAGAGCTTAGTCGGAGAGATATAAGATTTATTACTTTGTTTTGAAATGACATCATAATTGAATATCGACGAAATGAAAAAAATTATATTTATAACACTTTTTACCCTGATCGCAGTTAGTTTATCGGCTCAGAAAGAAGCACGCAAGGCCGTTCGTTCAGGTAATAAGGCATATAAAGACCAACGATACGGTGCTGCCGAAGCCGAATATCACAAAGCATTGAAAGATGATGCCGCATCTAAAGAAGCTTCATTCAATCTTGCAAATGCATATTACAAACAACAAAAATGGGATGATGCTTTGAAAGAGTATCAACATTATCTCACATTGGAGAATCAGAATCCCATCAAGATGAGTGCTGCTTGGAGTAATATGGGAAACACTTTCTTGAAAAAGAAAGCAAATGAAAAAGGACAAGGCCAACAAGCTCCCGTATCTCAGGGGCAGCAACCCCAACAACCCCAACAGCAGCAGGCGGATAACCTGAAAATGTCGATGGAAGCGTATAAGAACGCATTGCGTTTGAATCCGAAGGATGACAATACACGTTATAATCTGGCTGTTGTACAGAAAATGATACAAGACCGACAAAACGAAGATCAGAATAAGGATCAAAATAAAGATCAGAACAAAGATCAAAAACAAGACCAAAATAAAGATCAAAACCAAGACCAGAACCAGAACAAGGATCAGAAACAAGACCAAAAAGATCAGAAGGATCAAAATCAAATGTCGCAAGACAATATGCAGCAGATGTTGCAAGCTATAGAGCAAGACGAAAAAAATACTCAAGAACGCGTAAACCAAGCGAAGGCTCAGGAACGCAAGCAAAAGAATGAAAATAACAGAAAGCAGAATAAAGACTGGTAATAATGAAAAGAAGTAATATTCTCTCATTTCATCGGCTTTTAGTTTTGTTCTTCGCCTTATCTTTTTATATCTCTTTAGTAGGACAGGAGAACAAAGTGAGGATAAAAGCACCTGAAACGGTAACTGTCGGAGAGCAGTTTACAGTCGCTTATATTGTGGAAAGTGATAAGGAAGTGAAAGAACCTGTAATCATCAAAAATATGAATGGGTTTGAAATTCTTTACGGGCCTTCTTTGTCCGCATCAAGTTCTACCGTGTTTAAAAAAGGGAAGAGGGTACAGTCTTTTTCGGCTACATCAACCTATATACTTCGTGCACCCGAAAAGGGTAAGTTTTCTTTGCCACAGGCAGAAGTGAATCTCGATGGTAAGAAGTATAAATCGGAAAGTTTAAAGATAGAAGTACGATCACTGGAAGAGAATATAGCTAAGGTGAAGGATGTAGATGCTTTTCTAAAAGTGGTAGCCTCCAAGACCAGTGTTAACCTCTCGGATACGCTAACCCTCTCTTATCGTCTGTATACAACGAAGGATATATATAAGATCGTGGATGTAGACTTTCCGTATCTGAATGATTTCTATTCAAGTGATATAACCCGTTTGAGACAGTCATTTTCTGAAGAAGTGATAAACGGAAAAACATATAAAGTAGTGGAAATGCGAAAACTACTCTTGCAACCTCGCAAAATCGGAGAAATGGTATTGCCCGAGGGTTCAGTGACTGTTCAGTATTCGACTCCTACGGGACGTAAAGTAAGAGATATTTGGGGTGATGTATACGACGAGTCGGTGACTAACGACAAGGTGCTGAAAATAGATTCGGTGGTTATACGTGTTCAAGACTTGAAAGCTATATAAAGTAAAAATATTACTTTTGTGATAATCTTTAGAAAAATAAATTGAGAGAGTAATGAAGAGGTGTTCGTTTTTATTGATATTATTACTCATAAGTGTTTCAAAAATATTGGCCGATGACATCTCGTTTGTCATCAATGCTCCTGCGTCTACCGTAAAAGGAGCTCAGATACAACTGCAATATATATTGAAAGGAGGGAGTGGAAACAACATCCAGATTCCTGATGAGATAAGAGGATTTGATATTCTTTTCGGACCTTCTGTGTCTCAGGTTTATAGCTCTTCTAATATCAATGGGAAAGTTAGCTCTGAGAGCAATACAACTTTCACCTATGTGCTGATGGCTAATGCTGAGGGGACATTTACACTACCTGCTGCGTCAATTAAGGCTAATGGTAAGAATTATAGGTCGGGGACGGCTCAAATAAAAGTATTGCCACCCGATAAGAACGCACAGCCTCAACAGCCGGGACGTAATCCTCAAGTTATTACCCAGACATCAAAAGAAGGAAATGTGAGTCCTGATGATGCCTTTGTAAGAGCCATATTCTCTAAAACTAAAGTAAAAGAACAGGAAGCTGTTGTAGTAACATTCCGATTCTATACCGTACTTAATATCAGAGATGTTGGTAAAATACAATTCCCTGAATTTGAAGGCTTCATGACAGAGGATTTTGATATGGCCACAAACCGACAAATGACAGCTGAGCATTATAAAGGTCGAAACTACATGGCAATAGATGTAAAGAAGACCTTGTTGTTTCCCCAACGCTCGGGCAAGATAACCATTCCTTCGGGAACGATGGAGATTGTTTTTGAGGTTTCCTCAGGACGTAAAGTACAGACCTTCTTCGGACCTCAGGATGTGATGACAGAAGCTAAGAAGATATTGAAAACAACACCTGTTACTGTCGATATTTCGGCTCTTCCGTTACAAGATAAACCGGCTAACTTTTCGGGAGCAGTGGGTGCATTTACGTTTACGCCTACTATTTCTTCACAGAAAGTAAAAGCTAACGATGCTGTAACCATCAAGCTAAATATTTCGGGTACAGGTAACCTGAAGCTTATAAAGAATCCGGAAATAAAATTCCCTAAGGATATAGAGACTTACGATCCTCAGGTGAAAAACGATTATAAGTTGACTGAGAACGGTTTGTCGGGTACAAAGACGATAGAATATATGTTTATCCCTCGTTATCCGGGTAAATTTACTATTCCTCCTATCGAATTTTCATATTTCGATACACGTACCAATACTTACAAAACGGTATCTTCTCCATCTTACGAATTGGAAGTGGATAAAGATCCGAATGCAGGAAAGAATGTATCAACAAGTTATTCTAATCAGAAAGAACTGGAGATAAATCAGGATATACGCTATATAAAAACAGGCAGCTACTCATTTAAGAATCCGAACGACTTCTTTGTAGGCTCTCTTTCCTATGTTCTTTGCTATCTCATCCCGCTTGCATTATTTATTATATTCTCGATAGTATATAGGAAGCAAATACAGGCAAATGCAGATATAGCCCTGATGCGTACCAAGAAGGCAAATAAAGTTGCGACTAAACGTCTGAAACTGGCTAAACAATATTTGCTTACTCACAAAAAAGATAATTTCTACGAAGAGATACTTCGTGCAGTGTGGGGATATCTCAGCGATAAACTGACTATTCCGGTGGCTGATCTCAATAGAGAGAATATTGAAACAGAGCTTCGCAAATATGGAGTTGGAGACGATATTATAGGAACGTTTATAAATATACTCGATACCGGAGAGTTTGCACGTTATGCTCCGTCAGAATCGGACGATGCGATGGATAAGCTCTATAACGACACGGTAGATGCTATCGGTAAAATGGAAAATACAATCAAAAAAATAAAATAATGATGCGTGAGATGAAACGAGTCATATTATCATACTTATTCTTCCTTTTTGTATTCGTTATATCGTCGTATGCGCAAGATACGGCCAGTGTAAAAGTAGATAGTGCAACAGTCAAGCCTTCTGCTACGATTGCAGACAATAAGGGCGGTGATAATACTGTATTTGATAAAGCGAACGAGTTATACAATAGCGGAGACTTTCGCAAAGCAATAGATTTGCTCGAAAACGAAAAGAATGAACAAAAGAAACAAGGGTTAGAGTCTGCAGAATTATATTATAACCTTGGGAACTCATATTATCGAGTTAATGAAATTGCAAAAGCCCGCCTATATTACGAAAGAGCACATTTGCTCGATCCGGGAGACAGGGATACGAAGCATAATATAGATTATATTATGACTAAGATTGAAGATAAGATTCCTGTTGCTGATACGTTCTTTCTTAGCATCTGGTTCAATGGAGTGCAAAATCTGTTTAGCTCAAATAGCTGGGCGAATATCGGTGTTGTTTCATTTCTCTTATTGATCGGCTGTTTAGTGTTATTCTTCTTCACGAAACTGATTACGATTAAAAAAATAGCTTTCTATACCGGTATAGTATTCATTATAGTCGTTATATTTGCCAATGTGTTTTCGTTTAGGCAAAAGAGCCGCTTGGAATACCGGGACACAGCGGTAGTAATGGCTGCTTCGGCTCCTATGGTTAGCTCTCCCGATATAAATAGCAAAGAGCTTACCGTATTGCACGCAGGAACGAAGGTATCGATAACAAAAGAAGATCGTAACTGGCTTGAAGTAGAAATAGATAATGGTACAGTGGGCTGGATACAGCGCGATAAACTGGAAATAATCTGATTCCTTTTCTTCCATTTATATATTTACATGAGAATATTATTTTAATGAGTTTAGTAGAACGAATTTTACCCTATGAGAGGAATCTCTTTTTGTGGCTTAATGATCAGCATACCTCTTATTGGGATGTTTTTATGTGGATATATAGCGGCAAGCTTGTATGGCTTCCACTGGCAATCGTTGCAATAGGTGTTTTTGTCTACAAAATAAAATGGAAAGAGGCACTTCTATTATTACTATGTGCCGTTTTGGTTGGTGTGCTTTGTGACTATGTCTCTTCTTCTCTAATAAAGCCCTTTTTTGAACGTCTCAGACCTACCCATCATCCCGACTTTCAGAACTATGTAGACACTGTTCGTAATTACCGGGGAGGAAAGTATGGGTTTATATCCAATCATGCCGCTAATGGTTTTGGTATTGTCGCTTTTACATCTCTACTTTTCAGATATAAATATTATACAATCACCGTTCTTTTATGGGCATGCATAACAGGGTACTCCCGAATATACCTTGGTGTACACTTTGTATCCGACGTTGTTGGAGGTGCAATATGGGGTGCATTGGTCGGTATTTCTATGTATTATGTTTATTTAACCTCACGCAGGTATATCTTAAAAGTTCCTAAAGAAGAATTGAAAAATCCTGTCTACACAAAAGTTAGGGCTCAGATACTAATGTGCACGATTTGGGTTCTGGTGATTTCGATCGCCATTTATAGCGCAGTATTTAATATTCCCACATAAAATCCATTGTTTTTCAAAAAAGAATTTTATAACTTTAGAACATATTCCTAATCATTTACCATTTAAAACTTAGAGAGTATGACTAGAGTTATCAGATTTGCAGAGCTAAGAAGGATTAAGGACACCTTACCGGATGGAAGTATACACCAAATAGCAGAAAAGTTAGAACTCCCGGTGGAAACTGTATGGAACTACTTTGGCGGATATAGTTACGAAAAAGGTCAAAGCTGCGGAATTCATATAGAACCGGGCCCGGATGGAGGATATGTCTCTATTGATGATACCACTATTTTGGATATGGCTTTAGAAATGATGGAATCAAGGGAGGCCTAAGAGAATAAGAGAGACGAATACGCCAGAAAGTGTTCATCTCTTTTCAAATATATCTGAACGTTTTTAGCTGCAAACATGATAATTTGCAATACTGAGAAAAAACGATTACAAAATTTGTACAAGAAATTATATAAATATGCCGATTATGGAAGATAAATTAGTAACACTAGCTATTCATACAAATGAAAAAGCCCAAATATTAAAACATGTATTGGAAGGTGAGAACATTGAAGTACATATCAATGATGTAGATCTTGATAATCCCGGAGTATCAGCCGGAGTTCGTATCCGAATAAAAGAATCTGATCTTCCTAAGGCATTAAGTGTTGTAGAAAGTCGTCATTTGTTTAGCTACGATGAGGAAGAAACATATCGTACAGATGATGGACGACAAAGGATTTTAATCCCTGTGGACTTCTCCGATTACTCTCTTAAGGCTTGTCGTATCGCTTTCAATCTGGCTCGAGAGCTGGGTGCAAAGGTCAAAATACTCCATGTGTATTTCAATCCTTATTATCCTACTGCCCTTCCTATGGCAGAGGCTTTTGCCTATCAGGGGAAAGAGGAAAAGGAATTTCAAAACATAATAGAGAAAGTAAAAGAAAATATTCAACGCCTCTGCAATACCATCGATAAGAAAGTATCTGAAGGCGAATTTCCGTCAGTGAACTACTCTTATGTGCTTAGAGAAGGTTTGCCTGAAGAAGAAATAGTAACATTCACAAAGGAATATAAGCCATCAATCATCGTAATGGGCACTAGAGGGAAAGACCAGAAGGATGCCGACCTGATAGGTAGCGTAACAGCCGAAGTGATAGAAATGACACATGTGCCGCTGATAGCTATTCCCGAGAATACTCCGTTTAAGGATTTCAAGGATGTGAAACACATTGCATTTCTTACAAACTTTAGCCAAAGAGACCTTATTTCGTTCGACTTGTTAGCTAAATTATTACAACCTTATCAGGATATCCGTATCTCTTTGACTCATATTGCTGTGAAGAAATCGGATCAGTGGGACGAAATTAAACTTCAAGGTATTAAAACGTACTTCTCGAAGCAGTATCCAAATTTGAATCTCGATTATAAACTCATCGATACTTCCGATATGCTGAAAAGCCTTGACGAATATATCAAAGATGATGGAATACAGGTATTGGCACTAACAACCAGCAAACGCAATATATTTGCCCGGATGTTTAGTCCTAGTATCTCCCGCAAGATGTTGTTCCACTCAGATACTCCGTTATTTGTATTGAGAGGGTAGAGTGGCTTGATAAGACATATAGTTGTACTTTATATATCTATCCGTATCTCTGAAAAGATACGGATAGCTTTTTTAAAATAGAGCTTATGTAGCCTTATAATCTGGAATGCTACAAAGGAATAGTTTTTATTTGAAGTCTATACGAGAATAATATTATTGAATAATCTATATGAAATCGGAGATAAGAGGAATATTGGAAAATGGATTTATTTCAGAAAAAAAGGATTTAATAGAGCTGTATGATATAGATAATTATACGGAACGAGAATATGTTGTTGATTTCATTAAGAAAGAAAGTATTCGGTCTGTTGATGACTGGTTAAAGATAAGTCTAATAGATTTGGCTGCACGATTGAAGATAAATGATATTAATCTTTTAAATAATTACTTATCATATCTTGGCTCAGGTTATAGCTATTATCTGAAGTTAACCGTTCTTGATTATGCAGGTTATATGTACGAAACTTATAAGAATGAAAAGATAGATTATTCTTTTATAGAAGCTCTTTTGAGTAGTAATTATGATCGACTAATTGTAAAAATTCAAGCTTTGTTAATATTGATACTTATCTATCCGGGAAGAATAATATTCTATATGGAGAGGATCAAGAAATACTTAAAAAGATCAGAAGACTATAGAGCTCATATAAGATTGTATAATTCGTTTATGAATATAGATTACAGAATTCCAAAATCTTACATTGAAGACTTAATGCTAATAACAGAACAAAAAAGTTTATCTTCATCAAAAGCAGTGAAGAGTACTTTGGTTGAAATGAAAAGAAGCTTAGTTTAAAGAATAGACTATTTCATAGTATATTTGTAATTCGTTTACTTTTTTGAATAAACATTATCTAGATATGGTTAAGCTAGTGTAGAGCAAGAGAAAAGGTAACACGTAAAAACAATCAAAAAAGTGTCACTTTTGTCACCTTTTTGAGATTATAGATATAATGAGACTATCGAACAATAAATATATAACTCAATGAAAAAAACAGTATTAATTGCTATGACAGGATTTTCAATGTTGTTTGCAGGCTGTGGAGGAACGCAAAAAGCATCCCATGGAGAGGCTGCATTGACAGACTCTGTTCCTGCTGATTTTAAATATGAGGTTGATGCCTTTGCCGATCTCCAAATTCTACGTTATTACGTTCCTGGGTTCAATAACCTTTCGTTACAACAAAAGGAACTGGTCTACTATCTATCGATGGCAGCTATCGAAGGGCGTGATATTCTTTACGACCAAAATAATAAGTACAATTTGGCTATCCGCCGTGTGCTCGAAGCTATATATGAAAATTATAAAGGTGACAAGAATACGAACGATTATAAAGAGTTTGAGGTTTATCTGAAACGTGTATGGTTCTCTAACGGTATACATCACCACTATGGAGAAGAAAAATTCCTTCCGGGCTTTTCTAAGCAGTTTTTTGCCGAACAGGTTAAAGCCTTGCCCGATAACCTGATTCCAAGAACCCGTCGTTCGGGGAATGAATCTGTGAGTGCAGATGAATTTATAAAAGTGATTACTCCTGTCATGTTTGATCCGAATGTGATGGCTAAGAAAGTAAATCAGTCAGGTAACGACCTTATTCTTTCTTCAGCTAATAACTATTATGGAGAAGGCGTCACTCAGAAAGAAGTACAGGCTTTCTATGGAGCTATGAAAGATACGACAGATCAAACTCCGATTTCATACGGACTTAACAGCCGCCTTGTAAAACAAGGAAACAAGCTGGTAGAAGATGTGTGGAAAGTAGGAGGTCTTTATTCTCCTGCCATTGAACGAATCGTAGGATGGCTAGAGAAGGCTGAAACTGTAGCTGAAAATGATCAACAGAAAGCGGTTATCACTAAGTTGATCTCTTATTACAAAACAGGAGACCTAAAGACATTTGACGAATATGCGATAGCGTGGGTAGAAGATCTGAAATCTCAGGTTGATTTTGTAAATGGTTTTACCGAAGTATATGGTGATCCGCTCGGAATTAAAGCAAGTTGGGAATCGGTGGTAAACTTCAAGAATGTAGAAGCTACCAAACGAACAGAAGTTATCAGTACTAATGCTCAATGGTTTGAAGATCATTCTCCGGTGGATAAGCGTTTCAAAAAAGAAAGTGTGAAAGGGGTATCTGCAAAAGTAATTACAGTAGCTCAACTGGGCGGAGATTGTTATCCTGCAACACCTATCGGTATCAACCTGCCTAATGCCGATTGGATACGGAAAGATCATGGGTCAAAATCGGTGACAATAGAAAATATAATGGAGGCCTACGACGCTGCAGGAGCACATACAGGCTTTAATGATGAGTTTATGTGGTCTGAGCATGAAGTTAACTCAGTAAAGCAATATGGTTTTATAACAGACGTATTGCATACCGACCTTCACGAATGTTTAGGACATGGCTCGGGTAGATTGTTGCCGGAGGTTGATCCAAATGCATTAGGAGAATTCAGCTCGACAATAGAAGAAGCCCGTGCCGATTTGTTCGGTCTTTATTTCCTTGCCGATCCTAAGCTTGTAGAACTAGGCATAATACCGAATGCTGATGCATACAAAGCAGAGTATTATAAGTTTATGATGAACGGTCTTATGACTCAGTTGGTGCGGATAGAGCCGGGTAAGAATATCGAAGAATCACACATGCGTAATCGTCAGTTGATCGCTAAATGGGTTTATGAAAAAGGAAAAGCAGACAATGTAGTCGAATATAAAGTGAGAGACGGAAAAACATACGTTGTAGTGAACGATTACAATAAATTACGTACTCTGTTTGGGGATCTGTTAGCTGAAATTCAACGTATAAAATCGGAAGGCGATTTTAAAGGAGCAAAAGCGATTGTAGAAAATTATGCAGTCAAGGTAGACCAAAAATTGCATAGTGAAGTTTTGGCTCGTTATAAGAATTTGAATATGAAGCCTTACAAGGGATTTGTAAACCCGACTTTCGAATTGGTGAAAGATAGCAATGGTAAAATTACAGATGTGAAAATTAATTATAAAGAAGGTTATGCAGAGCAAATGATTCGATACTCGAAAGAGTTCTCTTCATTGCCAACATTTAATGATTAATGTTTTATAGACGTTAAGATAAATGCAAAAAAGATCGGAAATTATATCTCCGGTCTTTTTTATTTATATATTTGCTATGCTAAACACCATAAAAAAACATGTACTAGACGCAAATGAAAATCTTAATTATATCATCAATCTTCTTTCTTTCAACTCTTCCCTTGCTTTCGCAGTCCAAAAAAGATATTGCGGTACAAAAGGGAATAGAAGCAGTAAAATTAATGGACTGTGGAAAAGTAGAAGAAAGTATCACTCTGCTTAAGGAAGCTCAAAAGCTTGATCCGGCCAATATTGTGTATCCTTACGAAATAGCTTATGCGCATTGTCTCGAAGAAAATTATGAAGAGGCTATTAATATTCTGAAACCGATACAGGAAAATGAAGATGTTTCGGATACGTTTTTCCAGATGTTGGGTATTTGCTATAACTCTATAGGAAATAATGAAGGTGCAATAAAGACCTTTGAGGAAGGTATAAAGAAGTTTCCCGATTCAGGTGCTCTTTATTTTGAATTAGGAAATGCGTATATGGCTCAAGATGAAAAATACACTGCACTGTCTTATTTTGAGAAGGGAATCGCAGCAGATCCTAAATATCCTTCTAATTATTATTGGGCAGCTAAAATATATTTAGATACAGAAGATGAAGTATGGGGGATGCTCTACGGTGAACTGTTTATGAATCTGGAGCGTAATACACATCGCACGGTTGAGATGAGTAAGTTGCTCTATGAGACATATAAAAGTGAGATCACCATTGTGAGTGACTCTGCTGTGTCTGTCAGTTTTTGTAAATATGCAGGACTAGATTTAAAAAATAATTCGGAATCCTCTTTTGGTAGTGGTATTTACGAACCAATTCTTATGTTGTCTCTTCCGGATGTCAAAACTTTAGATTTGGCTACATTGAGTACGATTCGCACTAATTTTTTGAATATCTACTATAAAAATAATATAGAGAATATATATCCAAATGTACTGCTCGACTATCAAAAGTTGTTGATGAATGCCGGACACCTTGAAGCCTATAACTATTGGATATTGATGCAGGGAGATCCTTCCGAATTTCTTCAGTGGAAGTCGGCGAATGAAAGTAAATGGAAAAGCTTTACAGATTGGTTCTCCAACAATCCGATCAAGCTGTCTTCTAAAAACAAGTTTGTAAAAGACCAATATTGATTTTTAAAAGAATTGGAGCTTCAAACCAAACGATAATCTTAAATAGTCTTTTGGTTTAAGGTACTTGTTCGTAAAAGCACTTGCAAGATATAAGTCATTTGTACTTAGTTCGTAAAAGGCCGTAACAGACTTAGCAAAAAAACGCTTTTCGTGTGGAATCTTATACGTAAGCCTTTGTCCTATATAGACATTAAACCGCATCTTTGTAGAGAACGAATAGTAATCGTTTGGATATTTGTCGGGTTCACTTATCCAAAAATCGCCGTTAAGAATAGTGTTGATATACAAGCCACAGGCTAGCGGATCGATATAGAATCCTTTTGTCCCTATTGGCTTTGTCCAGGGAATAAAGTTTTGCTTCAAGGTAAAAGTTACCTTATTTTCTTTTGTTGAGTATTTAGGAAGAAATCCAAAGAACACATCCGTCTCCCATTGATTGTTTTTTCCATAATCCCATCCAGTTCCTATGGATATAAGTCCCATCCCGCCTGCATACTGAAATTTTATATGTGTAGGAATGAGATTGGCCCACTGATTCTGATATTTTTCTACACGTTTTTCGTAGCCATTCTGAGAATAGCCGGATAGGTTAAATAATAGGATGAGTGATAAAAAAGATATATATTTAATAAGCGACCACTTCATAGTCATAGGTGTTATCTGAATTTAATGTGAATAGTAAATATTTCTTTTTAGCTATATTGGGGGTGCCATAATAGATTATTCCATCATCGAAGAGATCGTCTACTGCTATGTTGTGATCGTGAGCATTGAGGCAAAATTGAAGATTCGGAAATTCTTTTATATAACGTTGAAATACATTGGCTATATTATTGTTGAACTGTTCTGAAAAAGGACGGACATGCATTGCCATTACTGTTTTATCGTATTCATCCTTCTTGTCTTTTATTTCTTGTTCTATAAATTGAAAGTCGGGTACAGGGAGCGAATAATCAAATTCCAAGGCATTGGTGTTTAAACATACAAATTTCGTCCTTCCGGCAATGAAAGAGAAATTTTCTTCTCCAAAAACCTTTCTAAAGACTTCTATTCCATTTGCGAGGCAATCGTGATTTCCCAATAAGACTACATAAGGTACTTTCAGTTTGTTTAGAATATCCCGTTGCCATAGAAATTCTTTGGTAAGCCCAAAATCTGATACGTCTCCTCCGTGAATAACGAAATCTATATCGTTTCTTTTATTTAGTGTATTCACAAAAGCCTCTGTTTCGTCATACCATCGTTGGGTATCGCCAATCATCGCAAACCGTATTCTTTCTTTGTTTCTACAAGTTTCCTCTATTCGCGCTATATTCTTTTTGTTGATATCTGTTTTCCCTGAAATGCGACCATCGTACGGATGATATTCGATCATCTCGCATGACTGAAATATACATAAAATACCAAGCAGTAATATTCCTATCGATTTTTTCATTTGACTTATTATTTGGAGGTACAAGAGTACTGCCAATAAATATAATTAGGAAAAGAAGCGAAGGCCTGTGCAATTTTATTGAGCTTTTTTAAGGATGTTTTAACGAAAAGTCCTTATCTATCCTTGATTCTTCGTGTCAACCATTCTCTAATAAATGATGCTTAGTGATTACTTGCGAAAAATATTCAGAGTTGTATCGTCATCGATAGAAACCAATCTCCAAGAGCAAAATAGGGACGTGATAAAAACAATAAAGAAGCGGAAGGTAATGGCTCAGAAATTTTATTTCGCCCCTGTGAATAAGTAGTTTATGTATATGTGTAAAAGGCTTCTTTGTTAAGGCTTATAAATAGGAGAGTTAATCAGGCCTTGTCTAATTAAATAATGCTTACCTTTATTTTCAAAATATATAACAATGAAGCTAAAAGAAGAACAAAAAAACAAATCGGTACTCACAACCAGTTATGTACTAACAAACGGCTCTCCGATAACTTTCGTTCTCTACGATGAGGACGGAGACTGGCAGTTGTTTGGTGATGATGAAGTTGATGACGAAGAGGATGCTTATCTGGTATCGGTAGACGAGATATTGGAAATGGAACCGATATTGAAGAAACTCCCTGATTTGCAACCGGGACAAGCTGCTACAAGAGAAAAAGATAGTACGCGCTGGTTTATAGTCGAGGATGAAGAATAAGGTACTCTAAGTCCCCGCGAAGAGTTATTGTCGTATTTTATATAGATATGTGACTAAGCATTTCCTTTTCTAAAGGCATTGAGATGTGAAGATGAGGTACGGCAATAAATACTTCAACCGCGACTTACCATCGTAGAATAATTCTTTCGCCTAATTCTTTTGCCAGAATCTTTTTTATTTCGTCCATTTCCTTAAGCTTTTGCATAAGGATAATAGCTCCGTCCCAGTCTTTCTCCTTTTGTCTCTTTTCCAGATCTTCTTTGATCTCCTTCATCTGCTTAGATATATGAGCATCTTTTAACTCGGTGACTGCACGAGGAACGTTTTTCCAGAGATGCTTTTCTTCGGCAAGAGGGGTGTCTTCCTTTTTAAGATTCTCACCGAATTGTTTTATATGCAGCTTACTCAATTGATACCTGTCGCTTACCAGCTCGGCTGCAATTTTGCTTATATGTGCGTCTGTATGCGCCAAAAAGTAACGACTTGGGTTGAAATATTCATTTGCCGAGTGTTCTATTGCATCTTCCAATATTGTTTTATACAGAGGATTTGTAAACCAAAAACCATCTCTTTGCAAGTCAAATTTTACCCAATCTATTACGGTTGTGGGCATATCGCCTGTTGCAGGATTGTTTTCTCCACCTTCGATCAATATTTCCATTCCATACCGGACAATAAAGTAGAGAATCGCTAACTCAAACTTATCAATGTTAGTCTTTTTTACAACGGGTTTTCCTCTATGCGCTTCAGACTGTGAGAGGTCAACGTTGATTGCCGATAGCTCAGGATCTATCTTCGGCTGAGGAGCCTTCTCTAGGTGAGCAAGCCTTTTCTTATTTACTTCCTGAATAAGTATCCGTTCGTCTATATTCAGTAGTATACTGCAATCTTTTATATATACACTGCGTATAATATTGTCGGGGATAACCGCAATGCTACTGACTATGTCGGAGATGAGGGTTGCTCGCTTTATAGGGTCATTGCCTGCATCATCTAATAGTAATTGTGTTTTGAAGCGTATGAAATCCACTTCATGTTCCTGTACATATTTTGTCAGCGACTCTGCATTTTGTTTGCGTGCAAATGAATCGGGGTCTTCACCATCAGGAAGGAGTACCACCTTTATTTTCATTCCTTCTTCAAGCAAGAGGTCTATCCCTCTCAGCGCCGCTTTTATACCGGCAGCATCACCATCGTAGAGTATAGTTACATATTCTGTAAAGCGATGAATGAGCCTGATTTGTCCGTGAGTAAGTGCTGTTCCTGATGATGCAACTACATTTTCTATACCCGCCTGATGCATCGATATCACGTCGGTGTATCCCTCTACCAGATAGCAGCAGTCGGCTTTGGTGATAGCTTGTTTTGCAAAATATATTCCATATAGTTCGCTGCCCTTGTGGTATATCTCACTCTCGGGAGAATTTACATATTTTCCTGTGTTCTCTGCCTTCTTTAGAATACGTCCTCCAAAAGCAACAACTTTCCCCGATAACGTGTGTACGGGAAATATAACTCGCCCCCGAAAACGATCGATAAGAGCGCCGTTACTCTCACTTTTTATAGTGAGACCTGTTTTTACAAGAAATTCTTCTTTATAGCCATTTCTTATAGCTTCCTGTGTGAGGCTGTCTCTTTGTTCGAGACTGTATCCGAGTTGGAATTTCTGTATAATATCTTCACGGAATCCTCTTTCTTTAAAATAGCTTAGACCTACAGATTTACCCTCGATATGTTCATGCAGAGTTTTTACAAAATGATTTCGGGCAAAGTCATTTAATATAAATAGGCTTTCACGCTCGTTGTAAGCTTGCTTCTGCTCATCGGTTAACTCCCGCTCTTGTATTTCGATGTTATACTTCTTTGCGAGATAACGTAGTGCATCGAAATAAGAGAGCTGCTCATGCTTCATAATGAAGTGAACAGCGGTTCCTCCTTCGCCACAAGCAAAGCATTTACATATATTCTTGGATGGAGAAACGTAGAATGACGGAGTTCTGTCTTCGTGGAACGGACACAGCCCTACATAGTTTATACCTCTACGCTTGAGCGTAACAAACTGAGATACTACATCCACTACTTGTGCAGCATCTATTATACGGTCTATGGTGGCTTGATCTATCATTTTTATTTACTAACACGAAAGTAATAAAAATATCCCAGTATAGATATTTTATATTTCTATGCCAAAGTTAAATTATACTTATCGGTCTTCCTCTTTCGTGAATATTCTACACAGTGTCTCTTATGATTAGGTTATTGGTATAGTGTAGAGATTTTTTACAAATTTTAGCAATGAAGATTGATCTTATTTGTAGATATATTTGTTACTATTTTTTAAGATTCTATCTATCAAGTATGTTTACTTATAAAGAACAAGCTATATTTGTAGATATTTCGGATAAAAATCTTGTATGATTGAAAGAATAAAAGAGTTTGTAAAAAGAATAATTCGATTTCTTACGTATGATATCTGGCGGATAAACAAACGCGAGAGATCGTCTCGTAAAATGGGATTGTACGATATTATTAAGTCTTTTATCCTCGCTATCAGGAATATTGATGGAGAGCAACTTTTTACACGTGCATCAGCATTGACATACAGTACCTTACTGTCTATCGTCCCCATGCTGGCTGTATTGTTTGCCATAGCTCGTGGGTTTGGTTTTCAGAATATTGTAAAGACTCAACTCTTTAGCTATTTTGCAGGACAAGAAGAGATCTTGAATAAAGCGACAGCTTTTATCGACAAATCAATTGAGTATGCTCAGGGTGGGATTTTCTTGGGCGTCGGCGTCATCTTGTTATTGTATACTGTAATCAATCTGCTTTCGAACATAGAAGATAACTTCAATAAAATATGGCAGATAAAAAAAGGACGTACCTATTTTCGGATGTTCACGGACTATCTGGCTCTTATCATTATTGCGCCTGTTTTTCTTATATGCAATGCCGGGGTTAATATTCTTTTGAGCACTACAGCTGAGCAACAGTATATACTGGGACTGGTTATTGGTCCTTTTATGAAAGTTGTTCCTTTTTTTATTACTATATTACTCTTTACAATACTCTATATTTACATCCCAAATACGAAGGTTAAGTTTACCAGTGCCTTATTAGGCGGTGTGTTTACGGGTATATGTTTTCAGGTATTCCAAATGCTGTATATCGGTGGTCAGATATGGATATCTAAATACAATGCGATATATGGTAGTTTTGCCGCTTTGCCTTTGCTGTTGCTATGGTTGCAACTGACATGGTTTTTTGTTTTGTTTGGTGTGCAGCTTTCTTTTGCTTATCAGAATGTAAATAAGTTTAGTTTCGAGCACGAAACTTCTAAAATAAGTCGTCGCTATAAGGACTTTGTTGCATTACTAATAATGACTTTGATCGTTAAGCGGTTTGAAAAAGGCGATATGCCTTACACTGCTGATGAACTTTCGGAGCAATATAAAATCCCGACAAAATTGACTAGTGATACTCTTTTTTATTTGCAGGATATCGGTCTTATTGTAGAGACTCCATCTCAAAACGCATTAGTACCCGCTTTTATACCTGCTTTGGATATCAATCATATTACCGTAAGTTATCTGTTTGAGAAAATAGAGATGTATGGTTCAGAGGATTTTGTGATTGATACAAATGTAAAATTCAGGAAAGAGTGGGAGACTATTTTAGAAATTAAAGAGCTTTCGGATAGCGAAAATGGGGACAAACTGCTCAAAAATTTATAATTCATACACGTGAAATCAGGTATTCATAATCTTACCGAGGGAAAAATATTCTCTACCTTAATACGCTTGGCTCTGCCGCTGATGGGTACAAGCTTTTTACAGATGGCTTACACGCTCATGGCTATGTCGTGGGTTGGCAGGCTGGGGACTGTATCTCATCCCGAAATAGCAACCAAATCGGAAGCTGCAATTGGTGCTATAGGGATGTTGTTGTGGTTGACTTCATCGGTCGCATATCTGGCTATGATCGGATCGGAGGTAGCAGTCGGTCAATCGATAGGTGCGAAGAAAATGAAACGTGCAGCTATATACGCCTCACATTCTACAACTACCTCTATTGTGCTTAGCGTGGTATGGGTATCTACACTCTTTATATTTGCTAATCCTATCTTGTCTTTTTTCAAATTATCTGCTGATATTACAGCCGATGCGGTGCTTTATTTACGAATACTCACTATTAGTCTTCCGTTTCAGTTCTTGTCCTATAATTTCGCAGGGATATACAATGGAGCAGGGCGAAGTACTGTTCCTTTCAAAAATAATGCAGCCGGGCTCGTGTTAAATATGATACTCGACCCTATATTGATGTTTGGTATGGGGATGGGATTGCACGGTGCCGCTATTGGTACAGTTGCTGCACAATTGTTTGTGTTTTCTTTGTTCTTTTATCAGATTAAATATGGTAATCGTATTTTAGGCAATTTCTCCTTCTTTATTAAGCCGAAAGGCATTTATCTTAAACGCATAATTTTTCTAGGAACGCCTGTTTCAATAATGAATTCATTGTATGCCATCATTAATATGAACTTGGCACGTGTTGCTTCTATTCATGGAGGGCATCTAGGGATGATGGCTCAGACAACGGGAGGACAGATAGAGGCAGTTACGTGGAATACATCACAGGGTTTTTCTACGGCGTTGAGTGCTTTTGTTGCTCAGAACTATGCTGCCAATAAATTGGAAAGAGGTAAAAAGGCATATATCTATACGATACGTGTTATGTTTACGTTAGGAATTTTTGTCAGTATTGCATTTATTTTGTTTGGTGCTCAAATTTTTGGAATTATTGTTCCTGAAGAGAATGCTATGCGAGCCGGAGCCGAATATTTGTTTGTAATGGGTTTAGTGCAGATTTTTATGATGTTTGAGCTGACTACACAAGGTATGTTTAATGGTATTGGCCGTACAGTAGAGCCTGCCGTGATAAGTATCACATTCAATGCGCTACGCATCCCTTTGGCTTATTATCTGGCTTCGCAAATGGGGATTGTTGGGGTGTGGTGGGCAATCGCTATATCTACGATATGTAAAGGCATAATACTGCCTGTTTGGTTTACGGTAGTCTATAAAAGAGTACAAAAACGAAGACCTAAGATTGCATAATCAGAATAAAAAAAGAGGCTTTAAAGCCTCTTAACTATTTATATATTTGCTGTGGGTTATGATTTATCAGACGCTCTTCTGCTAGTCGCTCAAACTTCGTACCCGGACGTCCATAGTTGCAAAACGGATAAATACTAATGCCTCCACGTGGCGTAAATATTCCTACCACTTCAATATACTTCGGATTCATCAGCTTAATAAGGTCTTTCATCATAATATTTACACAGTCTTCATGGAATGCTCCATGGTTACGAAAGCTAAATAAGTATAACTTAAGACTCTTGCTTTCTACCATTTTCACATCAGGTATGTAGTTGATGTGTATTGTTGCAAAATCGGGTTGCCCGGTAATAGGGCACAGACTTGTAAACTCCGGGCAATTGAATGTTACCCAATAGTCATTTCCCTGATGTTTGTTTTCGAAGGCTTCTAATACATCAGGAGCATAATTATCTTTATATTCGGTTTTTCCACCTAAATGGCTAAGTCCTTCTATTGTCATATTATAGTTTTGTCTTTAGATAGTTGTGTAATCCTTGTTTGCGCAATTTGCATGAAGGGCAGTGTCCGCAACCATCGGCAATGATACCGTTGTAGCAGGTCAGGGTTTGAGTACGAATGATATCGAAAACACCCAGTTCGTCAGCTAATTGCCATACAGCAGTTTTATCTCTCCACATCAATGGCGTATGTATTTGGAAATGTTCGTCCATTGCCAGATTAATAGAAGCATTCGCTGAAAGTATGAAAGTGTCTCTGCAGTCGGGGTAACCACTGTAATCGGCTTCTGATACTCCTGTTACAATGTGGCGTATACCGTGCGAGCGGGCAATGACAGCCGCAAAAGTAAGGAATAATAGATTACGTCCCGGTACAAACGTATTTGGATAAGAGTCTGCCGGTTTTTCCTGATCCATAACAATATCGTTTGTCAAAGAGTTGACGGATAGTTGGCTAATAATAGATGCGTCCAGCAGTTGGAACGGCACATTCGCTTTTTCGGCAATAGCCTTTGCTACTTCTACCTCTTTAGAGTGACGTTGCCCGTAGGTAAAACACAGCGTACGAATGGATGCGAAATTTTCTAATGCCCAGTAGAGGCATGTTGTTGAATCTTGTCCACCCGAAAACAAGACCAACGCTGATTCTGTTTTATTCATTCTATAACTTTGTTTTTTACGTGGTTAATCCTAAGATACACGGAGGAGAAATCTCTCTTCGGCTACAAAAGTAAGGATTTTAAAAGATTCTTTCCGAAAATATTTTCTTAAAAAGAATAATTATTATACTTTTGCACTCACCAAACGACTCCGTAGCTCAGCTGGTAGAGCAATTGACTCTTAATCAATGGGTCGAGGGTTCGAGCCCCTCCGGGGTCACATTTTACTGAGGATGAAGCTTGTAAATCAAAAGTTTACAAGCTTTTTTTATGTTTAGTTAGCTTTTGAATTAACGTAAGATTATCAAAGATTATGTTTATGTATTTTCAATTATTTTGGAATGCTTATAAATATTATTAATTTTACCCGCAATCTTTGAATAATCGTACCTTGATGAAAAACTCAGTACAAAAAAACCTTATATCCTAATGCGCAAATTCTCCAATAATGGATTTATCTAAACAGGTTTATGTAGACTTATTCGATAAGTATTATTTGGCATTGGTGAAATATGCATCCACTATTGTAGGTACAGATAATGCCGAAGATATTGTGCAGGATGCCTTTGTAGAATTGTGGGAACGAAGAAAGGAAATCGAAGTAGGAGAGCATATTTCTTCGCTATTGTATCGATTTGTGTATACAAAATCTATCAATAGGCTCAAACATATTGCGGTTATCAATAAATATTCTTCTGCCAAAATTGAGATATATAATGAAAAGCTGAAATATTTTTCTCCTGAAAACATCGATGTTTGGAAGAATATAGAAAATGCAGAATTGAAAGAGAAAATAGATAGCGCAATTGATACCCTGCCGCCTCAGTCGAAGAGTGTATTTAAATTAAGCTATATCTATGGACTGAAAAATAAAGAAATTGCAGAAACTTTAGCTATCTCTTTACGAACAGTAGAGGCTCATCTGTATCAATCCCGAAAGTTGTTGAAGGCGAGATTATCATATTTGTTGAGGCTTATTCTCGTTTTATGCTTCTTTAACTAAGTATGTTGTTCTATATAACTGTTTTAAGTATATCATAAAATAAATAAATGAGTACAATTGATAAAAGGATTATATTAGGATACCTTAATAAAACGGCTTCAGATGCAGAGTACGAAGCTATCTTAAAATGGATCGGTGAAGATGAAAATAATAAGAAATATCTTTTTGATCTAGAATCGCTTTACAATTCTATAGAATGGGATGACTCTTTATCCGATGGATACTTGGAATGCGAAAAAGATCGCCTATTAAAAAGGATATCCGATGTTCCACAAACAGATATGCCTGTAAAGAAGAAATTTAATTTTTCTTTCGTTAAAATTGCTGCATGTATTGTGGTGCTATTTTCAGCAATCGGATTTGGATATTTGTATCTTCACGACAATAAGAAAATGGGTAGAACAGGTTTGCTGTCAGTACAAAATGACGGAGTTAAAGCAAAGGAGGTTATCTTAGAAGATGGAACAAAGATTTGGCTAAACCAAAATTCAACGATTAGTTATCCGCCTACATTTGAAGGTGAAGAAGAAAGAAGAGTATATCTTACCGGCGAAGCTTATTTTGAGGTAACAAAAAATAAAAAATCTCCATTTTATGTCGAAAGTGAAGCTTTTAATGTGCGAGTTTTAGGAACTTCATTTAATATAAAGAGTTCCAATATGTCTAATATCTCTTCAGTAACTCTTGTAAATGGTGAGATTGAAGTAAAAGGCAATAATAATGAAGGGCATGTAACATTATCTCCCGGGCAAAAAGCTGAAATAAATCATACCGACCATCGGCTAAAAGTATACGAAACCAATGCCGTTCTTGATGTTTTATGGCATAATGATCTGATAACTTTCGAAAATGCGACGCTTCTAGATATCAGAGAAACTTTAGAGTCACTATATGAAGTTAAAATATACTTGGATCCTAGCTTAAATATCCGATCTAAATATTCAGGTGTTATAAAGAAACGTGATAGTATAGATTCCGTTTTGAACTCTCTCACAAATACAATACCATTCAAATATGAATATACTGGTAGAAGTATTCGAATATTACCCAATCAATAGCGTTGTATTGTTAATGAATATCAAAAAAGACACTTAGCCCTAAATTGGACTAAGTGTTTTTTGCTTCCAGCATGTTTTACTATTAAATAGAAAAATATTATTGTAGAACTAAAATCTAATTATTATGAAATAGAACCAATCGGGGCAGGCTTCCCAACCTATTTACAAATACAAGACGGTAACGTTAACCTTATTTTTATTAACGAAAAACAACAACTAAATGAAGAAAAGAAGCAATTCCTATTCTCCAAGGAAATATTTTACTCATTCAATGAGTGTCTTCTTCTTTTTGCTATGTTTTTGTATTGTAGCCAATGCACAAATAAACATAAACCAAAAAGGAGGTAAGTTTTCAGATATAATTAATATTATCAAATCACAATCGGACCATCAGTTTTTTTATGAAGACAAAATTGGGGATATAAAAGTCGGTCCATTAGAATTACATAATGCGAGTATTGAAGAGGTTTTGAACAAATCATTAGCAGGAAAAGGTGTGACATATAAGGTTGAAGATAAAGTTATTTATTTGTCTTCTGCCAACACGAATAACCCGACAAGGTCGCTCCAACAAAAAACAGTAACCATCAAAGGCAATGTAAAAGATGAAGCCGGAGAACCTTTGATTGGAGTAGCAGTCTCGGTAAAAGGAACTACTATAGGAACCTTGACAGATACCAAAGGGAATTATTCCATTACAGCAAACGAAGGTGATGAAATCGAGTTTTCTTACATCAGCTACCTCACTATAAAGCTTATTGCTAAAGGAGACATGACATATAACGTGGTAATGAAAGAAGATAACGTTGCTCTCGATGAAGTTGTAGTTACTGCTTTAGGAATCAAAAGAGAAGCGAAAGTGTTGACGTATAATGTTCAGGAACTTAAAGGTACAGAATTGACGGTTGTTAAAGATGCGAACTTTATAAATAGTCTGGTCGGTAAAGTTGCAGGTATGCAGATAAATCAGAGTGCATCGGGTATTGGCGGTTCGGCCAGAGTAGTTATGCGTGGGACGAAGTCAATTATGGGTAACAACAATGCGTTGTATGTTGTAGATGGAGTGCCATTGTATGATATAAGAGGTGAACAACCCGAAAATATATTCGAATCACCTGATGGTGGAGATCGCGATGCTTTTGCCAATATAAACCCCGAAGATATTGAAAGCCTATCGGTACTTAGTGGTCCTGCCGCTGCAGCTTTATATGGAAACCAAGGGGCAAATGGTGTAATACTAATTACGACCAAAAAGGGACAAAAGGGATTGAGAATTAATTATGCGAATAACTCTATTTTCTTAAAACCATTTGTTATGCCTGAGTTCCAAGATACATACGGCTCAAGAGACCAAAGCTTTCAAAGCTGGGGGGCTAAGAAAACTCCCGACATGCGNNTTCAGACAGGATATGTGGAGACAAACTCACTGACAGCCTCCTTTGGAGGAGAAACAAACACTACATACGTATCTTTCGCATCCACAAACTCGAGGGGAATCATACCAAATAATAAGTTGAACCGCTACAACCTTACAGTACGTAACACTGCTGATATTATAAAAGATAAACTTGAGTTTGACTTCTCCGTATCTTATATAAATGAAGATAACAGAAATATGATGACTCAAGGACAATATCATAACCCACTGCTACCTATTTATCTATTTCCGAGAGGCGATGATATCGATAACTATAAAATATATGAGACGTTCAACGATGTCCGCAATTTTAAGACTCAAAATTGGCCTTCAAAATATGGCAATCAGGGTTTAGGTATTGAAAATCCATATTGGACTGTTAACAGAAAGTTGTTCGAGAACAAAAGAGACCGCTACATCTTATATAGCGCACTAAAATATAAAGCTTTGGATTGGCTTAATCTGTCGGGACGTGCGAGAATGGATAATATGGAAAATACATTCGAAAGAAAAATTCATGCATCCTCTGATTTGCTCTTTGCATCCGAAACAGGAAACTATATGAACCAAAGAATGACAGACAAACAATTATATCTTGACTTCTTAGCTACAGCCGATAAGCGATTTGGCGATTTCAGTCTGACCGCTGCTTTAGGTACAAGTTACTTTGAGTACGACCAAAGACTTAATAGCTATGAAGGACATTTAGGTCTTGTTCCCAATCGCTTCTCTGAAGAAAATATAAATAAGAATGATCCTCAGACAAAAGTAAACCAAAGTGGGTTCAAAGACAATACACACGCTGTTTTTGCCACAGCTCAGTTGGGTTGGAAAAGCTTGGTGTTTTTAGATCTTACAGCTAGAAACGACTGGACTTCTACCTTAAAAGGTACTAGTGGTACAGGGGTATTTTACCCATCGGTTGGAGTTTCCGGGATTTTAAGCGATATGTTTGACATGCATAAAGCTCAAATCTCTTTTTTCAAACTGAGATTTTCATATTCGGAAGTGGGTAACCCGCCACCACGTTTCATCACGAAAGCTTCATACGAGTTGAATGATGGTAATTTGAAAACAGAGACGGCGATGCCATTCTCCAATCTGAAAGCCGAACGCACAAAGGCGTATGAAGCTGGTGCTAATATGAAATTTTGGGGTAATAGGATTAATCTCGATCTCACATATTACAATACAGATACTTACAATCAGTTGTTCCATTTTGAAGCAGCTCCAAGCTCAATATATTCCGACTATTATATCAATGCCGGAAAAGTAAATAACTGGGGTATTGAAGCTTCTTTAGGCTTTAGCGACAATTTCGGACCTGTCAGTTATTCTACCAGTGTGAATTTTACACTGAATAGAAATAAAATAAAAACGCTTATTCCTAAAGGAACTCTCGACCCAACTACCGGAACTCCCATCCTAGCCGAAGATGGTATAGACATGAGCTCTACAGGAACATATCGTATGCGACTTACGGAAGGCGGAACGTTAGGTGATATTTATGTTTCGACGCTAGAAAAAGATTCTAAAGGGAATATAAAAGTAGACCCATCTACAGGAGCGATAAACAGTGATCCTAACAATTGGGTGAAAGCCGGATCTGTTGCGCCTCGATACAATTTTGGATGGAATAATACGATTTCTTACAAAGGTTTTGATCTGAACTTCCTTGTAGATGCTCGAATAGGTGGAATCGGTGTGTCGGCAACTCAAGCCTTACTGGATAGGCATGGAGTTTCTAAAGCTTCGGCTATAGCACGCGATAATGGCGGTGTATTGGTGAACGGCAAACGAATGGATGCCGAGGCATATTATGCTGTTGCAGCCGGAGGAACAACAGGAGTCTTGTCCGAGTATGTATATAGTATGACGAATGTAAGGCTTCGCGAAGCATCTCTTACGTATACACTCCCTTCTAAATGGTTCAATCATAAA
Organism: Dysgonomonas sp. UBA7630; assembly: GCF_002483985.1. Lineage (NCBI taxonomy): Bacteria > Pseudomonadati > Bacteroidota > Bacteroidia > Bacteroidales > Dysgonomonadaceae > Dysgonomonas > Dysgonomonas sp. UBA7630. The sequence continues at coordinate 45,425 of NZ_DLIY01000026.1, forward strand.
ATAAGCTCTTTGTCTCTCTCTTTGATTGGACGAAACTTATGGATGATATATAATAAGGCACCATTCGATCCTGAATTGACTGCTTCTACGGGAACTTATTTTCAGGGACTGGATTATTTTATGCAACCAAGTCTCAGAAATATAGGATTTGGAGTTAAGGTTCAATTTTAAAGCAATGAATAATGAAAAATAATATATCTAAAATATTTAAGCTACTCTTCATGTCTTTGTTTGCAGTGATAGTATCTTATTCTTTTGTCTCCTGTCTTGAAGATAACGTAAATGAATATGCAGCTACAGAAGATGACATGAGCAAAGATGGTCTTTTTGTAGGAGGTCACTTCAATGCCATGCTTAAAGATGTAATACCTACATCGGATGTCGATGCTAACGACTATCAGCGTGCTCAAAATCTGACCGGTGATATTTTCTCCGGCTATATGGCTCATATCGGCACTTGGAACTCATCAAGTCACAACGGTACATATAATCTATATTTTGATAAATGGAACGATGTGGGGTTTGCAAATGGTTATACCAAAGTGATGGGACCTTATGCGAAGATTGTTGGTAAAACAAAAGACAAAGTATATTTGGCTATGGCTACCATCGTGAAGGTAATGGGGATGCACAGGCTGGTAGACAACTATGGGCCTATTCCTTACACCAAGTTCGGAACAGGAGGATTGACAACCCCTTACGATAGTCAGGAAGTTGTATATAAAGAATTCCTGAAAGAGCTGAAGGAAGCCACAAAAGAACTATCCGATTTTGTGGATGTAAATACTAAAGGGGATAAGCCTTTGGTGAAATACGATATGATATACGGCGGAGATGCTCTGAAATGGTTGAAGTTAGGAAATACGCTTCGATTACGATTGGCTATACGGATTAGTTATGTGGAGCCGGAATTAGCAAAGCTGCATGCCGAAGAGGCTGCAAATCAGAAGTATGGCTTATAGTCTGATGTTTCAGATATTGCACAACTGAAATCATACGGGGGGCATGCTGTTTATCATCCGCTGGAAACCGTATGGAACTCTTATGCAGATACAAGAATGGGAGCGTCAATGGACTCTTATCTGAATGGATTAAAAGATCCTCGTTTGCCTTCTCTTTTCCAACCGGCAGCAATTGATGGAGCTTATCATGGCGTTAGAAACGGATTATATATATTCGATAAGGCTCCGTATGAAAAAATGTCTGCGCCTAATGTTAGAAAAAATACACCAGTGTTATGGATGACCGCAGCAGAAGCTTATTTTTTGCGGGCAGAGGGCGCTATAAGAGGTTGGAATATGGGCGGTTCGGCAAAAGATTTCTATGAGCAAGGGGTGCGTGCATCTTTCACTCAATATGGAGTAAGCGGAATAGATGCCTATTTGACAAACTCTACTGATAAGCCGATCAGATTTCAGGATATGGTAGGATATTACAGTATAGCAGCCAGATCAACAATTACAGTAGCATGGAACGAAAGCGATTCTTTTGAAACGAAACTGGAAAGAATCATTACTCAAAAATGGATAGCAATGTTTCCCGAAGGGCAAGAAGCTTGGTCTGAATTCAGGCGTACCGGATACCCAAAGATATTTCCTATTATATATAATCGCAGCAGTGGTCAGATCAATACCACAGTTCAGATCAGAAGAATCGTGTTTCCTCAAGAGGAATACAACAAAAATAGGGAAGAAGTAGATAAGGCTATCGGCTTACTTAATGGACCTGATACGGGAGGAACTAAATTGTGGTGGGATGCTAAATAATTAAAAATATGAATGATATGAAAACATTATCAAATATACTGTTAATCTGTTTTTTGTTTTTTTCTCTGTCTTCGTGTTTAGATGAAGTAGATCCGGAAAACAAAATCGTAGGGCAGGTCGAGCCCAAAAGTGAAGAATATTATAAACAGTTGAGAGCTTACAAAGAATCCGACCATGCTGTGGCTTTCGGGTGGTTTGGCGGTTGGAATACAGAAACATCGTCTATGGGCACAAGATTAGTCTCGATACCCGACAGCGTGGACATTGTATCCATATGGGGCAAATATTGGGATATTACAGATGCGCAAAAAGCTGATTTGGCATATGTGCAAAATGTATTAGGCACAAAAGTTACATACACAATATTTGCGCACGAAGTGCCGGAGCCATTTGAAGCAACAACAGAGGGTGTAGGAAAGTACGCAAAAGCTCTTGCTGATACGATGTATAAATACAATTATGACGGACTAGACCTCGACTATGAACCCGGGTTTGGTGGCGTAGGTCCTCTTGTAGGGCATAACAATGCTTTGATGAAAGATTTTGTGTTGGCTCTCAGCAAGTATTTTGGACCTAAATCCGGAACAGGTAAACTACTGCTCATAGATGGCGTGCCTTATGCTGTACACCCCGAAATAGTGGAGTGTTTTAATTATGGAATTGTGCAAGCTTATGATTCTTCAGGCGAATGGGATTTGCAATATCGCTTTAATAATGCCTTAGCCAAAGGGTGGCCTGCCGATAAATATATTTTTACAGAAGACTTCGAAAAGTGGTGGAGTACAGGGGGAAAACCGAACGCAGTAGTCACAACTGCCGATGGGAAAGAATTCGTTGTACCTTCTCTTGAGGCCATGGCTCGCTTCAATCCTAAGGTAGATGATAAATATCAACGAAAAGGTGGTGTGGGTACTTATCATATGGAAAACGAATATAAACATACTCCTGATTATAAATATTTGAGGCAAGCTATTCAGATAATGAATCCGGCAAAAAAATGATTGTTAAACATTAATAGAAAATACATGAAACTAAATAATATTATAATTCTAAGTCTTTGCGCCATCATACTAATGGGATGTAAAGACAATGAAGACTATCGGGATGTTATTTATATGTCAGGTGTAGAAAACTCTGTTTCCAGACTGTTTACTGTAGACCCCGAACTAGCTGCATCTGAAATAGCATTTAATGTCTCGTCTTCAGACAAAATGGCTAAGGATATGATTGTCGATTTGAAGGCAGATTTATCTTTAATTGATTCATATAACAATCGGTTTATGAAAAATTATAAGCCTCTTCCTGAGGGTAGTTATAAACTGTCAAGACCAGAAATTGATACCAATGATACAAATAAAGAAAGTTTAAACCTGAACAGCAATCAGGTATTGATAAAGTCAGGGGCAAGTGTTTCTACTCCGATGAAGTTGTCTATAAGTGACCTCTCTAAGTTTGAAGAAGGTGTTACTTATGTTTTGCCGGTAAGTATCGTTAGTAATAATTTAGGGATGAGTATTCTGCGATCATCAGCAACAATCTATTTCGTTATTAATCAAACAATAGTTACGAAGGCTGCTGTTTTGACAAGTAATTATTTGCAAGTAGATTTCTCTAAAAACAATGATGTAAGTCTAACCGCTTTGCCTGCTGTAACTTATGAGACACGGATATATGTCAATAAATTTCAATCATATAATCCATATATCAGTAGTGTAATGGGACTAGAAGAAAACTTCCTTCTCCGATTTGGAGATACATCTATCAAGCCGAACCAATTGCAGATAGCCAAACCGGGTATTGCAAGTAAAACCGAGTTTTCGACAGAGAAATGGTTCCATATAGCAGCTGTTTTCGAAGGTGGAAATGTACGAATGTATGTGAACGGAGAGTTGGAGTCGAGCGGAAATATCGCAGGCGTTACAGCTTTAGACCTGACGCATGTATATGGTGACCCTATGTTTATGATTGGGCGCTCTGCCAAAGGACGAGGAATTGATGGGGCGGTGAGCGAAATGCGTGTTTGGAAAAAAGCATTATCTCCGGCCGATCTAATAAACAATATGTGTTATGTTGATCCTACTACTCCGGGATTAGTTGCATACTGGAGATTCAATGGTGCTGACGATAAAAAAGTAACCGATCTGACAGGGAATGGCTATGATGCAATGGCAGCTTATACGCTGAAGTTTATGGATCATGTAAGGTGTCCTGAGTAAGTAATCTTTATTTTATATAAGTACACAAAAAATCCGGCAAATATATTCTTTTGCCGGATTTCTTTTATCTTCGCCCTTAGTGCTGAAGCCTCTATGATATTTTTCTCATAAATTAGTGTTATTACCACCAATTATCACTTTCACTTATTGGCTTTGTTTCAATCTTTTTGTCTTGAATTATCGGGCTTTTTTGCTCTTTATTTGGTGGGTTGTTGAAAGCTTTTGAATCCTTTTGGGGAATTTCTTCTTCTACTTTGGAGAAAGAATCTACAGAAATCGTTCTTCCTTCTTTTTCAAGATAATTTTTTGCTTCTGTAATCTTTATACTTAATATAGGAACTTCCAGTAGAGGATCTAACACAACTTCACCATTAACAACGCAACCCGCATTTATGACAGCTGCCTTGGCTGTAATTGTACCTTCTATAACTGCTGTCGGGCCAAGTTCTAAACTCTCTGCACAAATTATATTACCTGTCACTTTGCCGTCAATGATGCAACCTGCGGCCGTTACACTACCGACAATGTGAGCATTAATGTCAACAGTAAGCGTATCGTCTACATAGAAATTTTTCTCTTGTCCCTCGGTTAGGTATAGTGAGCCTAATACAATTACGTCTCGTCCCAATTCTACGATTCTAGCAGGTTGAGGCTCAAGTTCATCAATTTTTCGCTTAAAGAGAAACATTCCTGATCTTTATAAAGTAATATTCTATACTATTATTTATTCTCCCGAAAAGTTAGCTACTACAGTAGTGGCATTTCCTATATCGATACCTACTGATGATTTAAATTTGCCATGTCCTACACGTAACGAGTTAATTGCATAGCCTCTACTTGCTAATGTTTCAGGATTATCTAAAACTGTTATTTCTGTGAATTTGCCGAATTCTTCCTTAAAGCAATCGATAAGTTCTTCATAATACATAGCACCTCCACACATGTATATACGGTTAGCCTTAACCAGGTTAGAGTCATTGATAACACTACGCAAGTTTGGAGATATTACTTCTTGATAATATGTTTGAATAACACTTTTACGTATTTCTCTTAAATCAATATTTTGACGATTCAAGAAAATATATCCGCGTTTGAATGCCTCATCAATTTGATGTGTATTTCTAAGCTCCAAATAATATTTGCTCTTCAGTTCATTTATCATCAGATTTACAGCATAACGAATTCCATGCGTACTGATCATTGTTTGCTCAATAATACCCGAATCTGTACTGAGGATAGATTCAAATGTTCCAAATCCACAACTGAATACAAAAAAATTTCCCGAAACCTGAGGTTCACCCTTGCGTATTCCGATTGTACATCCTACAATTTCAGGAATCACTTCAACCTTCTGTACTTCTAATATTACTCTTTTCTTATTCCCTGCATTATGTGTTGAAATGTCACAATCGAGCATATGAGTGCGTTGGAAAAATTCTATGGCTTTGTCTTTATAAATATAATAAGTAGAATAAGGAAAACCTGTGGTGATTGTTATCGGTTGCTCCACTTGATTTTCTACTAACAGCATAGCTGCTTTAGCTAATATCTGATAGTCTATATCATCCGGTGATGAGTTTATTAACTTATGAGGAGATTGACCTTCATTCAGGGCAAGGTCTCCGCAGATATACCATTTATTATTATGTTGAATTTTCAAGCCGTGAAGCAAATCCTTCGCTGTTTGTGACAGATTTGTATTATTGTTTTCAACTAAGCTGGGAAAAGATTGGATTTCATAAACCATAGCGATAAAATATTAGATTCGTTAATAATTATGGGGATAAATAAACTTTATTTTATGAAAGAAGAGGTTTCATAGCGATGAGTCCTTCGTATGTTGCGCCATGCTCTAATGCGAATATTTGCGCATTAAGTTTGCCCACTATTCTACCCGTACTTTTTATGGAGATAGATTCGGTTACGCATATATTACCTTCAATACGACCGAATACAACTAGATTTTTTGCATGAATATTTCCTCGAACTATGCCTGTTGTACCAATTACAACAGTATGAGCCTGTTTTATATCTCCTACTATAGTCCCTTCCGCGCGTATGTGATGCGTTTCTTCTACAGATCCATAGAGCACAAAACTTTTACAGATTATTGTAGGCGTTTGAGAGGAAAGATCAAACGAGTCTTGCCTAAAATCCTCCTTTTTAGCCATAGTCAATTACGTTAACAATATTTATATAGTCACATTTGTACAGAAATCCGGGCAATTCCTTAAAAACGAATTGTTGTTTACAAATATATATGAAAAGTAATATTAATCATTAAGAATTGCATATAAAATTTATTTTCATATGCAATTAATTCTCTTTGAAAAGTATAAAGGATATGATTTTGTTGTGGTGAATAGTCTGATAATTAGTTGTATATGCTTTCTCGTTTGTGCCAATTAATATAATAAGGGCTGGAAATAGAGGCTAAAAAACGAAATGAAAACTGCCTAATGTCGAAATAGTACTATTCATTCATCGGAAAAATGAAAGCTTGTTGAGTATCTGAAATATATATTTGGAGTTATAAGTCGTTGTAATAGAGTGGATGCTGACCGAATGAAAAAAAAGCTCATTCTAATTAACTTTTTATCTGATATTTCTTTAATGTTAGATTCAATGTCTTTGAATTTAATTCCTTAAGATATAATTATAGTATCACCACCCCTATTTATAATAGTAAGGATATGGAAACCGGTGGTAAGCTTGTAACAATTAAAAATCTAATTCAATCAAAGAAAACACAATCTCCTGTTTATTTATTGAATATAAAACCAAAATATAGTAATAAACCATTAAAATCTAAAATATATGGCTGGGAAAAGATTTCAAGGTGAATGGCCTAAAATCGGTATTCGTCCTACTATCGATGGACGCATGGGAGGGGTTCGAGAATCTCTTGAGAACCAAACAATGAATATGGCAAAAAGTGTGGTAGACTTGCTAACCTCTACTTTACGTTATCCCGACGGGTCGCCTATTCAGTGTGTTATTGCAGATTCCACAATTGGTCGTGTGGCAGAGAGTGCAGCCTGTGCCGAGAAGTTTCGTAGAGAGGGAGTGGGGATAACGATTTCAGTTACTCCGTGCTGGTGTTACGGTAGCGAAACGATGGATATGGAGCCGCATACAATCAAAGCTGTTTGGGGATTTAATGGTACGGAACGTCCCGGGGCAGTCTATCTGGCTGCAGTCCTTGCCGGACATGCACAGAAAGGATTACCTGCCTTTGGTATCTATGGACATGATGTTCAGAATGGAGGTACTACCGAAATACCTGGCGATGTAAGAGAGAAGTTGTTGCGTTTTGCTAAAGCTGCATTGGCTGTAGCAACTATGCGAGGTAAATCTTATCTTTCCATCGGTTCGGTGTGTATGGGTATTGCCGGTTCGGTAGTTAATACCGATTTTTTTGAAGATTATTTAGGTATGCGTTGCGAGAGTGTAGACGAGGTAGAAATTATTCGCCGAATGACACAAGGGATATACGATAAAGAAGAATATGAAAAAGCCTTAGCTTGGGCGAAGACCCACTGTAAAGAAGGCAAAGACACGATAAACCGGGACGATTTGAAAAAAGATCGTGCGGCAAATGATAAGGATTGGGAATTCATTGTAAAAATGACATTGATTGTTCGAGATCTGATGATAGGCAATCCTAAGCTGAAAGAAATGGGATTCGGAGAAGAGGCTTTAGGGCATAATGCTCTTGCCGCAGGCTTTCAGGGGCAACGCCAATGGACAGATTTTTATCCTAACGGCGATTTTACAGAGGCTATCCTCAATTCCTCTTTCGATTGGACAGGTATTCGCGCACCATATATATTAGCTACAGAAAATGATTCGCTGAATGGTACGGCAATGTTGTTTGGTTATCTTTTGACAAATACCGCTCAGATTTTTGCCGATGTGCGTACTTATTGGAGTCCTGAGGCTGTAGAACGAGTGACAGGGAAAAAGTTAGAAGGTTTAGCTTCAGGCGGCATGATTCATCTAATCAATTCCGGTGCTGCGTCTCTGGATGGGAGTGGTCGCCAAAGCGATGAGACAGGAAAACCTGTAATGAAACCTTTTTGGGATATTTCACAAGCCGAAGCCGAGTCATGTTTAGATGCTACTACATGGATGCCTGCCAACCGTGAGTATTTCCGTGGAGGAGGCTTTTCTTCTAAATTTCTTACTCGTGGTGGAATGCCATGTACCATGGTTCGACTGAACCTCATAAAAGGATTGGGTCCGGTATTGCAAATAGCCGAAGGGTGGACTGTAGATCTAGATCCGGATGTACACAAAATTTTGGATGAGCGTACAGATAAAGGATGGCCTACCACTTGGTTTGTTCCTCGCCTGACCGATGATCCTAATTTTAAAGATGTATATTCCGTGATGAACAACTGGGGAGCCAATCATGGTTCTATCAGCAGTGGACATATCGGAGCCGATTTGATAACGTTGGCTTCTATGCTTCGTATCCCTGTTTGTATGCATAATGTATCTTCGGATGATATTTATCGCCCCGCCGCATGGTCTGCTTTCGGGATGGATAAAGAAGGAGCTGATTATCGAGCTTGCCAGGTTTATGGTCCTCTTTATAAATAGTTTTTTGTACCTTCGACAATAAAAAACAGTATGATAAATAGTGAATATATAGAACGGTTTATAGAAGCTGCTCATCGTGTAGGACAAGAACGTCTACAGCTTTGTAGCAGTGGTAATTTGTCGTGGAGAGTGAATAAAGATTTAGCTCTGGTTTCGGGTACAGGTTCGTGGTTGCCACGTATTACCAAAGAAAATGTCGCTATCTGCAATATCTCCACAGGTATGCGTGTCGATGGTCCTAAGCCATCGATGGAAAGTGTTTTTCATCTCGGAGTTTTACGTCAGCGTAAGGATATGAATGTGGTACTACACTTTCAGTCAGAATTTGCGACAATTGTATCTTGTATGAAAAACAAGCCGAAAAGCTTTAATGTAGTTGCCGAAGTTCCTTGCTACTGCGGCAAAGAGATTGCGGTTATACCATATTATCGTCCCGGATCGAAGGAGCTGGCAGATGCTGTTACACATGCTCTGACAGATCATGATTGCGTGTTGATGAGTAAACATGGGCAGGCTGTGTGTGGAAAAGACTTTGATGATGCTTTTCAGAAAGCGGTTTTCCTCGAACTGGCATGTCGCATTATTGTGCGTGCAGGTGAAGGAAATTATGATATCTTGAGCGATGATGAAATTCGCGATTTGGAAGTTTATATTTTAGGAAAAACACAAAAATAATAACATGGCGTATTTGGCTCTGGATTTAGGGTCAGGAAGTGGACGGGCTATTGTAGGAACAATAGTGGACGGACGTATTTGCCTAGATGAGATCTACCGCTTTGGAAATGTTCCTGTAAAATTGGGAAATACATTGTGCTGGGATTTCTTGTCGTTATTCCAAAATGTAAAACAGAGCATTTATTTGGCCGTAAAGAAGGGGTATGATTTACAGGGTCTTGCTGTTGATACATGGGGCGTTGATTTTGGGTTGATAGACAGAGCGGGAAGATTATTGTCCAATCCCGTATGTTATAGGGATAGCCGTACGCAAGGTGTTTCTCAAAAAGCGGAGGCTATCATTTCTAAAAGAGACATGTATGCTATCACAGGTATTCAGCAAATGGAGATCAATACCGTTTTCCAGTTGCTGAGTATGAAAGAGCAGAACGCTCAGGCTCTTGCTATTGGCGATGGTTTATTATTTATTCCTGATCTGATAAATTTTTATCTTACAGGTAATATGTATAATGAATATACAATAGCCTCCACTTCGCAGCTGGTAAATGCTAAAACAAGAACGTGGGAAAAGTCACTATTCGATAAGTTGAATCTTCCTTTATATCTTTTCAAAAATATTATTGAGCCTTGTTCTCTAGTCGGAAATCTTACCGATGATATTGCACAAGAAACGAATACCCAAAATACTAAAGTATTTGCCGTCGGGTCGCATGATACGGCGAGTGCGATTGCTGCTATTCCGTTCGATGGAGAAGAATGGGCTTTTCTTAGTTCGGGAACATGGTCTCTGCTAGGGATACAAACGGACAACCCGATTTTGACGCAGGAGGCTATGGATAACGAATTTACGAACGAAGGTGGGGTTGGAAAGATCCTGTTTATGCGTAATATTTCGGGATTGTGGATACTTCAACAATTAATAGCCGAATGGGAGAAGAATGATGAAGGATGTTCTTACCAATACCTATTGTCGGAATGTGAAAAGTGTAAACCTTTCGGAAGCCTTATCAATAGCGACGATCCTGATTTTGCCATTCCCTCATCTATGAAAGATGCCATACAATCGTATTGCAAGCGGACAGATCAATCTGTACCTCAGACTAAAGGAGAGTTGGTTCGCTGTGTTCTCGAATCACTGGCAGTGAAATATCATTTTGTGATGAAGAAATTGGAGCAGTGTTCCGGCAGAACGATTAAATATCTTTCGGTAGTAGGAGGGGGAAGCCGCAACGAACAGTTAAATCAATTTATTGCAGATGCTCTGAATGTAGAGGTTGTGACCGGGCTAACAGAGGCTACAGCAATCGGAAATATTATTCAGCAAGCAGTAACAGATAAAAAAATAAAAAATATAAGGGAGGGACATCAGATTGTAAAAAACAGCTTTAACTTTAAAACCTATTATCCTCAGAATTCGAGAGAATGGGAGTTGTTTGCTACTAGAATGGAGCATTTGATAACGTAAAACAACAAATTTAAGACCAATATGAAGACCAAATCAGAAAAGCTTTTATTTATCGGAAAAGATGGACAAAACTATTTGTTCCCTTTTATTCTGATAACCTCTTTGTTCTTTTTGTGGGGATTTGCCCATAGTCTGCTGGATGTGTTAAACAAGCATTTTCAAGACTCGCTGCATCTATCAAAGGCGCAGTCGGGAGCTGTTCAGGCTTCGGCTTATGGGGCATATTTTCTGATGGCTATTCCTGCGGGATTAATTGCTCGTAAATTTGGTTATAAAAGCGGAGTCGTTGTCGGATTAGCTCTTTTTGCATTGGGGGCTTTCTGGTTTGTTCCTGCCGTAGAGATAAATACTTTTTGGGCTTTTCTTTTAGGACTCTTAATCTTGTTTTGCGGACTTACTTGCCTTGAGACAGTAGCCAATCCATATACTATTGTTTTAGGTTCGCCCGAAACTTCAGCAAGCCGTATCAATCTGGCTCAAACTTTTAATGCTATCGGTTGGATTTTAGGACCGCTTGTAGGCTCTATTCTTATATTTAAAAATGAGTCGGATCGGTCGACGATCGAATTATTTGTTGATGCTATTAAAAAAGTTTTTCTTGGTGCTAATGACGCGGTTGCAACTGTTGTAGAAACGGTTGGAGATCATACGAGCAATTCCGTTTTGATGTTTCCATACGTAGGATTGGGTTGTGTGGTAGTTATGGTTTTGGTGTTTTTCTTGTTTGCAAAATTGCCTGAAATAAAATCGGATAATCATAAAGATACGTCAATCCTAAGTAATAATACCGTAACGCTGGATCTGCCATTGATAAAACAAAGACATTTTGTGTTGGCGGTCGTTGCTCAATTTTTGTATGTAGCAGCGCAGACAGGTATTGGTAGCTTTTTTATAAATTACGCAATAGAAGTAAAAGAGTTGCAACTAACCGAAATACAGGCTGGTTTGTTACTTGGCCTAGGTGGTATGTCTTTATTTGCAATTGGTAGGTTTTCGGGAAGTATGATTATGAAGAAAATGAAGCCGGGATCTTTGCTTGGCTTGTGTGCTGCTATAAATACATTGCTGATGTTTTTTGTTATCATGAATCACAACCGGTTTGGGATAATTGCCCTGATAAGCTGTTACTTATTTATGTCTATCATGTTTCCATCTATATTTGCACTGGGTTTAAGAGATCTTGGTGATAAGACAAAAACAGCATCATCCATTTTGGTACTAACAGTTGTGGGGGGAGCCATCGCTCCATCGTTGATGGGGATATTAGGTGCCGAAAGTATGAATGTCGGATTTATTATACCGCTGATATGCTTCTTATATATATCGTTTTTTGGATATGTAGGTAGCCGGATAAAAGCTTAAATAGAATAAAACACTCTTTTCGTTTTTATATATTACTTTAATTAAATAAGGGACTATCTTCTATGGAGTAGTCCCTTTCTCATTCGTTTAATATGTTTTTGGCGGAATTAATTTATTAATAGAAATCGACTGATAAATTTTATTTCATGTCTTTGTTGTTGAATGCTTTTATTTACCTTTGTCAAAATCACAACGGGTTGGAGATAAGTGTTGAAAAACGTAAATAAGGATCGACTGTTATTCATGTATTTGATGATAGTTCTTATAGCTTTATATAAGGTTCCTTTAGCATTACAACTGATATTTTATTTACCTTAAGTTTATAATAACCCGGAAAATTAGTTTTCAGGAAGGAATCAAATAATAGCGTTGAAAGATGAAAGTAAGAACTCCTTATGACAGAAACGACTTAAATATTAAGAAGTCTGATAAAGTGCTGGAGGTGGGACCGGGGCATAATCCCTCGTTTCGCTCCAATGTTATTGCCGAAAAGTTTGTAGATACAAATTATCATCGGTGCGGAGATGTGAAGATTTTTCCTCATCAATCTTTTGTAAATGCTGATGGCGAAAATCTGCCATTCAAAGATAAGGAGTTCGATTATGTTATTTGCAATCAGGTACTGGAACATGCCGAAAATCCCGAACTGTTTGTCAAAGAGCAATCCCGGGTAGCATCCCGTGGATATATTGAAACACCCAGTCTTTTAGGGGAGTTTTTGTTTCCTAAAAAATCTCATAAATGGATTATACTCGATATCGACGGTAAGCTGGTGATGTATGAGAAAAGTAAAATGGAAGGAAACTATCTTAATAATTATGGCGAGCTTTTTCTGAATTACTTGCCTTATCAATCGCTCCCGTATAAACTCCTATGGCTTACCGATGGTGATATTATGATAAATCGCTATGAATGGGAAGGTGAGATTGATATTATTGTTAATCCGCAAGATGATTATTATTTATCGTTTTTTACCCGTCCTTGGGATAGAGAGATGGCTGCTAAAATAATTCCTCCTCGCTCTACCTCGTCCGAAATATGGACAGTATTACGTGCTTTGAGTTATATGGGCTTGTCTAAGCTGAAAAGCAAGTTTCAGCCTCACCCTATATTACTGAGCGAATATGTAAAGCAAAAAGAATTATCGGAAAAGAGCCCGAAATGATTTAACAATAATAAGAATGCAGGCATATTGTCGGAGCATTTTAATACCTTTGCAGATACTTGTAAAACGAATGGAAACTGAATGGTTACAGTATTATTATCAGGTGGATTAGGGAATCAGATGTTTCAGTATGCGGCTGCCAAGTCGTTGGCTATTCGTTTAAATACGACACTGTCTGTTGATCTATATACATTTTCTAAAAAAACGCAAGCTACGGTACGTCCCTACGAACTGGGTCTATTCAAGATAGAAGATGTAGTAGAAACATCGTCACTGAAAGCAAAAGCTGTAATTAAAGCCAGACCCTTTATTCAAAAGCACAGATCTTTTTTTCAGAGATTTGGAGTGTTTACCGATACGTATGCAATCTTATACCAACCGACTTTTGAAGCTTTGACAGGTGACGTGATAATGTCCGGCTATTTTCAAAATGAATCATACTTCAATAATATACCTGAGCTTTTACGGAAGGATTTTTCCTTCAAATATCCATTAACCGGGAAAAATAAAGATATTGCAGGGCAGGTTTCAGGAAATCAGTCTATTGCCGTTCATATACGCAGAGGGGATTATCTGAATAAGAATTCACAATCGAATTTTGCTATCCTTGAAAAAGACTATTACGAAAAGGCCATCAATTATATATCTGCGCATGTAAAGAATCCTAAATTCTATGTTTTCTCAGAGGATTTTGATTGGATAAAGGATAATCTTAACTTTAAAGAATTTCCTGTTACTTTTATAGATTGGAATAAAGGAAAAGACAGTTATATAGACATGCAGTTGATGAGCTTGTGCAAACATAATATTATAGCCAATAGTAGCTTTAGTTGGTGGAGTGCGTGGCTTAACAACAATGAAGAGAAAAGGGTAATTGCTCCCGAGCGATGGTTTGTGGATGAGCAAAAAAATAAATTGTTAGATTGTTTTTATCCTCAAGGGTGGATCAAGATCTGATAATATATTTTAGTGCCAAGATTATCTTATTATATACAGTTGAGTCTTTCAGGAGGGAAAAAGGTAACAGTATAATAACATACAATAAAGTGTCACTTTTGTCACCTTTTAACATAATTGTAAGATTATGCTGTTTATAATGAGTGTTTTACAAAAAGTGACAGTTTTTATTAAAATAGCCGATTATGCCAAAAGTATCGATATTAATGCCAGTTTATAATGCCGAGCAATATTTGTCTCAGGCATTAGACAGTATTGTATCGCAGAGCTTCGAAGATTGGGAGCTGATACTTATAAATGACGGGTCTACCGATCGCAGTGAGTCTATTATTATGGACTATGATGACGAACGAATTTTTTATATAAAGAATCCTGTCAATCTGAAATTGATAAAAACGCTAAATAAGGGTCTTGATTATTGCGGAGGACAATATATAGCTCGCATGGATGCAGATGATATTTGTCACCCCGATAGGTTGAAGCGCCAAGTTGAGTATCTCGACTCACATCCCCAAGTACTGATGTGTGGCACTGCCGCTACGGTGATTGATAATAGTGGGAAGCAGACAGGAAATATTCATAATCTGACGAGTGATGATTATCTTCAAATCAACCTGATGTTTTCCCCTTCTTTTATTCATCCGAGTATGATGATTCGCACCGAAGTGCTGAAACAGAATAAGTACGATGAGGCGTATAAGCATTTGGAAGACTATGACTTGTGGTGCAGGATAGCCAAGCTCGGCAGGGTTGCAAATATTGATGATGAACTACTCCAGTACAGATGGCACGACAGCAATGTATCGGTGTTGAATAGTAAAGTGCAGAGCGAACTGAAAGATGAGCTTATAAAAAGAGAGTTGAGCCGACTCGACTTAATCCCTACAGAATTGGAGCTATACTGCCATAAAGTAACTTTCCAGTTGTATGCATTGGGGAATAAGTTGGATGTCCCTGTTGACCGATTTGACGATATAGCCAATTGGTTTACGAAGCTGATTCGACAAAATGAAATAAAGCATATTTATTTACAGTCGGCACTGATTGCTTTTCTTTGGTCTCGCTGGGCAGTGTTGTGCATTTCGCAAAAGAAGTATGGGAAAGTATTATTCCCTCCTTTTGCTAAATATAATCCCGCTATATTGAGCCGACTAATAAAATTGATCTTTTTCTTAAGAAAAAAATAATGACAGATACAGAAGAACTTAGAGAAATATATAATCCTGATGGTTCTGAATTAAGGACGCTACAGCTGAAGATGTTGGATATATTATCTATTGTAGCCAATATCTGTGACAAGCATAATATCCCATATTGGATAAGCGGCGGTACTTTGCTTGGCGCTATCCGGCATGGAGGATTTATTCCCTGGGATGATGATATTGATATCGAATTGCTTTTTCCCGACTATCAGAAGTTATTGAAAATACTACCTAATGAGTTGCCGGACAGTCTGTACCTGCAAACGCCTAAAGAAAAAAGTTATAGGTTGTTGTTCTCTAAGGTGAGAGACAGACATTCTATTGTTTATTCCGAAGAGGAGGATATGGCGAGCTATAAGGAGAAAGGTATATTCATCGATATCTTTCCTGAAGAAAGAAGCTATCGGTGGATGAAGAATATTGTTGACTTCTTTTACGGAAGAGCATTTAGGCGTCTGAAGAGAGGGAGGCCATTCTTCTCACTGACATACTTTTATGAATACGCAACATCTTTGTTGTTATACCCTATAGGAGTGCTGTTGAAATATACAGCCAGAGGGATTTGTTCCATTACAAAACCTGATAACATACTACATAGCTATGGAATAGGAAACTCTACGAATCACAATGCAGGGTATATGTTTCCGGTAGGAAAAGTTATCTTCGAAGGGAAAGAATTTTCAGCACCGAAAGAACCTGAAACATATCTGAAAAAGCAATATGGCGATTACATTATCATTCCTCCCAAAGAGAAGCGGGCAACTCACTTTCTTAAAGTTGAATATTTATAGTCCCATCGTCTTGAAGAGCTCTCTTTCTTTCGCTTTTGCCTTGTTTAGAGATGCTTGATCCTGAAGATTTATTCCATACTTTGATGGAGAAGGGATGGTTAGTTTAGTTCCTAATGGTATGCTGTTGATATTCTTTATTTTATCTTTGTTCTCCTCATAGATATATACACAGAACGATTTGTGTCCATAATACTTTAGTGAAATATTACGTAAGGTATTACCTGGTTCTATCGTTATGATTGCCAGAGGTGTATTTCCTTTTGTGGCTGTTGGTTGCTCAGTCTTTTGAGTTTGAGGCTTTATCGAGTTTTCGCTCGGCAAGGTTTTCTCAGTTACAATGGCAATTGAATCTTGTTCTTTCGCTTTAGCTATAGAGTCGGAGGATACGGCAAGAGTATCAGTTTTTTTGTCATCAATATTTTGGTTGTCAGCAACTATGGCTGTGCTATTATTCTGAATAGGACCTTCGGTCAGGAATCTGGCAATTTCTTGGAAATACAATCCCCCGATCAGGAATGCTGCAATAATAAGGAATATAAAGAATCCTAAGGAAACGAATTTCTTTCTTCTCTTAGCAGCCTGTCTTGTCTCTTGCACTAGCTTTTCGTATTCTAGGTCTTTTTCTTTAGCAGCTAATTTAGCCTCTTCAATCCTCTGCTTATACTCTAGTATTCTTTCTTCAGAGACCTCATCGGTTAGTGGTTCAGATATATTTTCAGTTTCACTCGGAGTTATAGTATCATTATCAGATTGGGTCTCTTCTTCTTTAGGGATCTTTGTATCCTCTACCTCTTCTTCCTCTAATGGTGCTTCCTCTGTATGAGGGGCAGTGTTTTCTGTCTCTATTATAGTGGTGTCTCCACTTCCTAATTCAGGCGTAAAGTCTTCATTCTCTACTTCTTGTGGATCTGCTGTTCGGGTAGGAGAGACTTCATTTGTATCTTCATCTACAGAAACATCTTCTTCCTCATCAGCCTCTTCTATATTTACTGTTTCGTCTTTTTCTATATTATCAAAAGAAACACCTTCTTCTAAAACGACACTCTCGAAGTGGGCGAAAGGACGGTTTATAGCTTCCTTTAGTAACTTGTCAGGAGTGAAGCTCAGTTTATAATGAGCCGCTATTTCGATAGCTTCACCGGTATTTACATCTACACTTTTACGTGCATTTACTTTTACCAGTTTAAAAGTCCCAAAGTCTTTTATCTTTACAGACTCGTTGCTTTCTATCGTTTCTGATATAACAGCTATTAACTCACGCAGAAATACTTCGGCTTCTTTTTTTGTAATCTCCTGTTTCTTAGCCAGAAGATCAATCAAATCCTGTAGACTAAGACGGTCATTCATTTATTTCAAGTTTTTTGAGGTTCTCTTTTATGGTTTGTCCGGGGCGGAAAGATAAAGTGATTTTAGGAGGAACTAGAAAACGCTGTTTCGAAACAGGATTGACAGAAATACGCTCAGCCTTCTTCTTTGTTTCAAACAATCCAAATCCCTGAATATTAACAGAGTTGTTTTCTTCTAGGTTTGAATTGATGATAGAAACTGTGGCTTCCAACACTTCTGATGTCTGACGCTGTGTCCAGCTCAAACGTTTTGCCAGTGCGGCTATTAATTCCTGGTTCGTCATAGATATTCCTATTAAGGTTAAATAACTTCTCCGTACAGATCAAACGATTGGGTGTCAGTTATCTTAACATTATAAAATTCCCCAATATTAAGCATTTTATTTTTCTTTATCAAGACCTCGGGATCAACTTCCGGCGAATCGTACTCGGTACGACCTATGTAATAGTCGCTCTCCTCTTTATCTACAACCACTTTCAGAGTTTTGCCTATTTTCTCCTCATTCGTCTCGAAAGCTATTTTTTCTTGAGCCGACATCAACAAATCCATTCGTTCTTGCTTTGTAGCGTCTGATATGCTGTCCTTGTAATTATCGTATGCGTATGTGCCATCTTCATGCGAATAAGGGAAAGCGCCCATTCGTTCGAAGCGCATATCGTTTACAAACTGCAATAGTTCTTCAAAGTCTTTCTTTGTTTCGCCCGGATGACCTACCATTAATGTTGTACGCAGATGTATATCCGGTACTTCTTCTCGGATGCGCTTCATCAGGTCGTATGTGGCTTGCTTGGATATGTTGCGTCGCATTTTAGTTAGCATATTATCGCTAATATGTTGTAGAGCTATATCCAGATATTTGCACACATTATCGTTTTCTCGCATCACCCTTAGCAGATCGTAAGGGAAGTTTGCCGGATATGCATAGTGGAGGCGTATCCATTCCACCCCTTCTATTTTTGAAATACGTTCGATCAGTTCGGGGAGTTTGGCTTGCTTGTAATTATCGTATCCATAGAATGACAGATCTTGCGCTATCACCTGAAACTCTTTTACACCCGTAGCTACCAGATTCCTAACTTCTTCTTCTATCTCTTCTATCGGACGTGATTGGTGCTTGCCCGTCATGATAGGAATTGAGCAGTAAGAACAAGTTCTGTTACATCCTTCCGATATTTTTAAATAAGCATAATGTTTTGGAGTAGTTATGCTTCGCTCCAAGGCTATATCTTGCTTGAATGATTTTCCCAAATCAGAGATTAGCATTTTCCAGTTGAACTTACCATAGAAATTATCTACCTCCGGAATCTCGGCTTTCAGCTCGTCCATGTATCTTTCGGTGAGGCATCCCATCACAAAAAGCTTACTAAGTTTTCTTGCTTTTTTTGCTTCTGCAAATTCAAGAATCATATTTATGGATTCTTCTTTTGCATCCCCTATAAATCCGCAAGTATTGATTACAGCAATCTCTCCTTCCGGTTTATCGGGGTCGTGCTTTACTGTATATCCATTTGCTAAAAGCTGTTTCATCAACAGCTCTGAATCCACCAGATTTTTAGAACAACCCAGTGTTATAACATCGATTCTGTTTTTTTTCATTCTTTATGCTCCAAAAAGACTGTCGACAAACTCCTTGCGTGTAAAAACTTGCAAGTCGTCGATTCCTTCTCCTAATCCAATATATTTTACCGGAATTTTAAATTGATCGGAAATACCGATGACTACACCTCCTTTTGCCGTACCATCTAGTTTTGTGATAGCTAAAGCCGTAACATCGGTAGCGGCTGTAAACTGAGTGGCTTGTTCAAAAGCATTTTGTCCTGTTGAGCCGTCAAGCACAAGCAGAACTTCATGGGGAGCCTCGGGAACAATCTTTTCCATTACCTTTTTTATTTTGGTAAGTTCGTTCATCAGGCCAACCTTGTTGTGTAAGCGTCCGGCAGTATCTATGATTACCACATCCGCATTGTTTGCTTTAGCAGAGCTCAGCGTGTCGAAAGCAACTGATGCAGGATCGGAGCCCATTGCCTGTTTTATTACAGGTACGCCAACTCTTTCTCCCCAAATAACCAATTGTTCTACAGCAGCAGCACGGAATGTATCCGCAGCTCCTAAATAAACTGATTTGCCTGCTTTCTTAAACTGATTTGCTAATTTCCCGATTGTCGTTGTTTTCCCAACACCATTTACTCCGACAACCATTATCACATAAGGCTTGTAATTTTCGGGTGTAGAGAAGCCTTCTGTATCTGTGGTATTGTTTTCTGTTAGCAGATGAGCAATTTCCTCCCGAAGAATTGAATTTAGTTCATCTGTGTTGATATATTTATCCTTTGCAACTCTTTTCTCTATTCTTTCTATGATTTTTAATGTAGTGTTTACTCCTACATCCGAAGTGATAAGCACTTCTTCCAAATCATCTAATACGTCATCGTCTACCTTCGATTTGCCGGCTACAACACGTGATAGTTTAGAAAACATAGATTCTTTGGTTTTCTCCAAACCTTTATCTAGAGTTTCTTTTTTTTGCTTCGAAAAGAAATCGAATAGTCCCATAGTTTACTCTTTATTATCAAGTAATTATCGCATACTTGTTTAATGTTAAAACAGGCTTATTTCCTGCTATACAAAGCTACGAAATGGATAATAAAAAACCTCCCCACATGAAAATGAAGGAGGTTTTTTAGATATTTTTAACAAGATTATTTCGTGAAATAGTCTTTTACTGATTCATTCGGAACCATTTCTTCTTTAAATGTGTAAGCTCCTGTTTTAGGAGATTTTACCATTTTGATTACTTTTGCATAGTTACGACCGTCTTTCGATGAAGCGTCGCGGTAACCTGCTACTGCTTTCTTTGCCATGGTTTATATTGTTTTTACTTTATTTCTTTATGTACAGTAACTTTCTTAAGAACAGGATTGTATTTCTTCAATTCTAATCTTTCGGTAGTATTTTTTCTATTCTTTGTAGTGATGTAACGTGATGTGCCTGGCATACCACTTGCTTTGTGCTCTGTGCACTCAAGTATCACTTGGATTCTATTTCCTTTTGCTTTCTTAGCCATTTCTTGATCCTCCTAATTTATGCGTTCAAAAAACCATCTTCAGCCGCTCTTTTAAGCGCAGCATCCAATCCAATTTTATTGATTGTACGAAGACCGGCAGCAGAAACATTCAGGCTGATCCAACAATCTTCTTCTACCCAGTAGAATTTTTTTCTGAAAAGATTGACATTAAATTTTCTCTTAGTCTTTCTGTTTGAGTGAGAAACATTATTGCCAACCATAGCTTTCTTTCCTGTAATTTGACAAATCTTGGACATTGCTATTGTATTTATTATATGTTTATTTTTTAGTTTTATCGTGCAAAATCGGGTTGCAAATTTAGTTATATTTTTCAAACCTACAAATATTTAAAAGGTTAAAGTTACACTAAACGCAATAAATAAATTAATTGATTTTGAAAATGTAAGGAATACGCAGATTGTTGTAAATTTGTTCTCGATATGAGTACCAAACGTATTTTGATTACAGGAGCCAGTGGCTTTATAGGGAGTTTTCTTGTCGAGAAGGCTTTGGAGGAAGGGTATGAAACTTGGGCAGGCGTGCGTAAAAGCAGCAGTCGTGAGTATCTGAAGGATGATCGTATTCAGTTTTTAGACCTGAACTTTGGGGATAAAAATAAATTGAAAGAGCAGTTATCTGACTTTAAAGAGAAATATGGCAAGTTTGATTATGTCGTACACAATGCCGGAGTCACTAAATGTTTAGATGCCGAAGATTTTGATAAAATAAATTTTCGATATACAGCCAACCTTATCGATGCATTGCGAAAAGTAGAAGCTGTTCCCGATAAATTTGTATTGATGAGCAGTCTCAGTGCTTTTGGTGTAGGAGATGAAGAGGATTATACTCCTATTAAGATAACCGATACGCCGAATCCTAATACGGCATACGGGAAGAGTAAGCTGAAAGCAGAATGTTATCTGCGCTCGATGGACGATTTTCCTTATATAATATTGCGTCCTACAGGTGTATATGGGCCTCGAGAAAAGGATTACTTTCTGATGATAAAGACTGTCAAATCCGGTCTTGATGTGGGTGCGGGTTTTAAGTCACAACACCTGACTTTTATATATGTGAAAGATTTGGTGGATGCCGTATTTCTTGCGCTGAAGACGGAACTCAAGAATAAAGCTTATTTTGTAGCCGACGGAGATGTATATACAGACAAGGAATATACGCAGTTGGTAAAGCAAGTTATAGAAAAGAAGCACGTGTTGAGTCTTAAAGTTCCTTTGTGTATATTGAAGGCTGTTTCTGTAGTGGCAGAAAGTATTTCTAGGATAACGAAGAAGCCTTCTACCTTAAATAGAGATAAATATATAATAATGAAACAACGCAATTGGGAGTGTGATATAACCCCTCTTGTAAACGATCTAGGTTTTACTGCTAAATACAACTTGAAGGATGGGCTTGAAGAATCTGTGAGTTGGTATAAAGAAAATGGATGGTTGTAGAATTAGCTTTTATCTCTAAAAATGTGTAACTTTACATAGAGGTTTATGTTGAAAAAGATAAGTAGACCTGAAAATATTTAATGTGTAAAGTGGGGTTGCCTACTTTTTATCTGGCACATCTTAGTTTATCTATATCTGTAAAATATGTGTCACTAATCTTTTTGATTCTTCTATCGTGGGTCTTATAACTTCGAAAAAATATCTCAAATTGTTTCTAACAAAAACATCTTAAATAAAGTAAATGCGTATAAATAAATATATCAGCGATAGCGGTTATTGTTCGCGACGAGAGGCTGATAAACTGATAGAACAGGGGAGTGTTACAATTAATGGAAAAAGAGCTTCTATCGGAAGTCAGGTGCTGGCCGGGCAAGAAGTGAAAGTTTATGGAGAGACAGTTACCTGTAATACTGAGCCTGTCTTTATTGCTTACAATAAGCCGATCGGAATTGTAAGTACGACAGATTTGGATGAGCCCAATAATATTATTGATGCCGTGGGACATGACGAACGGATATTTCCGATAGGGAGGCTTGATAAGGATTCGCAAGGTCTTATAATCCTGACCAATGAAGGAGATATGGTGAATAAGATGCTGCGTGTCGACAATAATCATGAAAAAGAATACCATGTAATTGTGGATAAGCTTATAAATGAGGATTTCGTTAAAAAGATGCAAGGCGGAGTGCCAATACTAGGAGTTGTTACTCGTAAATGTGAAGTGGTTAAAACCGGGACTCATTCGTTTAATATTATATTGCGACAGGGACTGAACCGCCAAATACGGCGTATGTGCGAATATCTCGGATATAATGTAGTGAGGCTCGAGCGCATACGAATAATGCATATAAAGTTGGGTAATATAAAAGTTGGTCAATGGCGTAATATTACAAAAGAAGAATTGGAAATACTGCGTAAGAAAACAGCATCTTCTGTAAAAACTGAGAGTCCGCCGAAAAAGAAAACAAAACCACAAGAAACAAAGACTCCTCAAACTAAAGGCAAGTCTGCTAATTCATACAAAGAGAAAAAGATGCCGGTAGGATACAGAGAAGGCGGTAGTGGTATGAGAAATGGGAAATCAAGTGTAAGGAAGATAACCCGAAAATAAAAAGAGGGTGGCAGAGGGCCTTTTTTTTAGTCAAAAGAAATGTGTAAAAAAGATAACTCCACTTTACAAAAAGGCTAAAAAGGTGATTGTCACCATAACAAACAGCTTTATAGCCCTTAAAAATAATAAACAAAATTATTTGATAAGGAAAAAAATATTAACTTTGTACAGCTTTTCAGAAAGCATGTTTTATAACATAATTTCACATCTTCTCAAAAGCTTTTAAGTTGGATATACTCGATTTTTTAACTATAAAAATTAAAACAAAATGATTAAAGTAGGTATTAACGGTTTTGGACGTATTGGACGTCTTGTTTTCCGTGCTGCACAAAAAAGAAATGACATTCAGATTGTAGGTATCAACGACCTTATCGACGTAGAATATATGTCTTATATGTTGCGTTACGATACTATGCACGGTAGATTTGACGGAACAGTTGAAGTTAAAGACGGTAAATTGGTTGTTAACGGAAACGCTATCCGTGTAACTGCTGAAAAGAATCCTGCAGACTTGAAATGGAACGAAGTAGGTGCTGAATATGTTGTTGAATCTACTGGTCTTTTCCTTGAAAAGTCAAAAGCTCAAGGTCACATCGACGCTGGTGCAAAATATGTAGTAATGTCAGCTCCTTCAAAAGACGATACCCCTATGTTCGTTTGTGGAGTTAACACAGATAAATATGTAAAAGGAACTCAATTCGTTTCTAATGCTTCTTGTACTACAAACTGTCTTGCTCCTATCGCTAAAGTATTGCACGACAAATTTGGTATCGTTGAAGCTTTGATGACTACAGTACACGCTACTACTGCAACTCAAAAAACAGTNNTCTACCGGTGCTGCTAAAGCTGTAGGTAAAGTTATTCCTGAACTAAACGGAAAACTTACAGGTATGGCATTCCGTGTTCCTACATTGGATGTTTCTGTAGTTGACCTTACTGCTCGTCTTTCTAAAGAAGTATCTTACGATGATATCTGCAAAGCTATGAAAGATGCATCAGAAGGCGAATTGAAAGGTGTTCTTGGATATACAGACGAAGAAGTAGTTTCTTCAGACTTCCTTGGCGATGCTCGTACTTCAATCTTCGATGCAAAAGCTGGTATCCAATTGAGCCCAACTTTCGTTAAAGTAGTTAGCTGGTATGACAATGAGTGGGGATATTCTAACAAATGTCTTGATCTTATCGCAGCTATGGCTAAAGTAAACGGATAATACAAGTTATCAAATATAGAGAAAGCCTCTTACTTTAATTAGTGAGAGGCTTTTTGTTTGCTTTCAATTCTTTAATGCAACTTTTTTGTTTGTTTTTGCATCTAATAGTATATAAACTAAATATATCATTAATATGAAAAACATAACCTTATTCCTGTTTTTTGCTACAATAATACTTTTTTTGCCTGTAGCTGGATGTAGTGATGATAACGATGGTGAAATGGTCTTGGTTGAATATACTAATCCAAGCGAGAATAATCCAGTTAATACTCTTGGTTGGCTAAAAGAAAAGAAAGAAACTGTTAAAAAAGAGGTTGATGTGCGCTATGCCAGCAATGGAGGGTCAGCTAAAAATCTTGGAGGCTTTATTGAACAGCTTGCTTACAAAGGAGAAGATTACTATGAAATCAGATATGGAGAGTTTATTACAGGAAGTTCTTCCAAGTTAAAAGATTCTATGTTTGATTTTAATAGCAATGTCTATGATTCCCTGGGAAATCTGTGTGTCTCTATTATTGGAGGGGATGCGATAGCTACCCAGCCGGGTTATGAAAGTTTTTCTGATTTTTGGCAAGTAGCTACATTTAAAACTTTATTGTGGGAATATACAATAAAAGAACAATGATGTGTAAATGATTTTGAAAGATTCTTTATAGATAAACAAAGCCCACTCCATTTGGAGTGGGCTTTGTTTTCATATTATTATATTAGATCCAACGAACAAAAGCAAAATCCTGACGATGTGCCATATCCGCATGCTTCGGATATACACGGTAAGCAAAGTTGCATAGTCCCGGAATCTTGGCTATTGAATCCAATTCAAAATATAATTTCGAACCCTCTGCCTTAATAAGCTTAAAGTCTTGAGAAGAGATAAACTTGTCTGTTTTCTTATCCGCATCATATTCGGTAAGCACACAGTCTATGCCCAAATCGCCTTTCATATCTCTCTTGTCAATAACAACTTCCACTTTAATCTTTTCACCTTCAGTAAAATTGTTTGATGCAAGCGGAGTTCCGTCTTTTATATTCTGACCATTGAAAGTAATCTTCTCTACTACAAGCTTGTCCCAATTAGTGGCAGTATCTTCTTTCCATGCTGCCAATTCTTTCGCCTTAGCATAGTTATTTGCTGTAACCAGTTTGATGCGTTCTCTTTCAGGCTTATAGAAGTTCTTGATGTAATCATCAATCATTCGCTTAGTTGTATATTCAGGCGCAATATTAGCGATCGAGTTCTTTATAAACTGTATCCACTCAGGCGAATATCCTTTAGAGTTACGTGCATAGTAAAGAGGTAATATCTCATTCTCGAAAGTAGAATAGATCTCAGCTGCATCTAATTCATCTTGATAAGCCTGATTAGAATAAGTACGTTTATCAGTAAGGCACCAGCCGGCTTCTTTTTTGTAACCTTCGTACCACCATCCGTCAAGTACAGAGAAGTTAAGAACTCCGTTCATTTCAGCCTTTTCGCCTGATGTACCTGAAGCCTCAAGCGGACGAGTCGGTGTATTCAACCAAATATCTACTCCCGAAATTAAACGTTTCGCTAAACGCATGTCATAGTTCTCAAGGAAGATTATCTTACCAAGGAATTCAGGACGGCGTGATATTTCTACAATCTGTTTGATCAAGCCTTGCCCTGCTCCATCTGCAGGATGAGCCTTACCTGTGTATAAGAACTGGATTGGATATTTTTCATTATTTACCAGCTTTGCCAAACGGTCAAGGTCTGTAAACAGCAAATGTGCACGTTTGTAAGTAGCAAAACGACGTCCAAATCCAACGAGTAATGCGTCGGGGTTGATTTTATCTACAATATTGAAAATCGCTGAAGGAGCCTTCTGGCTCTTTATCCAGCCTTCTTTCATCTGTTCCTGCACATAGCTGATAAGACGTTTTTTCAAGATAGAACGAACATTCCATAGCTCTTCATCTTTTACACTATATATATTATCCCAGATTTCGTGATTGGACTGATCATCATAGAAACTCTTGTCAAATGTTTTTTCATACAACAACTTCATTTCTTTTGCTGTCCAAGTAGGCATATGAACACCGTTTGTTACATGCCCTACGTGTAACTCTTCGGGGAAATAAGCCGGCCAAACTGGCTGGAACATCTGACGAGAAACAATACCATGCAGATAACTAACTCCATTAGCCTCAAGACAAGTGTTCAGCGCAAATACACTCATGCTGAATTTTTCACCACTTCCCGGATGCTCACGTCCCATGTCTACAAAGTCTTGCCAAGAGATATCTAACCGTGCAGGATAGTTTCCTAAATATTTACCAAGAAGACCTTCGTCAAAATAGTCGTGTCCTGCAGGAACAGGAGTATGCACAGTATACAAACCTGAAGCACGTACAACCTCTAACGCTTGATTAAATGTAAGACCTTCTCCTTCGATCAGGTCGAGCAAACGCTGTACATTAATAAGTGCTGCATGGCCTTCGTTGCAATGATAGATTTCCTTTTTGATGCCTAATTTGTTAAGCAACAAGATACCTCCGATGCCAAGTAAATATTCTTGTTTCAGACGATTTTCCCAATCTCCACCATATAATTGGTGAGTAATAGGTTTGTCATACTCGCTATTCAAGTCGATATCCGTATCGAGTAAGTATAGGCTTATACGCCCTACATTCACTTTCCATATATTTGCGTATATATCTCTATCCGGATACGGAACAGCCAAAATCATCTGATTGCCATCCTCATTCAGCACGGGCTCGAGAGGAAGGTCTCCGAAGTTTTGAGGCTCATAGTTTGCTACCTGCTGACCGTCAGGAGAAATAGACTGGGAGAAATATCCGTAACGATAGAGGAAGCCCACTCCTGTAAGATCTACATGACTGTCACTTGCTTCTTTTAGATAGTCTCCGGCCAAAACGCCTAAGCCTCCCGAATATATCTTTAATACATGAGTAAAACCATATTCCATACTAAAATATGCAACAGACGGTTTTGATGTATCAAATTTTTGAGACATATATTTATCGAACTTCTTAATAACGTTATCTACTTTATTCATTAAGGTAGCGTCTTTAAGAATCTCTTCTATTCTTTCATTAGATAATTTATGAAGCAATAGAACCGGATTATTGTCTGAATCTTTCCAAAGTTCCGGATCAAATTCGGCGAAAAGATCAGTAGCTTCATTGTTCCATACCCACCATAAATTACGTGAAATTTTTTCAAGCGGTAATAATTCTTTTGGTAAGTTCACTTGTGTATGCGCACTTCTCCATGTAGGATTATTCGAATAACTTGCTTTAATTCTCATAGATGTTATATATTTAAACTTGTGATTATCTGATGTTGTTATGTATAATTGTAAAAATACAAATATAACATATTTAGCAACCTTTATCGTTATATTACCTAATTATAACTTTTATAAAAGCTGCAAACGTTTGCAAAGTTTAATTTACTTTCTTTCAGAAGCTTTAGCTAATGCTATATCATAGGCTTCTTCATAATATTTGAAAAAATGCCCCCAATCTGCCAATGCTGCCCTATCGAGTGCAGCCTTACGCAAGATACGTTCTTGCTCTGCACTTTTGGTCGTCATTTCAAACACTCTGTTACAAATATCTTCTGATACTTCTATAAAATTATAATCGTCTCTGGTTACCACTTCTGCTCCGTCATCCATTCCTTTTTCATCTCCCTCTTTACGCATCCACAAGCCAAATCCGGCTAAAGATGTAGTAATAGTAGGAACTGAAAAAGCAATACTTTCGTGAGGCGTATATCCCCAAGGCTCATAATATGAAGGGAAAACAGATACATCCATTCCTATCAACAAGTCATAGTAAGGAATATTAAAAATCCCATCATTCCCATTCAGATATGAAGGAACAAAGATAATTTTCACTCTATCTTCCTTTCTGTTCTGTAGGCGCAAATACGAAATTTGATTCAGGATAGAGTCATTATTCATATTTTTCAGCCAGTGAGTAATATGAGGAAAGGTCAATGATGTATCAGGGGTTCCCTTTTTGCTCAATCTTTCTTGCAGGTCTGTACGGGGAGTATCTATCCACGCCGGAACCATAATGAATGCAATCACATCTTTTTCGAGTTGCTTAATGTGCTCCAACCTATTCATAGCATCGATAAATACATCAAGCCCCTTGTTTCTGTATTCATAACGTCCGCTTGTTACCACCAGAAGGGCATCTTCTTGTATATCATATCCTAATAACTTTTCGGTAACATTGATTAGTTTTTTTCTTGCTGCAAGACGCTTGGCTTCGTGTTCTTCGCCAACAGGTATAAAGTCTTTCTCAAAACCATTTGGTGTTACCAAAGGTTCACGGTGAAGTAATTGCTTGCATTCTTTAGCGGTTATATCGCTCACTGTAGTAAAACAATCTACTTCCTGAGCAGCCGTTTTCTCCACAGAATGCTTTGCTTGCATATTTAATTCACGAGCCATCTGATCGCTATCGTATGCAAACAAATAGTTGTATAATGGTTTGCCATTCCCTGCTATAGAGCGGCCGATGGATGTAGCATGGGTAGTAAACAGTGTGCCAACTTTTGGCAAACGATCTTTTACATAGAGTGCGCCTATCCCGAGCATCCACTCGTTGAAGTGTGCTATGACTTTCTTTTTGTCAAGATTATAATATCCATAGAAACTTTCGATAATAGCACCTGTAGCATAGGCAAACATACACGCTTCGTCGTAATCGCCGTACGCATGCAGAGAGTCTACCCCAAATTTGTGCCACATGTAGCTATATATCTCATCTTTATGAGCAAAGAGGCTTTCAAAGTCAACAAGTATCACAATAGGTTCACCCGGAACGAGCCATCTCCCGACTCTTACCTTCAACCTATCGTATATCGAAATTGTCTTTACCCATTCGGCAAACAACTTGTTGTCTTCTTGAAACCAAGGGCTTGTAGTCTCTTTCCAAATATCAGGACCGATGAAGATTGTTCTGTCTTTATACTTTTCCTGCATTGTTTTTGCTTTGGTCGACAGCACGGTGTAAATGCCTCCAACCTTGTTACATACCTCCCAGCTTGTTTCAAAAATATAATCAGGATTATTGAGTCGCTTTGCCATAAATGATGCTAATTCGTGTCTTACGTTTATGAATAAATAGAATTAAATAAAAGCAAATAAGGGCTATCGTTCTCTTTTTTTAGTAACTTTGCCCTCGCTTTTAGAAACCGCAAAGGTAACAAAGATAATAAACATATAAATATATTTTGACTGTGAGTAGTAGAAGAAAGCTTAAAAAAAGTATAAACGAATCAATAGATTTATTATATACTGACTGTGTATTTTACAAAGTATTTGTAATAGATGCTGACCAGGCAGCTGCAGATAAAGTAATAACCCGAATAGTAGAAACTCAGGAAGAATTTCTGAAGAGAGTGAATGTAAACGAGGGAAAAGAAGTTAAAGGCAGAGTAAAAACTTATTACAAAAAGGTTAAAGCTGATTTCAAAGAGCAGATCAACTCTATTGCCAAAGAAATAGAATCTTTAGGTTAATGAAAAGTATATGTAATTTTATCCTCCGCCTTATAGGTTGGAAGATTACAGGTCTGAATAATTTACCAGACAAATGTGTTATATGTGTTGCCCCACATACCAGTAACTGGGATCTACCATTGGGATTGATTGTTTATAAAGCGATGGGACGAAAAGCATCCTTCCTGATTAAAAAAGAATGGTTTTTCTTTCCCATGAATCTATTATTCAAATTGTTGGGAGGGATTCCTGTCGACCGTTCCAGAAAGTCATCACTAACAGAGCAGATGGCAGAAATATATTCTAAAAGAGAAAATTTTCAACTAGCCATAACACCTGAAGCCACTAGAAAAGCCAACTCTGAGTGGAAAAAAGGCTTTTATTTTATAGCTATGGAAGCCGATGTGCCTATTGTAATTGCAGCTCTTGACTATGGCAAGAAGGAGGCAAACTTCAAGCAGATAATAATGCCTACTGGTGATGTAGAAGGAGATATTGCCAAAATAAAAGCCCTTTACAAAGATGTAGTAGCTCGTCGTCCCGAACACTTCTCGATATAAGAAAAAGGATAACAAAACAAAAATATTTATTATTTTTAAAACTCTGGCTTAAACATTTAAGTCAGAGTTTTTTGTTTGTTCTTGTTTCTTAATCTCATTTTTAATTTAGGCTTGAGTGAAATATAATCAAAAATCACCCCCCAATAAACGTTTGAACATAACACCTTAAATACTGTTTATTTATATACATGACCTTAAATTTATATTGTAAAAACAAAGTCTTGGTGATTTATAAAACAGGTGTGCATGCAACGAACCGACTCTATTTCCGTCTAAAAGATAATTTACAATATAAATGAATATGCGTATATACATTGCTTTATTTATATGTATAATTCCGGAGGATAATTCAATATAGAATATTAATCATAAAGAAAAAACTACATAAATATTGACAAAATTAAAAGATAAACATTATGAAACACTTTTTAAAATCAGCAACCTTTTTTGTTACACTTCTTACTTTAGCTTTCGTTATTCAAAGTTGTAATTCTGTAAAACCTATCGAAAAAGCTCAACTAGAAGGTGGTCCTTGGGTTTTAAAAACGCTCAAAGGAGAAGCTGCACAAACAGCATTTTCGGGAGAACTTCCGAATATAAATTTTGATTTTTCGAAAAACCTGCTATCTGGTAGTGGAGGTTGTAATCGTTATACAGGAGGTTTTACATTGAGTGAAAAAAATATATTTTCTGCGCCTCAATTAGCATCTACTATGATGGCATGTATGCATGCGAATAAGGAATCTGAGTTTTTAGCAGCTTTATCAACTCCTAACCTTGTGGTTTCTCTATCAAAAGAAGGGCAACTGACATTTTCGGAAGGAAAAAATGTATTATTAGAGTTCGAAAAGTCTCAAAAAACAGCCACTTCGGAAGTAACAAACATTGTTAATGTTGATAATATATCAGGAAAATGGACTTTGAGTTCTATCGAAGGGGAAGACATGGCAGCATTATTCCCCGACAAACTAGCCTCGATGGAAATAACAACAGACGGTAAAGTTTTTGGTAATGCGGGATGTAATACCTATCGCAGCACTTTCACTTTAGAAGAAAACACGATCAGATTTGGCCCTGCCATGTCGACCAAAATGGCATGTCCGAGCTTAAAAGGCGAATCTCTATTTCTTTCTAAATTGTCTACACCTCTACAAGCAGCTTTAACAGGAGATAAACTCACCTTTTTGAGCGAAGGCAAAGTTGTATTGGAATTTACAAAAGACACAGGCGATAAATAAATAACGATAAAAACAAGATAATATGGAGCTGTATTTAAGTAGAATACAGCTCTTTTTTTTATTCAATACTTTTTTTACATTTTCACTGTAACAAATTTTTGGGTTGTTTCGTCTTAGTAATAGAAAGTGGATGAAAGCGCACATCTAACAAATTTATAACGACTCAAATATAAAAACATNNTGAAAAAGTATTTAATTTGTCTAGTATTAACTATTGCGTTGGGCCAGATAGCATACGGCCAAAGTTTAAACAAGTTGATGGATAACTTATCTAAAGTAGAAAACATTGAAACCGTTAAAATCGGACCTTTTATGATGACTTTAGGAAAAGCATTCGGAGGAGTGGGTGATATGCCGGTTGCCAGAGGAATACATTCGATGGAAGTATATGACCTATCAAGCTGCAACTCTTCTGTAAAGCAAAATCTAACCGACCAAATGGCGAAATTAAAAGATGGGGACGGTTACGAAACGCTGCTCATGGCTAAAGACAAAGATGATAATGTACGCATTATGATGAAAAAGAAAAACAATACAATAAGCGACATGGTTATACTTTGTATGAGTGCAAACGACCCGACTATAGTGAAGTTTTCGGGTAAAATAAAAGAAGAGGATCTGACCCAATTAGTTCAGAAATACGACAAATAGCATCTATTAAAATTACGTAAACACAATTATAAATAAAAAAACAGAACATTATGAAAAAGTATATTTTTTCTTTAGTATTGACCTTCGTTGCAGTACAATTCACTTATGCTCAAGACTTGAATGGTTTTATGTCTGAGTTTTCGAAACAAGAAGGTGTACAACGACAATTAGTAGATCGCTCTATGCTCGATATGTCGATGAAGGCAGCCATGACTGCTGATTCAACCGGGCAAATGGTTTCCAAAATGCCGGCATTCATGCAAAAGATAGACTCTATAGAAGTTCTTGCTATTGAAAAATATAGTCCTGAGGTAAAAACTAAATTTCTGGAAGGTATTCAAAGTTTCAAAGATGGAAATGGATATGCAACCCTACTATCTGTGAATGAAGCCGACGACAATGTGAAAATTATCTCGCACAAAGAAGGTGACTTATTTACCGGTGTATACATTCTGGTATTAGATAATGAAGATGCTGTGATTGTAAAGATGTCCGGCAACCTTACCGAATCGGATCTGACGGAAATACTTAAAGAACAAAATAAAAACAAATGAGATGGATGCAGAAACTTTTAAAAAAGTGTTTCTACCATATCATCAGAAGTTATACCGAATAGCATACCGAATAGTACAGGATACAGCCAATGCAGAAGACATAGTGCAAGAAACGTTCATCAAGCTCTGGAACAAGAAAGACGAATTGGAGCAGATCGAAAATACAGAAGGCTTTGCCATTATCATCGTTCGCAACACTTGTCTCGATTACCTGAGAAAAGCAAAGAATGACTATCATACGTCATACGACACCGAAATACCCGAGAGCTCATCTCTGTCTAAGCAATTGGAAATACAGGATGACGCTGCATATGTAAAAGATCTGATAAATAAGCTACCCGATCAGCAACGGCAGGTGATAATGATGAAGCACTGGGATGGATATACCGATGAAGAAATAGAAAACATTACCGGAATAAGCCCCGGAAACATACGGGTTATACTATCCAGAGCAAGGAAAACGATAAGAGAGCAATACTCTAAAATAGAACAAAGATGAAGACAAGCGAAATAAAAAAATTAGTCGAAGCTTTTTACAATGGAGAGACTACAATAGAAGAAGAAAAGCTATTGCTAAGTTATTTTCAGAGTGAAGATATTGCGGAAGAATTGCTAAAAGAAAGGGATTTATTTCTCGACTTATACAAATCCAAGCCTATTGACGTTCCTCTTCATTTAGAAGCGAAGCTAGGCACTCTGATAGATGAACTAGCAGCAAAAGAAACAGTGAAGGTAGAACTAAAACCTGCATCAAAGAAGAAATATATACTGAGGTGGGCAGGAAGCATCGCCGCGGGTATAGCTATATTAATCACAGCAGGCATATATTTCAATAAACAGGAAAAGGCAACAACGGCACCTATAGCTCAGACCATTGATAAGACTATCGACAAGGCTGACGAACAAAAGATAAAGGAAGCGCAAGAAGCACTAGTCTTGTTATCGTCGAAGTTCAATAAAGGTATGGATCAACTGGCTTTAGTATCAACAAATCTGGATAAAACAAACGAAATATTAAATAAAACTTTCAACAGAAAAAAAGATAAAGAATCATGAAATTAAAAGGATTACTAACAGCATTTGTGTTTATGCTCAGCATTGTAGCTGTTCAGGCACAAGATAAAATGTTTGAAAGATTCTCTAACAACAAGGATATCACAACTGTATACATTTCTAAAGCTCTTCTGTCTATGGTTCCGAATATGGATACCGGAGGTATGAATGTAAAAGGTTTGGCAAATAAGTTGGAACAACTCGAAATATACACCAGCGAAAACAAAAACTCTGTCAAACAGATGATGCTTGAAGCTGAGTCTTTGAAGAAGAATAAGGCATTCGAATCTTTGATGTCTGTAAGAGAGAGCGATCAGATAATCAATTTTTATGCACAGAAAGACGGTAACAACAAATTCAAAGACTTGGTAATGGTTATAAGTCAAAATACCGAATGTACTATTATTCGTATCGTAGGTAGTTTTACGATGGAAGATATCAAAAAAGTAATGGATAAAGATAAATAGAAAGATATACTATCAAAAAAGACGCATTTTACAAAATGCGTCTTTTTTATTTATATCAGATAGTTAAATCCTTTTATGGAGATTATTCCATCTCTTTAGCCTGATTCCATAAAGCATCCATCTCGGCTAAGGTCATATCTTTTAAATTCTTATTCTGCTTTTTTGCTTCTTGTTCTATGTAATTGAAGCGGTGTATAAACTTCTGATTGGTACGTTCCAGAGCATTATCCGGATTGACTTTATACAAACGAGCTGCATTAATGAGGCTAAAAAACATATCTCCGAATTCAGCTTCTGTTTTATCTTCATCCATTTTTGATATTTCGTTTTTCAACTCTTGAAGCTCCTCAGAAACTTTATACCAAACGTCTTCTCGGTTTTCCCAGTCGAATCCTGCGTTGCGAGCTTTATCTTGTATACGGTGAGCCTTTGCAATAGATGGTAATGATGCCGGAACACCTTCAAGAATGGTTTTGTTTCCTCCCTTTTCTTTTAGTTTTAGTTGTTCCCACGATTTTTCAACCTCTCCCGCTGTTTTCGCAGCATCATCTCCGAATACATGAGGATGACGATATATTAATTTGTCACACAAAGAATGACATACATCAGCTACATCGAATGTTCCTTTCTCTTCGCCGATTTTTGCATAAAATATAACATGTAACAAAACATCTCCGAGCTCTTTTTTGATAGCCTCATCACTATTCTGAATAATGGCTTCGCAAAGTTCATAAACCTCTTCTATCGTATTGGTACGCAAGCTCTCATTTGTCTGTTTTGCATCCCACGGACACTTTACCCGCAACTCATCCATGATATCGAGCAAACGTCCAAAGGCTTCCATTTTTTGTTCTCTTGTATGCATCATCGTATATAAATTTAGAGAAAGCAGGCTGCTGCCTGCTTTCATTTTATTTTACTTCTTCTTTTTTCTTTTTGAAATTATCCAATCCTTTTTTCAGGAATTCGATGTATTTATTTACATCTTCATCGTATGCGTATGATGGTCCTATTGGTTTTCCGGCATGGTCTAAAAGAACATAATAAGGCTGAGAGTTTGTCGCAAATTTATGTCGTTGCAGATAACTCCATTTGTCACCAATAGTTCTCAATTTTGTAGTCTTACCGTTTTCCTGAACTTCCATCACTTCACTCAATTTGGTTTTGTCGTCTACCATCAGGGTGATGAGTACATACTCTTCGTCAAGCAATTGTTTTACACGCGGGTCTGTCCAAACAGAAGCCTCCATTTTGCGGCAGTTTACACAGCCATAGCCCGAAAAGTCTATAATAACAGGTTTGTTTTTCTCCTGAGCATATTTCATGCCTGCCTCATAATCTTCAAATTTGGCATGAACAACTCCATTATAAAGGCTAAAGTCCTGAGTATATAATGGTGGTGCAAATGCACTGATTGCTTTAAGAGGAGCACCCCATAACCCTGGAACCATATACACCGCAAAAGCAAATGAAACAATAGCCATAAGTAAGCGTGGAATAGATACATATTTCAGATCACTGTCGTGCGGTAGTTTCAATTTACCTAATAAGTAAACTCCAAGTAGAACGAATATCACAATCCATAATACGAGAAATACTTCACGGTCTAATATACCCCATTTGTATGCAAGGTCGGCTACTGATAAGAATTTCAGTGCCAGCGCCAGTTCTAAGAATCCTAATACAACTTTTACTGAGTTTAACCATCCGCCCGACTTCGGCATACTTTCGAGCCAAGAAGGGAATATTGCAAATAGAGAGAATGGAATCGCCAAAGCTACAGCAAAGCCCAACATCCCGATTGCGGGAGCTATTATGCTACCCGACCCGGCAGCCTGTACCAACAATGTGCCTATGATAGGCCCGGTACAAGAGAATGAAACGAGTGCTAGTGTAAAAGCCATGAAGAAAATACTGATAACACCTGTTGTAGAATCGGCTTTCTGATCCATTTTGTTCGTCCATGAAGACGGTAAAACCATCTCGAATGCACCGAAGAATGATATGGCAAATACAACCAACAAAGCAAAGAATAACAGATTGAATATGGC
Source organism: Dysgonomonas sp. UBA7630 (assembly GCF_002483985.1). NCBI lineage: Bacteria > Pseudomonadati > Bacteroidota > Bacteroidia > Bacteroidales > Dysgonomonadaceae > Dysgonomonas > Dysgonomonas sp. UBA7630. The sequence goes on from NZ_DLIY01000026.1 coordinate 81,893, forward strand.
ACTCGTAGCTAAATCATTCAGAGCACTGGCTCCAAATATTCCGGTTATTAATAATCCGAGGGTAACATATATAATGATAATTCCCACTCCGTAGGTAATCGCATCTTTTATTGCTTTTCCTTTGTTTTTCTTATTTCGTTTAAGGAAAAAACTGACGGTCATAGGTAGCATCGGCCATACACAAGGTGTAAGTAGGGCAATAAGCCCACCGCCAAAACCTCCCAAGAAAATCCAAAGGAGAGACATGTCTGAGGTATCACCCGCAGCACCATAAGCTTTCAGTTCGCTTATTACAGGTGTCCAAAGTTCTTCGCTACTTACGTTTGCTGTAGTACTTGATACCGATGAAGATAAGCTGTCGGCTTGAACTTGTTCGGCTGATAATCCTTCAGAGGCACTATCGGATTCGCCTGCTTTAGCTGCAATAACTGTAGCCGGTAAATCTTTTGATTTGAAATCCAGATCAATTTTTATTGGAATACACTGCCCGTCAATCTCGCTACATACCTGTCCACGAAAATCACCTTCGAGAGCAAAAGCAGCTTTGTCGGTTATTTTAAGTTTTTGAACAAAAGTAGCCTGATTCTCATAATAGCCATACTCCATCTGAAATATGTCGTCATATTTTTTCTTCAACTTGGAGTTGACTGCTTGCAGATTACCGATTTTAGTTGCACCCTTCAGCTTATCGATTGATATCGTTGTGGGCATCGGTCCATTTTCGGGAATAGTTATGTCAAAAATATGCCATGTAGGATCTATTCGAAAAGTTGTTGTTAATTCAACTTCTCCGTTTCCTTTATCAACAAGCTTGGTTGTCCACGACGCAGGTTGTTGCGCATAAAGCGATACTGACAGAACGATTGATAGGAAAAATAAAAATGATATTTTTTTCATAGAAAGTATCTATACGAATTATTTTAAAATAAGAAGTCCAAAGTTAGTAAAAAGACTCTATATAGATAGATAGCCCAATTGCTTTTATGATTAATTTACTTATTTATATTTATAGATATTTACTTATCGTAATAGTCTTTATTTTTTATTAATTAATACTTAAACTTGATATATTCGGGTTCTTCTTTTATTTCTGAATATGGAGAATAGCTTTGGTCGCTATGGCGCACATAGCGTCCGTCCTCAATAGATTTGTCTACGTACTTCTGTGGTATAATATATCCCATCATCTCAGCCAGTACATATATTGTGCTCGAATTGTTGATCAGCTTGGTTACAGGATCAATGTATTTATCCATTACGGAATTAATCCTACTTTCGTTCTTCTGTATGGTTATAAGTGGAATATCATATTGGGCAATACCATTTTTCCAAGGGCCGTGTCCTTTACCTAGTATCTCTCCATGATCCGAAAAGTGGAAAAAGACAGCCGTGGAGTCTTGTTGCATCACCTTGTATATTTCACGCATTACCCTGTCGGTATGATGTATAGAACGGTCGTAGTCTGTTTGCAGGGATGAACCCGAGCTTGGTATTGCTTCGGCATCTATATTATCATACCTATCCGAATAGTTATTATGGCTTCCTACCAGATGTATAATAAAGAACTGTTTTTTACCGGGTTTATGCTCTTCTTTTAGTATCGGGATAAGATCGAAATCGTCATTAGCTAGATACCCTCCTTTAGTAAATACCGCTTTGTTTGTTCCGGCAGCTAAATAACCTAAATAAGAATCTTGAATCCCCGACGCTCCTTGATTAGACAACCAATAAGTTTCATATCCCGCATCATTTGCTAGGTTTATAAGTGTTTTCTCTTGATAAAACGGGGTCATATCTGTTGGCGATGCAAAAGACAAGGCTATTCGTAAAGCATTTCGTGTAAAAGCTGCTGCCGCAATACCATCATAGTAATTTATAGAGGAGGGTGTAGTCTGTGCCAAGCTATCCAAAAACGGAGTTGTTTTTATCGGATAACCGTACAGAGAAAGATGTTTGCGATAGGCACTCTCTCCGATAACAATATATATTTTTTCGGGTTTTTGTACTGTATCGCTGAGTAGTAATCCTTCGGGAAGCTTTTTACTACTCTGATCAGAGAACTTTCGTAGTTGCGCCATCTCTTCTTGGTAAGCTATAATTGTTGCTATATTGCCATAGAGAATCGGTGCATACATATTTGCTTTATCTTGCCCTACCCGAATAGGGAATTCTGTAAACAGGTCTTCTTGATATTCGTAAGCGATGCGTTTATAGCAGACAAATGGTAGAAATAAAAAGATATAAATCAATAATCCGATTAAAGACCATTTTATAGAGAGCCTAGCTTCCTTAAGTTCTTTTTCGGATAACCACAGAAGAAGAGTTGTCGTAGTTAATGCTATCAGACCACCGATCACTACTCCACCTTTCAGCATACTCGCAGCTTCTGTCGTATGCGTTTCGAATATCGAAGCCATCATATCCAGCGAAATATCGCTCCCTAAGACAAATGCGAAATAGGCATTGAACGTAAGTATAAATGCGAGTATAAATGTAATTATAAATGTGTATTTGGTCTTGGCTAATATATTTAGGACGAATAGGAATGAAGCTGCATGTATGGCCATCGGAACACTGGGCGCTAAATCGATAGGCAGAAAGGCTATCAGACCAATATATATTAGAGCCAGTATAGTAAATTTATATCTGTATATAAGTTTTCCTATCCACTTTGTATATTCTTTAATCTTAGTCATTAACGGGGTAAAAAGTCGTGCTTAAGTTGATGAGCAAAGATATTATTTTTTGCTATGAAATTTATATTAAAAGATGTTCTTTTTTATTTAATTTTTTAATACATTCGCTTCCTATTTTAACATTTTACACTATGAAAAACTGAATTTATGAAAAAGAAATTATTTTTATGCCCATTTATTTCTTTAGTATTGTTAGCCTCTCTTAATGCCCAAAATAATTATAAAAAAGGCTATGTTATAACCAATGATAACGATACAATATCTGGCTTGATCGATTTTAGGACGGATGCCATAAATGCAACACGATGTACATTCAAATCTGAGCAGGCTGAAAAAACATATTATCCTGGTGATATTGCTGGTTATAGATTCTCAGATGAAGGAAAATATTATGTAACACGTGACGTGACAATAGATAGTATTCCCCAGAAATTCTTTCTAGAATATCTTGTAGAAGGTGTGATGAACCTTTATTACTATGATACGACTGCTAAAAAATACTTTTTCTTCGAGAAAGATGGTAAGATGATAGAAATCTCGAAAGTGCCAGATGTTGAAAGGGATCGACGTATTATTCTGGATAATAAATATAAGAATTTTATTAGCTATTATTTTAATGATTATCCATCTATTGTGAATAATTTGAATAAGATGGATTTTAGTCAAAAGACTTTTATTGAAATAGCAAAAACATATCATGATAAAGTATGTACTACGGGAGAAGAATGCGTTATCTTTGAAAATAAGCATCCGGATGAAAATTCTATCAAAACGGCATTCTCTGTTTATGCAGGAGTACAGCTACAAACTTATTCTTTGAATAGTTATTCGGGATATAGCTACTCTACCCTTAACAGAATGCAACCTGTTATAGGAGGAAAGATGAAATTGTTTAATCCTCGCTGGTCTAGATCATTTGCCTTGCAATTGGATATGTCTTTTTCGCGTTTTTCTTTTTCTCAAGCTCTTCCATATTTTCTTGATGGAGAATCAGAATTCAAATTGAAAGCTATAATTATTACAGGAAAGTTAGGTGCAGAGTACAAATTTTCATTAAACAAAATACAGCCAATGATAGGTGCCGGAATAGCTTATACAAACTTGCTGGGGGACGACAGTAAATTTATGGTTAGCGAATGGTCTGATAATTGGCAAAAATACGAACTTCGAAGCCCATTTGTAGGTTGTTATCTTAATATAGGAGCATCTTATATGCTGAAAAACAAACATTCTGTCTTTGTTCAGGCTTCAATGGAACGATATCTGAAAGAAGATACATCAAAAGAAAACTATAATGATCGATTCAAATCCTATAACATAGTTTTAGGATATACCTTCTAATGGGATAATACGAAATAAAAAATCCTTTACTTNNAAGTAAAGGATTTTTTATTTGTTCAACGCTTCTTTTAGAGCTTTTACTGCCTCTTTTATATTGGCACTTTCTTTTAGTAATGTGATAAATTTACTTCCGATAATTGCTCCACTAGCATTCCCTTGTGCTGCTTCTAACGTAGCTTTGTTAGATATACCGAATCCAATCAAACGGGGATTGCGAAGATTCATTTCGTTTATTTTTCGGAAATAAGCTTGCTTTTTATCATCAAAATTACTCTGTGCACCAGTAGTAGACGCAGACGAAACCATGTAGATAAAGCCATCGGTATGTTCATCTATCAGGCGAATACGCTCATCTGATGTTTCAGGGGTGATGAGCATAACTATTTTTATATCGTATCTGTCTGCTATTGGTTTATATTGAGATATATAGTCATTGAATGGCAGATCGGGAATGATAGCTCCGTCTATACCTGTTTCTTTGCATTGTTTGCAAAAGTTCTCAAAACCATATTGCATAATCGGATTGAGATAACCCATCAGGATGAGAGGTATCGTTACCTCGCTACGGATGTCTTTCATTTGTTCGAACAAGACCTTTAATGTCATGCCATTGCGAAGAGCAATTGTTCCACTTTCCTGAATAGTCGGGCCATCAGCCATCGGGTCTGAAAATGGAATGCCTATTTCTATCAGGTCCATACCGTTTGATTCTAATTCGCGAATAACATTGCAGGTATCATCTAATTGCGGAAACCCTGCAGTAAAATAGATGGATAATATATTCTTTTGTTTCTTTTCAAACAGTTGCTTTATTCTATTCATTTCTCAGTTGTTTTATAAATTGATCAAGTAGTTGTATGTCTTTTAACCCCGGTTCTATTTCAAATTTGCTATTAAGGTCTACTCCATATAGCCGAGGGTGCTTTATTGCTTTCATTTGCTGAATGTCTTCAGCTGATATCCCTCCACTAAGGAAAAATGGAGTATCTCCATTATAAGTATCTAGTATTGCCCAATCGAATTTTTTCCCTGAACCGCCATATTGTGGGGTTTTGGTATCGAATAAGAAATATCCCCGAAGCCCCTCGTATGCTTTAGTCTGTTCAAAGTCATAAGACTCGGAAATACAGAAAGCTTTAATTATAGGCATAAACTTGTTTAACTCGCTACAAAAGTTTGGAGATTCGTTTCCGTGCAATTGGATTAAGTCTAACTTATATTTGTCAATCATTTCAACGATGAAATCTATTCCTGAATTCACAAATACGCCTACTCTTTTGATATTACTAGAGTCTATATTCCCTACGTCTTGCCATAGTTGATAATCGATATAGCGGGGTGATTTCTGATAGAATATCATACCCATATAATCAATAGGTAATTTGTTTAACTCCTGTATATTCTCAGGATATTTCATCCCGCAGACTTTTATCTTCATGCCAATTGGTTTATAAAGTCTTCCAATGCTTTCCCCGGATTACTTGTTTTCATAAAATTTTCTCCCATCAGGAATCCTTTATATCCTGTCTGTTGCAGATCGATGACTGTTTGAGGTTCAGATATACCACTTTCGGATATCTTAATAAAGTCGCTCGGTATCTTATCTGCCAAGTCAAAAGAGATTTGTATATCTGTAACAAAGGTTCCCAGATTGCGGTTGTTGACCCCTACAACGTCTACTTTATCATTGATATGATGAAGTTCCTGCTCATTATGAATTTCCAACAAAACATCAAGGTGTAGTTCCTTTGCTTTCTGTGCCAGTTGTTTCGTTTCATCTATCGTCAGAGCTGAGGCAATCAGTAATATGGCACTGGCTCCCGATATTTTAGCCTGATACAATTGGTATTCATCCACTACGAAATCTTTACGTAATAATGGCGTTTTTGTAAGACTTCCGGCTAATTCTAGATCAGCTAATTCCCCTCCAAAGAAATCCATGTCGGTAAGTACAGATATTGCACTAGCACCGTTTTGGGAGTATAGAGGAATTACATCTTCTATTTTTGCATCTTTAAAAATCCAGTTACGAGAAGGTGAACGACGCTTAAATTCCGCAATAATTCCTGTTCTTGAATTCTTGATAGCTTCTTTAAAAGAGGCAGGAGTAGTGATTGTCGATAATCTTTTTTCTAACTCGTTGATAGAAGTTTCTTTTTTATTTCTTTCTACTTCCAACCGTTTGTTTGCAATTATCTTATCTAAAATACTAGTCATATCTTATTTCTTTTCTATTGTTTTTCTTTCTTCAGAACGTTAATAACAGAGGCCAATGCTACAATGCAAATGCCAAACATACCTATCAGTGCATAAGAATATCGCAAGTTGGTTGCACTTGCAATATAGCCAATTAGAGGAGGTCCCATCAAAAAGCCGAGGAAACTCACACTGGATACTAATGTCAGTGCTATACTTGTTGATATTTTTGTTTTCTGTCCGGCAATACTATACACTGTGGGCACAATACCCGCCGTACCCAATCCGATAATCATAAAGGCTATGATAGTAGTTATGAAATGCGGAAAAGCTACAGCAGCGAACAGTCCTGTTGCTATAAGGATACCTCCTACTTGAACAACACGTTGCGAGCCCCATTTCTGAGTGGCTTTGTCGATAACAAATCGTCCTGATGCCATGGTTATCATATATGCTGCGAGCCCGATAGGAGCCATATGTGCGGGAGTCCCTACTACATCTATCAGATAAAGCCCGCTCCAGTCGGCCATAGCACCCTCGGCAGCCATACCACAAAATGCAACAATACCCAGTAAGAACAGAAACTTCTCCGGCTTATTCTTTTTCCTAGCTGCAATATCCGACGGGTCTTTTTGCTTTTTAAGATCAGCCTGAAGATAGCGCATATTGAGATAGACAGCTATAAGAACAAGTGTTCCGATGATGCAAAAATGATAGATAGGTTTGAACTTTAGCGATGCCATTAACAGCCCTACGGATGCACCGGCCAATCCTGCCAAGCTCCACCCTCCATGAAAGGAGGCCATGATCGGTTTATTATAAGTAGCTTCAAGCGTTACAGCCTGAGTATTGACTGATATATTGCAGAAATTGCCGCAAAAGCCGAAAAATATAAGACTCATAATCAAGGCATATTCAGAACCAGAAAGCCCTATAAGTAGTAATGCTAAGACATAGCCTGTAAGAGCTAAGGGTAGAATACGTTTACTTCCTACTCTGGATATGAGTAAGCCTGATATAGTCATCCCGCATATTTGTCCGATAGGGATCATTAACAGGATAGTACCCCATGCGGCATCACCCAGTCCCAACGAATTCTTTATGTCGGGAATTCGGCTAGCCCAGCTGGAAAAGCACATACCCGAACAAAAATACAGACAGAAAATAGCTAGTCGTATACGTTCTTTCGATGTTGTATTGGTCGTTATATCCATTATTTACGAGCTAATAGCTCTATTTTGTTTAACCATTTTTCCCGTTGTTCGGGAGTCGATCCTTTTATTGTTGCCAGATAAGTTGTTCTGATATTTTTGATACCGCAAAATGCGCCGATATTTTTTCTTATCATTTTTCCTCCGATATCTTTCACTATCCATTTGTAATAAAAAACAGGAGCATCCATTGTACTGATGATTTCAGATGTTTTTCCCATCAATAGCTTTTTGGGAAACGGAGACTTTTCCTGATATTCAAAAGTGAATCCTGGAAGGAATAACCTTTCTATAAATCCTTTCAATAGAGCAGGAGGGGATGCCCACCATGTAGGGTAAATCCAAACAATATGTTCTGCCCATTGCAACTTGTCCCAAGCTTCCAACAGATCGGGTTCAAGTTCCGTTCTTTTGCGATAGCCATACATCAGTATGGGGTTGAAGGTCATTTCAGCGAGGATGATCTCTTTTACTTCATTTCCTTTTGCCAGAGTACCTTTCTTGTATTGCTGATGCAGCCCAAAGCAAAAGCTTTCTTTGTCGGGATGTCCGTTAATTATTAAAACTTTTTTCATATCAGAGTATCGTTGATATATTAAGTGTTTAACTCCAAGAATCTCAAAAATGTATCTTTTAGCCTTCCGCTTTCTATTGTTTCCCGCGCTTGTGCAATGCTATCTTCAAAAGACATATTCGGATCAATTGTCTGAATTGCTATAGCAGCATTTGCAATCACCGCATTTTTTTGTGCTTTAGTCGCAGTATTGCAGATGATATTATCAAAAATCTTAGCGGCATCTTCCGGCGTTGCGCCACCGTCCAGGTCGGCTTCTTTGCAACGTTCAAAACCAATTAGTTCGGGGCTGTATATTTTTTCTTCAAATTTATTGATTATTTTGAAATCTCCCGTTAATGATATTTCATCATATCCGTCTAAACTATGTACAATCGAATAATCTACATCCGTTTGTTGATACATATAGAAATATAGACGTGCCATTTTCAGATTGAAAACACCTAATACCGTGCGCTTTGGTTTTATTGGGTTAACCACAGGTCCCAGCATATTGAAGAAAGTACGAACACCAAGTGCCTTACGTACGGGGGCAACCACCTTAAGCGCATTGTTGAACAGTGGGGCATGTAAGTAAGCGATATTGGTTTTGTCCAAAGATGCTTCCAGCTTGCTTACATCGGATGTGAATTTCACACCGTGCTGTTCCATTACATTGGATGCTCCACTGACTGAGGTTGCACCGTAATTACCATGTTTGGCAACCTTATATCCTGATGCGGCAACAACGAAGCAAGACAGCGTTGAAATGTTGAATGTATTCTTATTATCTCCGCCTGTACCTACTATGTCGATAGGGTTGTAAGCCGCCAGTGCATCTACATTGGCTCGCAGATCTAAAAGTGCATCTGCAAATCCGAGAAACTCATCAACGCTGATGCTGCGCATAAGAAAGACGCTGATGAATGCTGCAATTTGCGAATCATTATAGTCTCCGGCAGCCATCTTTGTCAATATTTCCTTTGCTTCACATCTGTTGAGATATTGATGCTCAAAGAGTCTGTTTAATATTTGTTTCATGTCTTTAGCTGTTAACTTATAGCTTTTAGCCGTTATTATATTTGCTAACGGCTATCAGCTAAGAGTTTATTTTACGGAACCAGATGTTCTAGTGTATTTGTTGTTTTCGCAATCTCTTCGTCGCCTAGCTCATGGTTCGATAGTTCTCCATCGAAATAACGATCATACGCAGCCATATCGATAAGCCCGTGGCCCGAAAGATTAAATAGAATTGTTTTTTGCCTTCCTTCCTCTTTTGCTTTCAATGCTTCCTGAATAGCTGTGTGTATAGCGTGTGATGATTCAGGAGCCGGAATTATACCTTCCGCTTTAGCAAACAATATAGCCGCTTCGAATGTATCGAGTTGCTTTACATCTACAGCTTCTATATATCCGTCTTTTTTCAACTGTTTGACAATGGTTCCTGCACCATGGTACCGAAGGCCACCCGCATGGATATTTGCCGGCGCAAAATTGTGCCCAAGTGTGTACATCGGTAGTAGTGGTGTATATCCGGCTTCGTCACCAAAGTCATATTCGAATTTACCTCGGGTCAGTTTAGGACATGATGCTGGCTCTGCCGCAATCAGGCGTACTTCTTTTCCTTCGGTCAGTTTATGGCGCAGAAAAGGGAATGTGATACCGGAAAAATTCGATCCGCCGCCAAAACAGCCTATTACTATATCGGGATATTCTCCGGCTATTTCCATTTGTTTTTCCGCCTCCAACCCAATGATCGTTTGATGCAGAGATACATGATTCAGAACACTGCCTAATGTATATCTACAATTCGGTGTGTTTAATGCCAGCTCTATGGCCTCCGAGATAGCTGTGCCGAGGCTTCCCTGATAAGTCGGGTTTTCTGTAATTATTTTACGTCCGGCTTTCGTACTCATACTCGGCGAAGCTATAACTTCGGCTCCATATGCTTGCATAATAGATCGGCGGTAAGGTTTTTGGTGGTAACTGATCTTAACCATATATACAGCCAGATTCAGATCGAAATGACTTGCTGCATACGATAAGGCTGCACCCCATTGTCCGGCTCCGGTTTCGGTTGTGATATTTGTTATCCCCTGCTCTTTACAGTAGTATGCCTGCGCTATTGCCGAGTTTAGTTTGTGAGAACCTACAGGGCTGACACTTTCATTTTTGAAATAAATATGAGCCGGTGTGTCCAACGCTTTTTCGAGACCGTAGGCTCGTACTAGCGGTGTAGGACGGTAATTCTTATATAGTTCCCGTATCGGTTCGGGGATTTCTATCCAACGGTCGGTATCATTTAGTTCCTGTTTAGCTAGCTCTGTGGCAAATATTGGTTCCAGATCACTTACCTCTAATGGCTTTTTTGTTGCCGGATGAAGCGGTGGTAGAGGTTTGTTTTTCATGTCCGCCACAATGTTATACCAGCTTCTAGGAATGTCGTTCTCGCTTAATAAGATTTTCTTTTTCATTATATTAGTATTAATTATTGGTTCAGAAAGTTTTTTACTATTGTTTCTCCGGCAGGAGTTAAAACAGACTCGGGATGGAATTGTACTCCATGCACATCAAACTCCTTATGCTTTAGCGCCATTATCTGTCCGTTATTGTCCGTTGCTGTTATTTCAATACAGTCAGGAAGTCCGTTATTGTCTACTATCCATGAATGATAGCGCCCAACTTCTAATTCGCTCCCTAGCGTATCAAATATATAATCGGGTTGTGTGATGTTAATCCGGGTTGCTACTCCGTGATACACATCTTCTAGGTTTTTCAACTGAGCACCAAAAGCTTCGCCTATTGCCTGATGTCCAAGGCAAACACCTAATATTGGTTTTTTGCCTGCATATTGTTTTATCAGGGGTAATAATAATCCGGCTTCGGAAGGGACACCGGGACCCGGAGAAAGAATAATTTTATCATATTTAGCAACATCTTCAAGTGCTATTTTATCATTCCTGAAAACATCCACATCTGTATAGCCCAGCTCCTTTACCAAATGAACAAGATTGTATGTAAATGAATCGTAGTTGTCGAATATCAGAATTTTCATATCGAAAGTTACTTTTAATTTTTTAATTCTTCGGCAAACCGAATAGCTTTGGCTAAAGCTCCCAGTTTGTTTTTTACCTCCATTACCTCTGTCTCAGGATTTGACTTGGAGACAATTCCTCCTCCCGCCTGATAGTATAGTGTGTTATTACGACTTAAGAATGTACGTATCGTAATAGCCTGATTAAGGTCTCCGTTAAAACCGATATAGCCAATGCAGCCGCCATATACACCACGCATTTGTTTTTCGATATCTCGTATCAGTTGCATCGCGCGCACTTTGGGTGCACCCGAGAGTGTTCCGGCCGGAAATGTATCGGCAAAAACAGATATACTGTTATTGTCTCTATCTACAGTTCCACTGACACGAGAAACGAGGTGAATCACATGCGAATAGAATTGAACATTTTTGTAAAACTCTACTTGCACGTCGTGACAGTTGCGACTGAGATCATTCCTTGCCAAATCGACAAGCATGACATGCTCTGCATTTTCTTTTTCATCATTCAGTAAGTTCTCTGAAAGGATGCGGTCTTTCTCATCGTCTCCGGTGCGGAAATACGTTCCGGCAATGGGGTCTATATAAGCTTTGTCTTTTGTTACCTTGCAATGAGTTTCGGGTGATGAACCGAAAATGCGGTACGAACCAAAGTCGAAATAGAAGAGGTATGGCGAAGGGTTGATAGAGCGTAAAGAACGATATACTTTGAAGTCGTCTCCCGCAAATTTTTGAGTGAAGCAGCGAGAAAGAACAATCTGAAATACATCGCCACGCTTGCAATGTGCGATTCCTTTCTTTATCATTTCCTGATGCTCTTCATCGGTGATCATCGATTGCTCGTCTCCGATCGCTTCGAAATTGTAGGATGGGATATTGTTATTCGTTAGGATAGCTTCAAGTTCAGGTGTCTTTTCTTGGGTGCCTTCCACTATGTTTTCTACGATGGTAAGTTCATTTTTCAGGTGATTAATAACTAATATGAAACGGTACAATATGTAGTAAAATTCAGGTACATCCGCATTTCTTAGTTTTGTATTCACCGGATCAACAGCCTCAAAATAGCGAATGGCATCGTAAGAAGTATATCCAAAGAACCCGTTTATATTTGTCTTGTTTTCTCCTTGTACATCAAATTGCTTGATAAAAGCATTGAACTTATCTGTAAGCTTTTCGTGTCCTAGCAAGGTTTCCTGATGCGTTGTATTGTTCGGATAAGTCGTGGTTATTTCATCATTGTCTACTCTGAATCTAGCAATAGGACTTATTCCTATAAAAGAATAGCTGTTTTCTCCACCGTGATAATCGGAACTTTCCAGTAAGGCAGACTCCGGATACACATCTCTTACTTTTAGATAAATTCCGACAGGAGTCTGTAAATCTGCCAGAAGGTTTTTTGTCTTTACCTGTATATTGTATTTCATACTATTTAGCTGATATTGTTAATCTATTCTCTGTTTAGCGATTGCGATAGTTTATATAGGTTTCCATGTCTTTGTCGCCACGCCCGGATAGGCAAAGCACAACTACATCGTCGGCATTGAATTGCTTTTTGTTCAGAGCACCCAAGGCATGAGCCGATTCTATGGCAGGTATTATTCCTTCCAGTTTGGTGAGTTCAAAAGCAGCATCCATGGCTTCATCGTCTGTCACGGCAAGTACTTCAGAGCGACCGATCTGAGCAAGGTGTGCGTGCATCGGTCCAATCCCCGGATAATCCAGTCCGGCTGATATGGAGTAAGGCTCTTCTATCTGTCCGTCCTCCGATTGCATGAGCAGTGTTTTACAGCCATGTATAATACCTAATCTGCCTAAGTGGATTGTTGCAGCCGATTCACCTGAGTCTATTCCTTTTCCGGCCGCTTCGGCAAGTACGATCTTTGTTTGGGGCTCATCTATAAAGTGATAAATTGTCCCCGCTGCATTGCTTCCTCCCCCTACACAAGCGATCAGATAATCGGGCGTTTCACGACCTTCTTTTTCTAAAAGTTGCTTACGGATCTCTTTGCTTATTACAGATTGCAGACGTGCCACCATATCGGGATAAGGATGAGGCCCTATGGTAGAACCAATCACATAGTAAGTATCGGATGGATGACTGCACCAGTCACGGATAGCTTCATTTGTGGCATCTTTCAATGTCATGTTTCCACTGGTTACAGGAACTACCGTTGCTCCCAACATTTCCATCTTCTGTACATTGAGCTTTTGCCGTGCAACATCTGTTGCTCCCATATATACAATACACTCCATATTCATCAGAGCACATACTGTAGCAGTGGCTACACCATGTTGTCCTGCTCCTGTTTCGGCAAGTATGCGTGTCTTACCCATACGGCGGGCTATAAGGATTTGTCCCAAAGCATTGTTTATCTTGTGCGAACCTGTATGGTTAAGATCTTCACGTTTGAGATATATCTTGCATCCGTATTTTTGGGAAAGCCTATTTGCTAAATAGAGAGGCGATGGGCGTCCTGCATAATCTCTTAACAGGTCGTTATATTCTTTCTGAAAGCTGGGGTCGTTTATGATATCCAGATATGAGTTCTTTAATGTTTCCACATTGTCATATAAAATCTCAGGAATATATGCTCCTCCAAATTCTCCATAAAAGCCATTTGTATCAACTGCGAATTTTTCCATCTTATATAGTGTTTATTTTATTGTCATAAAAAAAGCCTATCGTGAGTTACGATAGGCTTTGTATTTTAAAAATTTTCTATTTGTAAATACACACCGATTTGGCTCACGACTTTTTGAGTTGAGAGTGCCACCACCAATATGTATTTGTTAATAGAAGATTCATTATACTTTCTTTTTGTTCTTGCAAAGATATAAAAAAAAAGAAACGAACAAATGCTTGACATATATTTTTTGATTTGATTAAGAATTGTTTAAATTTTAATCCTCCCTCTGCTTATCACTATGAAAGCCTATATCTTTGTTAAGACAGTATCAACCACCGAATCCTATTCGTACATAATAAATATTTAAACATGAAAAATATGCGTAATTTCATTCTCACTCTCCTTATCTTATTTTCTATCTCAGTGAATGCCCAACACAAGTCGCTAAGCTTTAATAACAATGGAAAATTTAAGATTATCCAGTTTACCGATATCCACTATAAGAAGAATGTTCCCGAATCGGCAGTTGCCTTAAAGCTAATCAGTGAAGTGCTTGATGCCGAAAAGCCGGACTTAGTTGTATTCACAGGTGATGTCATTTATGCGAAGCCGGTAAAAGAAGGACTCGATGATATCTTCAACCTTGTGATAAAAAGGAAGATACCTTGGGCCTATGTATTCGGAAACCATGATGACGAACACGAAACGTCTCGTCAGGAACTCATGGATTTCGTAACCCTCAAACCATACTGTCTTGCTCAGGCAGGAGACAAGTCTCTGAAAGGAGTAGGGAACTATATCCTCGAGGTGAAGGGAGCTTCGGAAGATAAGGTAAAGTCGGTTCTTTACTTTTTCGATTCAGGAGCTTATGCACCTATCAAAGAGGTTGGTCCTTATGACTGGCTTGCATTCAATCAGGTAGAGTGGTATAGAGCTCAAAGTGCTGCATACACCAAACAAAATGCCGGAGTGCCTTACCCTGCTCTTGCCTTTTTCCATATCCCGTTGGTTGAATACTCGATGATGAAAGCTGAGAAATACGACCAGCTGATAGGAAGCCGTGATGAGAAAGAATGCCACGGAAAGATGAACACAGGAATGTTTGCAGCCATGCGCGAAGCCGGAGATGTGATGGGTACTTTTGTAGGGCACGACCACGACAACGATTATATAGGAGAATACTATAACATATATCTCGCTTATGGACGTTATTCGGGAGGCAATACCGAGTACAACAACCTGGGTAAGAACGGATGCCGTGTCATAGAGCTCGAAGAAGGCAAACGAACTTTCTCTACTTATATCCGACTACTGGGTGGTGACAAGTTATACCCTGTAACTTACCCTGATACATTTGCCAAAAAAGCAGAAGTAAAACAATAAAATAAATGTAGAGAGGCTGTCAAAAAAACAGTCTCTTTACAATTCTACTCCTTCATATTTGGAAATCACTGAACGCCATACGTTGGGTATGCGCATCGATGATTGTGTATCTGCATCATAAGTAACGAAAACGGATTCGCAACGGCATTTTACTTCATCGTTTTTCACACTTCGTATTTGCTGAAGAAATACGCCGCTTTTGTCGCCCAGCTTTGTAATCTTGGTATCAACAACAATCTTTTCTTTGTAATAAATCGGGGAAAAGAAATCCACGTCGATATGCGCCAGTACAATCATTCCCTCAATCCAACTGACCGAAGCAGGCTTGATTACTTCAAAATAATTGGTTTTTCCTAAATCAAAAAAACTGAAGTATACATTGTTGTTTATATGTCCTAGTGCGTCTATATCGTTGAACCGGATTTGAACAGGGAGTGTAGCTTTAAATGTTTCTGGTTTTATTTCCATTTGTCTTATCTGAATACTATATCGTTTACAACAGGCATGCCTGCATGTTCATTCAATTTTGCTATTAATTTATCTTTAGCCATCATGAGCTCGGAACGTAATACCGATGAGCTGAGTGATACATATAGCACCCCATTCCGCAGGTAAATATTTGTTGTATAAGATGAAATCATAGACCCCAGAAGCTTCGACCAGCCTGTAACAGCCCTGCTCTCGGCAAACTTTCTTTTGAAGAATTGATTCTCTTCAAAAAACTGTCTGAGTACTTCACCTATACTTTCTGTATTTCGTTTTCTCATAAGGCTTTATTCTTCTTTTGTACGACTTCGCCACCGCTTACTTCGTAGAGGTGATAACTGCTGTTTGTATGTGACAGTATTTCGTCGAGATGTTCACGGTTTGTATCGGTAACGAATATCTGCCCAAAGTCTTTATCCAATACAAGTTTTACTATTTGCTCTACACGTGTCGAATCCAGTTTGTCGAATATATCGTCGAGCAACAGCACAGGTGTTGTTTCGGTTGCCTTGCGTAGAAAATCGAATTGGGCAAGCTTCAACGCAACAACGTATGTCTTGTTCTGACCTTGCGACCCTACTCGTTTTATCGAATAGCCATCCATCTGCATATCCAAGTCATCTTTGTGCACACCGATACTCGTGTATCCTAATATGCGATCTCGCTCCCGCTTTTGTTTCAGCGAACGTGCAAAGTCTGCATCGTCGAAATGCGATTCGTACCGTAGCTCTACTTTCTCATTTGATAAACAGATAAAATCATAGAAACGTTGAAAGATAGGAATGAATTTCTCGATAAAATCTTTACGTTTCGAATAGATAACCTTTCCTTCTTCTACCAGTTGTTCGTCCCAAAGGTCGAACAAAGTTTCGTCGATATACGAATCTGTTTTCAGGAGTGCGTTACGCTGTTGCAATGCTTTATTGTAGCGGATGAGAGAATGCAGATATTCCTTGTCGAACTGCGAAAGGAACATATCCATAAATTTTCTTCGCTCGTCACTTCCTCCATTTATAAGTTCGGTGTCGGAAGGAGAAACCATGATAAGAGGCAGAAAGCCGATATGATCGGATAGGCGTTCATATTCTTTTTTGTTCCGCTTGAATTGTTTCTTCTGTTTCCGTCTGAGGCTGCAAAAGAACTCTTCTTGCTTGTCGTCCAAGATATACCATCCCTGTATAACGGCAAAATCGGCATCGTGCCTTATATTTTGGCTGTCGATGGGGTTGTTGTGGCTTTTGCAGAACGAGAGATAATAGATGGCGTCCAACAGGTTTGTTTTTCCCATACCGTTACTACCCAAGAAGCAATTGATCTTGGGAGACAGATTGAGTTCTGCCTGCTCTATATTTTTATAGTTGAGTATGGATAACCGCTCTAATATCATGCTCTGTAGAATTAATAGAATACAAAAATACGATTTTTTGTGAGGGTTACTAAAGTTTTTAATCCAATAGTTACATCTAAACATCAAAGGTAATAAAACGGCATCAGTGTAACGTGTTTGTTCTTATTTGTTTACTATGAAAAAGGTGACAAAAGTGACACTTTCTAGTCAGGTCGTATTATGTCACCTTCTTTCACTTCGCTCCTTTTCACTTTTCGGTACAAATGGGGTGGAGGGAGGCAGTAATCCCTGATAAAGACATATTCCGATTCTTCTTTCTTTTGGGTTATTGTTTCCGCCTCATCTTCAATCTGTACATCCTGCAAATTATCTGAATCAGAAACCTGTTCGGTTGGTTCAAAAATAAGCTCTCCCTTTTCTATTTTCTTTTCGAACGGTGCATTATTCATCAGTTTCTCTCGCAGCTCATTCAAACTATCCTTCGTTTTAGGGTCTTGTACGATTATCGTTAGGGGTTGACTCTGCTCTTTGTTTTCTTCTTCCTTTGTTTCGTTGTGCGACAATACCAGCCTGATAGCGTGTGTGTCGGGGGCATATTCTTTTTGTCTGACCACACGGGTTTTCAGTACTAGTTTGTCGGGATTCTCTTTGTCAGGTACATAGGTCGTTCGCACCTCTGTGAGGGTGTAGCCTTCGAGCTTTTTCTTTAACGATCGGCGGGCAGTGATTGCCAGCGTCTCATCCCTGCTTTCAATTGCCGCTTCTATTGCTTTTCTAAATTCGGGCTTCTTGTCTCGCCATTCATAGAATGATTTGCGGGTTATTTTCAGGTGTTTGCAAATCTCTGTGATAGAGTATGTGTCTTCTTCTATCAGCGAGACAATCTTTTCTGCCAGTCTTTCTGTATACTTTGCCATATCTGTTATAATAATGTTGTTTATAATAGATAATTATTTAGAAAAGTGATGAATATGAATGAAAGGGCTTATTACGATAAAGAGTTGGAATGCTTCGTTACCTCAGTATGACGAGGGGAATAATGTCGTTGTTCTTTAGGGTAAATTATAGAGGAGATGATATTAATGATAATTATATCATATTTTTATCAAGCTATTATGGCTTTTATTTATATATTGCATTAGTTTCATTTAAAAATACTATTAATATGAAAAATCAAATAATATTAATGATATTTCTGTTTGGCTTTTTTGTTTCCTGCTCTGATGATAATTCGTTAGAGATAAAATCAGATCCTTTTATTCAAGTGAAAGCATTTTACAATATAGGCAATGCCAATGATAAACATCTAGATGTAAATTCGAAAGTTTTTGTATATTATGGAAAGTGTCTATGGGGAATTACTGATTATGAATTGAAAGATGATGGGAGATTTGTTAGCAGAGATGGAACTGATGTAATTAGCCCTGAACAACAAGGTGTAATTAGAGACATCGATGGTGTTAATTTTAAACTTTTATATCTGGACAAGGAAATTACTGTTTTCGTGAAAAGTAGTTATGGCAATATGCTTTCAGGTACATGTTATCCATCGGTTAGCGATTCCGCACAGTTAGTGTGTAATTTTAGTTATTGAATATAAGCTATACTATATCTGTATAGAATCCTTATTTGCATTTGCTGCGCTTCGGTCGGCATTATTTGTCATTCTGAGCGATAACGAAGAATCTTCTTTTTTTCATTAGAAAAAACTTCTTTATCAAATTGGCAAGATATATAAACAGAATAAATAAAAAACGGTCGGATTTTTTCCGACCGTTTATGATGATGAACCCGCTTTTTAGAGTTTTGTTTATAACAAGAAGTTATTTTATGTTCGAAACACTTCTCTGAGCTGTAATTGCTGAGCTCTTAGGTGTTGCCTTACGTGTTGTGAAATCAAACTCGGTAGACTTGTTGCCGCTGAATGATTTCCATTTCAATTTTAACTTCACTGTTTTACCTTCTGTGTCAGGTAAGTTGTTGATATTAAATGCTACTAGCCCATCAGCTTCACGTCCATAGGTATCTCCACTTGCATTATGTCTGAATTCCAGTTCATAAGGGTTTGATGGATTGGTATTTACTAACAGATTTACGTAATGAGTTTTACTTGCATCACCGAACAAAGTTCTGAATCTGAGAGTAAGATAGCCATCTTCGGCAATAGTTACCCAGTCGTTCACTATTTCGATAGGATCTGTTCCGTATTTTGCATCGTTTTCAGCACCTAAGTTGGGAACGGTTTGTTTTGTAAGGATGCTGTCTATCCAGTTTATATGTATAGCCTTCGTGTATCCTTGGCTAGGTTTGTCTACTTCGTCATAGTTGACAAGTGCCCTGACTTCTCTGTTGCCGTAAGGCGAAGTTGTCATATTGGTAGGCAGTAATGTTGTCTTTTCGTCCAGCTGTAGGAAAAAAGAATTTCCGCTAGTCGGCTTTACAGTTACAAGTGCATTTGGATACCTCCAACTTGAGTCATCATCATCATCCAAACACGACTGAAAAAAGATAGTCATGCCGATGATCCCAATAGTCATTAAAAAAAGTTTCAACGCTTTCATAGTTCTAACATCATTAATTATTTGATTCTATATATATGATGAGTTAGATGTCAGAAAAGTTGCAGCATGCTATAATTAAAAAATATTAATAAAACCCTCATCTATTAACAATACGGGAGATTATAGCCTGTTGTTGATTGGTTGACCCTATCTGATAGCCGGGAATATACTATGAACAATAGAATGTTTTTTTTACAGAAGTTTAAACGTGTACCCTTGTTCTTTTAGCCACTCTATACTTTGGGGTAAAGCATATTTCATGTTCTTCTCGGCTTTTAGCGAGTCGTGAAAAACGATCACAGAACCATCTCGGGTATATCTTTTTACGTTTTCGAATACCTTTTCAGGAGTAATTAGTTTACTGTAATCTCGGGTAACTACATCCCACATCACAATTTTATAATAGCGTCTCAGGGTAAAGAACTGAGATACTCGCATGTGACCATGTGGCGGACGGAATAGTTCCGAATCGATATATTCCGAAGCCAGTCGGGTATTTTCAAGGTATCTTTTTGAGAATTTGCGTATACCTTGCACATGGTTGAAAGTATGATTGCCTACACGATGTCCTCTTTCCAATACCATTTTATAGATATCGGGATGTTTGCGAACATTGTCTCCTACACAGAAAAATGTCGCTTTAATTTCATATTTGTCCAAAAGATCTAATACCCACGGGGTAATGTCGGGTATGGGCCCATCATCGAATGTGAGATAGACTGTTTTTTGTCCTTCTACAGGTTTGCGCCACAATGCTCCCGGAAACAGCATCCGGTATATCTTAGGGGGTTGTTCTATTAGCATAATCGATATAATAAACAAACAGATAATCGNNCGATTATCTGTTTGTTTATTTATTCTAGTTAGATCTGTATTTTTGCAAAAGACGAGGATTATATTTCTGCATCAGACCGGCGATGTGTTCGGCCATTGCATGTTCTTCTTTTTCCGCTATAGTATCTTCACCCGACAGGTAGAAGCCTCTCATTGTTACCCGCATAAGAAAATCGAGAGGGTGTCTGCTTTCACTGAAGCTTACCCCATTGCTAAGGTATAGTTCAGATAGGCTCATCAATTTGTTGAGGAGCACTTTATATTTAGCTCTGTCGTAGCGTTGATAGATATCCAATATCTGAATTTCGGTATTTATATAATCCCGTATATCAGAACTACATGTGATCATGTCTGTTTGTTTCATGCTGGCGTACCATTCCAAAGAGCCGTTTGATCTGTACATGATTTCGTCTATTATTTTTTGAGCCTTGTCAGCATGTCCGAGTTGGTAATATGCTTCAGCAAACATAACAGACTCTCCACCGCGCGGAACAGTGTTGCCCGGTATTTTTGTTATACATGCATCAAGGGCTTGGAGTGCTTTCTCATTGTCGCCTTTTTCTAACAAAGCAGAGATGAGTTCGCCAAACAATACACGGAACGTGCGGCACATTCTCAGGTTGTTTTCATCCAGATATACTTTCGGATTTTCGATACCTCCCCATTTGTACTTGTTGACCATATTGTCGAACATCACATCAGTATTTACTCCTGTACTGTCTGCTACACCCGGAATGATACGGCATATAATACCTTCTTTGATCGATTGTTTCTCCAATTTCAAAGGTGGTTCGCCGATAGTCATCGCATAATAGATGCCACGTTTCCAGTCGTCGTTGTTGATATTGTTCAACATTTCCAATATCATCATTTCCTGTCTGTAGATACCGCCCTTGTTGTCTCCAAGGTTGAATATAAACTGAGATTGCGGACTTGCACCCATTTTCTTCCAGTCTACTTTCGATTCATTCACAGACATTTTCAATACACTACTTGGTATTACAACACCTTTGTCGATGCCGAATGGATTGCGAGGGGCATAGTTGTCTTTGGTTTTCAGTATATCCAATACCTCGCTCACTTGCATGGTATCTTTATATGCTGATGTATCATAATAGTCGTTGAAGTTGATTCTTCCCAGCCATGCTCCGTCCTGAGAGTTTTTAAGCTCACGGGTAATAATACTTTCAATATCTTTTCGAGACAGAACGTAAGCCGATTGTCCTTTAGACCCTTGATAGCGGTCTGATTCCCAATTGATAGGCAGTGGCGACGAATCGTATGCCTGACGACGCATTTGGTCTACATACCAGTCTGTTTGCAGGTAGCTGAGGTTACATACACGCACATCGGTGCGGAAACCTTCTACTTCCTGAGCATACCATAATGGGAATGTATCGTTGTCTCCCATCGAGAATAAAATACTATTCGGCTCGCATCCTCTGAGGTAGTTCATCCCAAAGTCACGCATTGTATATCTGTCGGAGCGGTCGTGATCGTCCCAGTTTTGCCCTGCCATTTGTATCGGTATAAACAGCGATAAAGCTGTGGAGATTCCGGCTGCAACTGTGCTTGGTACCCATTTGCTTAATGTTTTCCATATAAAGGCAACACCAAACCCTATCCATATACAGAAGGCATAGAACGATCCGGCATAAGCATAGTCACGCTCACGTGGTTCGAATGGTTGCTGATTCAGGTATATGATAATAGCGATACCTGTCATAAAGAATAACATAAACGTTACAAGGAACTGTTGCTCACCTTTACGTCCTTTGGTCAACTGGAAAACAATACCGAGAATACCCAGTATGAGTGGCAACATGTAATATTTATTATGCCCTTTGTTCTCTGTAATATCCGGAGGAAGATTCCCTTGTGGTCCACGTCCGAGCAATTCGTCAATAAAGCTGATACCTGTAATCCAGTTACCGTTGCTTATATTTCCTACCGACTGGATATCATTCTGGCGGCCTGAGAAATTCCACATGAAGTAGCGGAAGTACATAAAGTCTAGCTGGTAGCTAAAGAAGAATTTCATGTTCTCAAACATTGTCGGAGGCACAGATGGGTCTTTGATGTTTGCCCAGATCTGATAACCCAGAACATGTCTGTCTTCGGTAGAATACATACGAGGCAACAGCATATTGTTCGTTGTAGCGTATGTAGGGATAGTACCTGTTACTACGTATTCGTCTTTTTGGTCAGGTGACTTCTTTACTATCTTATCGTATGTTTTCTTTTCGCTTTCAGGTGCTGCCATTCTGCCTGTAGAAGGGTCTTTCTTCTCGGTTGAAGCATACGTCCTGCCATAGAATAGCGGTCTGTCGCCATATTGTTCACGGTTGAGGTAACTTGCCAGCGTAAATACGTTTTCGGGCGAGTTCTGATCCATCGGAGTATTCGCTATCGAACGGATAGGTATTAAAGCAAAAGATGAATAACCTACCAGTATAACAAGTAGACACAGAACGGTTGTATTCAGAAAACGTGCGTTGATTCCTTTATAAAAGAATAAGAAGCCAGCGAGTGCAGCAATCAAAACGATCCACAGTACTACACTAGAGCCTATAAATACAACGCCGCTTAGAGCTAAAGCAATAAATGTAGCGATCTTGGCTCTTTTGATGCTTCCCTTCGATGAAAGAGTTTCATATATTGCCCAAACAATAGAAATTACTGTCAGTAGAATATATGATAACGCACCTGTATTATATGAGAATCCGAGGCTATTGACAAACAGCATCTCGAACCATGCTCCTACTTTTGTAAATCCCGGGATAATACCATACATAAGAATTACAATCAGCAACAGTGAGCCTGCCAAGGCAAGCAATATGCCTTTTACATCAGCGTGTTTTGCTTTTTTGAAGTAATATACCAAAACAATGGCAGGGATACAAAGCAAGTTAAGCAAATGGACACCGATAGATAATCCCATTGCATAGGCTATAATCACAAGCCACTTGTCTGCTCCCGGCTGATCGGCACGGTTTTCCCATTTCAGGATTAACCAGAATACAAGGGCTGTAAACATAGACGAATATGCATACACTTCACCCTCGACAGCCGAAAACCAGAATGTGTCGGTAAACGTATATGTAAGGGCTCCAACCAATCCGCTTCCGATGATGGCTATAAGTTGCCCCATAGTCATTTCTTTATCGGTATCAGTATATATGAGCTTTTTAGCAAGATGTGTAATAGTCCAAAACAAAAATAGGATGGTGAGTGCACTTAATAGCGCAGACATACTATTTATCATTGCAGCAACTTGGCTGGGATCGGAAGCAAATAACGAAAAGAACTTCCCTGTGAGCATAAAGAATGGCGCACCGGGTGGGTGTCCAACTTCCAATTTATAGGCTGAAGTAATAAACTCGCCACAATCCCAAAAACTGGCTGTAGGTTCAATTGTCATCAGGTAAACAATAGCGGCTACGGCAAAACTAAACCAACCAAAAATATTGTTTATCAGGTTATATTTCTTCATAATGAACAGTTATTGAATGATATGCTGCTTGATTAAACAGTTGTTTTTTATACATTTGGGTGCAAAGATAGTTAAATCACTGAAAGTATTATTTTTTATTGCTTGGTTTTTAGTTGCTAAATTCAAAAACTTCTTAAAATAGAGGGTTTTCCTTTCTCTTTGAAACAAGGGGTTAGATGATGAGTCACATTTCTTTAAATAATATGCGGGTATGTGTTCTTATTTTTTTCTACATTTGCTAAACAAACTAAGACTCAAAAATGAAACAATAAATAAAACTATGATGAGAAAATATTATTTCCTGTTCTTGGCTTTGGCCGTAAGTTTCTTTATGGTATCGTGTTCCGGTAAATACGATGGAGCCATATCAAGCTATATCGAGTCTACTGAAGGACAAACTTCTAAAATAGAAGTTAAGGTGAATGAAGTGAAGGAGTTAAAGAAAGTAACGGTAGGCGACAGTATCAACTTCCTTAATATGAAGGCTGAAAAAGAACTGAAAGCCCGGATCGAACAGGCTGAGAAAGAATTGGCAAGCTATCAGCAAGATCTTGTGAGAATAGGCACATCGTCGAAAGTTGTAACTGACGCATATACCGTTCAATTGACAAAGACCCAGCAAACAATTGATTCACTGAAAGCTGTAAAACCCGAACCTACTCGGTTGTATGAGGGACAAAAGACCGATCAGGTTTTGGCTGTTGTTGTGGAATGTAAGTATACAGTAACCAATGAGGCTAAAGAAAAAACAGATGTAGTGAAAAATTTTGTACTGTCGGTAGATGGCAAGACTTGCTATGGTGCAACGGATAATCCGGATATGAGTGCAGAAAAATAAATTAATAATATACGCGTTTGTAAAAGCTTCACTTTTTATATGGTGAGGCTTTTTTGTTAAATAGATAAATAAAAAAGTTTATTTTTATACTCGATGCAACTTTTTGAATTTAACTCGCATCTTATTTAATAGAGAGAAAAACGAATGGACGAACTGCAATTAATCACCGGATGTAAACGTGGTGAGTCATGGGCTCGTAAAGAACTTTATGAGTTACATGCTCCTGCCATGATGTCTGTTTGCATGCGGTATGTTAATGATAGGGAGACAGCCAAAGATTTAATGCAGGATGGGTTTGTAAAGGTATTTACCAAGATACATACCTATTCCGGAACGGGTTCTTTTAACGGTTGGATGCGTCGGGTTTTTGTAACAACTGCTCTTGAGCATTTGCGCCGCAACGATATACTTCGTGTGACTTCAGATATAAATGAGTATGACGAAGCGATGGAAAGCGGTGATGTTTCGGCATTGGAACAACTCTCTGTGAATGAGATATTGGCTTGTGTGGCTAAATTGCCTAACGGGTATCGCACTGTTTTCAACCTGTTTGTGATCGAAGGATATTCGCATAGCGAGATAGCAGATATGCTTGGTATAAACGAAAGTACATCCCGGTCTCAATTTATAAGAGCCAGGAAAATTTTACAAAAAAATGTGGAATCTTTAATTATGCATGAAAATGCAGCAGAACGAAAAAAAATATAAAGACCAACTTGACGATTTCAGTAAATTGATAAAGCAGCGGCTCGAAGATCACCGTATGCCTGTCGATGAAGATAGCTGGAATGCAATAGAGCAGCGCATCAAACCTGTGAGCAACAGGCGTACGATGTGGTGGACTATTGCCGGGGCTGCTGCTGCCGTCATTTTGCTAGTCTTGTTGATGTTGCCTCTAAAAGAACAGGACTATATTACCCAAATAGGCAGTGGTGCAACGCCTGCTAAAATAACAACCTTTGTAGAAAAAGATAATAATGCCGTAAATGGCAAGGATAATGTCGTAAAAGAAGAAAATAAAATAAAAATAACTAAGAAATCTTCAGGAAGCGTCCGGTTGATTTCGCAACAAGTAAGTGAAGCAGTATCGATAGATGACAGTTCGTCCGGCACAACGAAATCTGTTGAAAATTCTCTGTTAATGATAGATACTGTGCAGCTTGCTCAAATTGGCAATTCTCTCGGAGTTGCGGAGCCTGATAGCGAGTCCGATTTACCTGAAGTAAAGAAAGATTCTGTTCCTTCTCGTGTTTATAAAGATGTAAAGAAAAGTAATGAACCAACTAGAATCCTTATTGAAAAATCGAAGAGACAAGACAAATGGTTATTAGCCGCTTCTTTCTCTTCGGGAGGAAGCGCTTCATTTGGAGGAGGGGGACCGGATAAGAATGGTTATTATTCTATGATGAATTCCCTTCCTTCGAGTGAGAGCGGTGCACTTTCTGATGGAGGACATAATTCATACGGAAAGGAGTTTTTGGATTACAACGACTTTACAAATGTAAGTCACTCTGTTCCGTTATCATTTGGTGTTACTGTTCGTAAAGATCTGACTGATAGGATAGGTTTCGAGACCGGGTTGGTATATACTTACTTGTCTTCTAAATTTAGGAGGAGTGGAACATCTTATCACACCGCCAAGCAAGAATTGCATTATTTAGGTATTCCTCTCAATGCTGTTGTGTATCTCTGGAATAACCCGAATTGGAATATATACGTATCTGCCGGAGGAATGGTAGAAAAAGGTTTGCGAATGAATTATTCGCAGAGCGTTATACAGCGAGAAGAGTCTAATTCTTTAAATTATTCTACCCATCAGAGTGTTCGGGGTCTTCAATGGTCTTTGAATGCTTCTGTGGGCGTAACATATAAATTTTATAGTGATTGGGGAATATACTTCGAACCTCGCTATTCTTATTTTTTTGACAATAATCAGCCGTTTAGCATACGTTCAGAAAACTCTCATGTCTTTGGACTGAGTGGAGGTTTGAGATATTCGTTTTAGAGTTTACATATTAACCTTAAATAAAAGTACAATGCAAAAGTTATTTTACATGTTCTTTTTTCTTTTGATATCACTACTAATTGGTTGTAGTGATAAGGATGAGTCTGGAGATGGATATGAGGTGGTTACATATAAGATCAACGAACCCATATTTATGAAAGCTGCTGATTTTCGTAACTCTGTAAAAGTAAAAACTACTCCTGTGGAAATCAAAAAGCAGGGTAAAATTTCTTTCTATAAAGGCTATTTGTATATTTCTGAGCCTGAAAAAGGAATTCATATTATAGATAACAGAAATCCGTCTAATCCAAAGAATATAGGATATATAGAGTTGTTGGGAAATGTGGATTTGGCTATTCGAAATGATATTCTTTATGCCGATGCTTATGTGGATCTGGTGTGGTTTGATCTCACAAATCCGGCAAAGCCTGAATTGAAGGGACGCATAGAACAGGCCTTTACATATGCATTGCCTGAAACGCAAAATAATTTTGGTTATGATCATGATATGTGCTATACCCAAAATACGAATAAAAATATCGTAGTTGGGTGGAAAGTTGTAGAAAGAAAAATGTTAGGTTTAAAATTTCCATGGTCATCTCCTATTAATGATTCGGTGCTATCAAACAACAAAATAGAATCAGTAGTAAGTCCTTCTGCTTCGAAGATTACTTTTTATAAAGATTACTTGTATGTTGTTTTAAATGGCAGTGTGAAAGTTTTCTCATTAGGTGATAACAAAACAGTTAACCTAATTCATGAGTTGCCTTTTGACTACAGCATGAGGTCTATTATTCGTTATAATGATAACTTACTTATAGCAACATATCGAGGAATACTCATCTGTTCAGTTAAAAACTATCCACTATATCCTCAAAAGCAATCTTTTATAGAGCTTGTAGGTGATGGTTTCCCTATTGCTATAGACGGGAATTTTGTTTATGTGACAGTTGGCACAGGAAATAGTAATGAAGCAAATACTAACGAATTAGTTATAATTGATATTAGTGATGTGAAAAATCCTAATAAAATAATATCATATCCAATGACAAACCCTAAAGGGTTAGCTCTAAATAACGGTACTTTGTTTCTGTGTGATGACGGATTAAAAATATTTAAAACGGACGATCCTCTGAAATTAATGTCAAATCAATTGAAGCATTATAAAGGTATGGCTGGTTTTGATGTTATTTCTCATGAAAATCTGCTGCTGATGGCTACTGATGAGGGGCTGTATCAGTATGATTATTCAGACCTTCAAAATGTAAAAGAATTGAGTAAGATCGCTATAGAAAAGTAAATCAAATTTTTAATTTTGTTGGAGCATCAGTTTTTTATAGCTGGTGCTTTTTTATGGATAGAATATGCCGAACTGTTTAAGCTAAATAGAGGGAATACTTTCATATAACTAAAAAAGCATATCTTTGTGTCCAGAAAACTAGAGACATAATGAATTTCCTTGCACATGCTTACCTTTCTTTCGGAGATCCTGAAATATTAGTGGGGAATATGATTGCCGATATGGTAAAAGGTAAACAGATAGAACAATATCCCGAAGGGATAAAACGTGGTATACATATACACAGGCAGATAGATACTTTTACCGACAGGCATCCCATACCCTTGGATACGATGACTATATTCAAGGAATCGGCAGGCAGATATGCCGGTCCCTTTTTAGATGTCTCTTACGATCATTTCTTAGCTCTCGACGATAGTAGCGAGCCCGGGGAAGGTTGGGAGGCATTTGCTCAGAAATGTTATGCCCAGATAGAACAAAGTGTGAAGCATCTTCCTTCTAAGTTTTGCTCGATGTATATGTATATGAAAAAAGAAGATTGGCTTTATAATTATCGCCACAGATGGCTGATAGAACGAAGCTTCGAAAGGCTGAAAAACAGAGCAAATTATCTTGATGATGATGCACCTGTATTTGCCGACTTCGAAAAGCATTATAAAGACATACAGGAGAGCTATAAATTATTCTTCCCTCAGTTGAAGGCATACGTAGAGGATATATCGGGTGAAGATATATAATCCCGAGAGTCTGAATGATTATAGTACGAGGAGGATTCATATTACTGATCAATCTAAAATCTATTATCTTTATACACAAAATATAAACTAAAGTAGATTAGGGAGTTAAATTAGATATACACTTAATATTTTGCAAATACTATTAATATATGAAGATACTTTTGATAGGAGAATATAGTCGGGTGCATCTTACTCTTGCCGAAGGTCTGAGAAGTATGGGGCACGAAGTTGTAGTTGCGTCAGACGGAGACGGTTTTAAGAACTATCCGAGGGATATTGACTTGTCTCGTAAAAGTTCGGGTATAATAGATACTTTGACGAGTCTGATATCCGTTCTTGGAAAATTTAAAAAGTTTAAGGGCTATGATGTTGTTCAGCTGATAAATCCATGCTTTACTACCCAGAATGTAAAGGTAAATAATTACTTGTATAAGAAGCTGAAAAAGAATAACAAGAAGGTTTTTTTAGGAGCTTTTGGCGACGATTCTTATTGGGTAAAGGCATGTCTTGGCAACGAAATATTTGATTATTCCGAGTTTTTTGTTGACGGCAAACCTATAAATGTGGACTTCAACCAACGGTTTATCGACAAATGGATAGATACTCCTCTCGAANNACGAAGACTCTAACGTAATGATGGCAAATACATCCGATGGGATAGTTGCTTGCTTGTATGAGTATTATGTAGCTTATGAACCATTTTTTAAAGGTAAAGTAAGATATATCCCTCTGCCTTTAAATACCTCCGAAATAGAGTTTCAGCCCATAGCAGACGAACCCGAAAAAGTAAATTTCTTTATTGGGATCAACAAGGTAAGAGAGAAGTTTAAAGGGACTGATGTTATGGAACGGGCATTGGCCAGGGTAAAAGACAAATATCCTGATAAGGTGATTGTTACTCGTGTAGAATCGGTTAGCTATGATGTATATCAAAAGTTGATGTCGGAGGCACATGTTGTGCTCGATCAGCTGTATTCGCATACTCCTGCCATGAATGCGTTGCTGGCTATGGCGCAAGGTAAAGTGCTGATAGGAGGGGGAGAGCCTTATATTTACGATCTATACGGCGAATATGATAATAGGCCAATAATAAATGTGCACCCTACCGAAGATGATGTCTTCGAGAAGCTGGAATGGGTAGTATTGAATAAAAAACAAATACCCGAAATATCAAGAAAGAGTCGTGAGTTTGTAGAAAAAAATCATGATTTCCTTACTGTCACTAAGAAATATCTTGATTTTTGGAAATAAAAGTATTTATAGCAGATCTTCTCTTAGCTGTAAGAAATATTATAATAAAGCGAGGATAATTCGACTCTGAATTACCCTCGCTCTCTTTATTTACTACTCACTATAAAAACCTATATGCCTAATTTATCTGCTTATCTGCTTCTGGTCGCTCTTTCTCTGTTCGATGCCAGTCTGTAGTTTCCTCTTTCTTCAGAAGATGAACGTTTTACATTCGACTCTTTCCTGGTCTCTCTGCTGGAAGACGGTCTGCTGCTAATGTTATTATTAGTTCTTTCAGTTTGTCTGTTATCGTATCTTTGTTCTTTATTATTGTTTCTTCCGCTGTTTAAGTTTCTGTCGTTGTTGCGACTTTGTTCACGTCCATTGTAATTATAATCTTTGCGGTTATTGTCTTTTTTGTTATGGTTATATCTGTCATTATCTCTTCCGTTGTATTTATATTCGTTACCCCTATAGTTGTTGTGTTTGTTGCCCGAATACCATGCTACTCTATTGTTGCGGCTGTCTCTGTAACGATAATCACGGCTATCACGGATGATCACTTGAGAGTGGTGTCCTTTATAACGACCATAGTCTCTGCAGTGTATATGGTTGTATCTCCAAGGGTTTGCTACATTTACCAAAACTACTTTGTGCATTCCGTACAAATCGTAATTGCGATAAGCATATGGTAAATAACGAGCCGAGATCCATCTTCCTCTGTCAAAATAGAAGAATAGCCCTGAATTGACATTGAAGTAACAGTTAATATCAGGCATGTAGTAATAGTCTACATAATCGTATCCCACGGGTCCCCAAGCAGGTTGACGTCCTATATTGATACTAATATTTATATTTTGAGCTTCTGATGTATTGTAGAATGATGCTACACCGATCAATAAAGCGAATGCTAATAGAAACTTTTTCATGACTATATGTATTAAAAGGTGAATACTTTTTTTATCTCTTTGTATCTTTGATTCGATTAATATCAGAAAGATTAATCGGCAGAGACTTGTTTAACGTTAATTAACGAGGGGTTTCTTTTGTTATGCTGTGTAAATGTCTTATTTTTAATTTGTTGTTTGCATTTTGTGGATAAGTGAGCTATCTGCGTTTGTATATTAAAAAACTAAATAAGCAAGATTGGATAACCCTTCATCTTATCATATTTCCGTTATTTGTAGTGCTAATTAATTATTAATAAAACAAGAACTATTATGGATCAGAAATTTTGCCAAAGTTGCGGTATGCCTCTTAATGTGAATGAAGATTTCGGAAATAATGCCGACAACAGTAAGAACGAAGATTATTGTCGCTACTGCTTTGCTGATGGTAAGTTTACGCAAGACTTTACAATGGACGAAATGATTGTGCATTGTGCTCAGTTTGTAGATGAATTTAATAAAGACTCGGAGCAAAAGATGACAAAAGAACAAGCTATAGAACAAATGAAAATGTATTTTCCAAAGCTGAAGCGTTGGGCGCAAGCATAATTACTCTTAATGAAGAAAACTACCCAAAGCGAATACGAAAAAGCGGTAAATAATGTAGTTGATTATATCAATGGTCATCTGTTTGAAGTGCCCGATATAAAAAGGTTGTCTGAGATAGCTAATATCTCCGAATATCATTTTCATCGTATATTTAAAGCTATAATTGGGGAAAATATAGGGGAGTATGTCAATCGTCTTCGCTTAGAATATATTGCAGAATATTTGCAGATGACAAAGCATACGTTGAGCGAAATCGCCGTGAAAACCGGCTATGGAACAAAGTATGCCTTGTCAAAAGCATTTAAGAAGCATTTTGGTATTTCTCCTTCGGCTTTTCGTATGCAGGAAGAGGATGCGTCCAATTTTTTCAGAAAAACAGAGAGAGCGGTCATCGCCCTTGTTCCTGAAATAAGAAAAATCCCCTCCAAACAGGTTGTGTATATTCGTATAATAGACAGCTACGGTGCTGCGGAGTCATATACAATCGCATGGAAGAAACTGGGACAGTTTGCAAAAGAGAACAATCTTGTGAATGATAAAACTGAGTTTATAGGACTCAGTTTCGATAACCCAACTATAACACATCCTCAAAATTGTAGATTTTATGCTTGTTTTACCGTAGATAGAGAAGTGAGACCTCAGGGAGCTTTCGGCGTGCAAAAGATAAGTGGGGGGATGTATGCTATTTTTACACTTAGAGGTTCATATAGCGGATTGCTGGATATGTATTATAATATCTACCTCAGGTGGTTACCGCAAAGTGGCTATAAACTGCGGGGTGGGTATGCTTATGAAAAATATCTGAATAGTCCGAACAATGTTTCGGAGGATGATATATTGACTGAAATATACATTCCCATTTCTAAGTTGGAAAATTTTGATCAGCCACTATTTTTGTAATTTCTATTTTAGGGAGGTATAAACTAACCAAATCAAATTCAATTAGACTCTCCATCCCGAACCTCCCCAAAGGGGAGGTACTTGCTCTCAGAATGATGAGTTTTGATTCACTTTACAATTTATAGTTCTTCTGTAGAAGAATCAACGGTCGATGACCGAAGAAAGTTAAGGAAGGAAGTCAAAAAATAAAAGATCAAGAAAATTTCACTGTTAAAATCCATTGGTAACCGGAAGTCCGCAAGAAGCAAGAATTCCTCTCAGAATGTCGGTACGACTAGTGATTAAAAAATCGAATAATCAACGTCATTCAGACTGCGTTCATCCCAATATCCATTGGACGTATAAAAGTATGAAGAATCGAAAAGTATGCTGTTTCATATTTACAAAAAGTACTGTTTCATATTTACAAATTCGGCTACATTTATCGCCTCTTTTATAGTACAGATCAAATAATCGACTAGAAAATAAGACTATAGACAGAAGGCTCGATTGCCAGCTATTTTTATAATTATTACTTTTACAACAAGAGGAGTTAGAACCTTTATTTTTGAAAAATATGAATATAATCAAGCTTACAGAAGAAAATCTATTTACAGAACATATTTGCTGTGCAATTAGTAGTAAATCTACAGCCAAAGGAGTTGAAGCTAAGAAAGAGTGGTTGAGTAAACGGTTTAAGGAAGGTTTGAGATTTATAAAGTTCGATGTAAAAGGGAAGGTCTTTATAGAGTATATTCCTGCAAAGATTGCTTGGGTTCCTGTCGATGCGGAGGGCTATATTTTTATCAATTGTTTTTGGGTATCGGGCTCGTTTAAGGGAAAAGGTTACGGAAAACGTTTGTTGGCAGAGTGTGAAGAGGATGCCCGTTCACAGGGTTATAAAGGTGTGGTGTTGATCGTTGGAAATAAAAAGAAACCTTTCTTGTCAGACAAAGCTTTTATGCTTCATAATGGATATGAGGTGTGTGATACTTGTGACCCTTATTTTGAATTGATGGTAAAAAACTTCGATCAAAGAATAACAATGCCTTCTTTTAAGCAATCAGCAAAGTGCGGGATGGGAGACGGCGTAAGAGGTATCGATATTTTTTATACAGAGCAATGTCCTTTTACCGTTCCTTACATAAAATTGTTAGAGCCTATAATCCAAGTCTCAGACTATCCTGTAAGGTGTCATCGGATAGAAACAAAGGAAATTGCTCAGAATCATTTTTCGCCTGTAACAACTTATAGCCTGTTTGTGGATGGCAAATTTTATACTAACGAAATATTGACTCCTGATAAATTAAGTAAATTGATTGATAAAGTAAGAGGTTGATTAATGTAAAAGAGTGAGCCTGAAAATGCCGGAGGATTTCCTCTGTATGAAATATATTTGTTCTATTTTCAAAAAAAGCATTATTTTTGTGTCATCATTAACAGAAATTTTAGAATACACAGTGCTTAAACAAACCAATAAAACTAAAACAACAATTAAATTATGAGAAAATTAGCATTTATTTTATTTACAATAACTACGGTTTTTGCCTTAACATCTTGTGGAAGTGATGATGAAAAAGAGCAGATATTCTTTGAAGGAGAGTGTAAGCAAACAGTTGAAATTAAGGGTTATTCAGGACAAGTTGCAGAGACTAATCCTGCAGTAACATCTACATTATCAGATATGCTTAAAGATAATCCCAATTATGGTTCACCTATCTCTACAGGTGAGTTTTATCCGGATCGCACATCTATAAAAATTGTAGGGTTGAAAGAAGGTGTTACTCTTGCTGGCTTTACTCTAACTATAAATGGTAAAAGTCAAGTATTCGGAGATGTTAAATTACCAAATGGATCAACTGAATATATACTATATACAGGGGCTTATACTGATTTCTTTAAAAATGGATTTAATATGATGGTGAATAAAAAACAATTGGAGACAGTTGTGAAATTTACCCCTTCTGTTGATGTTACAGCTGCTGATAATGTTAAATTAGAAATTGTGTATCGAGGTAAATTTTCATACTGGGCAAAGAAATAAAATACTGATTTAGTGTGTCCCGTCCTAAAATAGGT
>NZ_DLIY01000033.1:0-73373 GCF_002483985.1 Dysgonomonas sp. UBA7630
TGGCTCAAGTCTAAAAGTCGGTTGATAACTTCTCAAAATTTCTATCTTTGTAAAAAAAGATTGGATTCAACAGAAGTTTTACGGGCCTTTTTACCCGATTGGCTATTCGATTATTTTGATATTGTTCAATTGGATAATCAGGACGCTCGATTAGATATCTATTTAGATGAAAGGAAAGTTATTCCTCTAGAGTATAAAGATCAGCCTATCAGTGCTTATGGTTTTACCGGGGCATATACTGTTCAGGATTTTCCTATTCGTGGCAAAGAGGTTTATCTGCATCTTCGTCGTCGCAAATGGCTCTTGCTTGAGAGTCGGGAAATTGTTAGCTGCCAATACAATATTGCTTACGAAGGCACAAAGCTTACGGCTGATTTCGTGGCTTTTTTAAAAGCTACGAATTGAATCAGAGTCTGTCAGTATCACCACTATCGCCCGATTTTATGGTGTTTGTGGCAAACAACTTAACTATCAGTATAAAGAGTTTATTTCTTCGTACAGAGATTGGAATCAGCTTGCTCATGCTGATCAATATGTGCTTTTCAAGGAAAATATGGGAGAGCAGCTTAGTATTGATGAAACCTGTTTGTCTCAAGGTGAACTTTATACTATTGTGACCAACAAATCCGCTAAAGGCAAAAAAGGGACACTGGTAGCTATGATAAAGGGAGTTAGTAGCGATATTGTTATTCGTATCTTAAAATTATTACCGCATTCCAAACGCAAGAAAGTCAAAGAAATAACATTAGATCTATCAGCTACTATGAAACGTATTGCTTGTTCTTGCTTTACTAATGCTCA
Organism: Dysgonomonas sp. UBA7630; assembly: GCF_002483985.1. Lineage (NCBI taxonomy): Bacteria > Pseudomonadati > Bacteroidota > Bacteroidia > Bacteroidales > Dysgonomonadaceae > Dysgonomonas > Dysgonomonas sp. UBA7630. Next base: position 802 of record NZ_DLIY01000033.1, read on the forward strand.
GTTGGTTAGCGACAGGTTCCATGTTCAACGACTTATGGGTGAAGCTCTTTCTGATATGCGAGTAGATCATCGCTGGAAAGCTATTGATTTGGAAAATGATGAGATCGATTTAGCCAAAGAACTGGGTAGAAAATATATCCCTCATACTTTTGAAAATGGAGATACGAGAAAACAACTTTTAGCTAGAAGTAGACATATTGTGCTAAAAAATAGATCTAAATGGACTAAAACACAAGAACAAAGAGCCGAAATACTTTTTCGAGAATACCCCGATCTTGAACAAGCTTATGAAATATCCATGGAACTGAACACTATTTATAATCAACGAATTTCTCCCGGATTAGCCATGACAAAGCTTAATAAATGGTATGCAGAAGTTGAGAAGCTGAATATGAAATTCTTTAAATCAGTTGTTAAAACAATGCAAAACAACTATCTGACCATATGCAACTACTTTGAAAATAGATCCACTAATGCTTCGGCTGAGTCGTTCAATGCAAAAGTGAAGGCTTTTAGAAGTCAATTTAGAGGAGTAAGAGATATACCATTCTTCATATTTAGGTTGACTAAGATTTTTACATAAAATAAATTATCAACCAACTTTTAGGATTGATGGTATAAAATTCGACTCAACTATTCGATGCAAATATATTCAATAATTTTTTACATACGCAAATTATTTGCAGATTATTTTTCAGTTTGCTTTTTAGAAAGAAACAAAAATATTCTTTTCCTAAGTACTATCCTAAGTATCTAAAAAGTTAAGCGTGTAAACCATTGATTTACACGCTTATTCACTTTACAAAAGTGACCACGGCAGGATTCAAACCTGCAACCTTCTGATCCGTAGTCAGATGCTCTATTCAGTTGAGCTACGTAGCCGTTTTCCTTAAATGCGATGCAAAGGTAAAATAGTTTTGTTTATTATGCAAATATATTCTAAAGTATTTTCTCCTCAAAAGTGATTATTGAAGCCAAAAACAAGCTATAATATTGTTTTAAAGATGCTTATAAATACAAAATAAAATGCATAAAATGCTTCGCTCAGCATTTACGATAAGTACATCTTAATATGCACTCTCAAACTGATCAAGAAAACGTTGATCATTCTCGGAGAACATACGAAGATCCTTAACTCTATATTTAAGATTTGTAATACGCTCCACTCCCATTCCGAGAGCATATCCCGTATATACTTTACTATCTATACCACAATTTTCCAACACATTCGGGTCTACCATACCACAGCCTAATATCTCTACCCAACCAGTGTGTTTACAGAATGGGCACCCTTTCCCGCCACAGATATTACATGAAATATCCATCTCAGCACTAGGCTCTGTGAAAGGGAAATATGAAGGACGCAAACGTATCTTGGTATCTGCTCCAAACAGCTCTTTCGCAACGAATAACAAAGCTTGTTTTAGATCAGCAAAAGACACATTCTTGTCTATATACAATGCCTCAACCTGATGAAAGAAACAGTGCGCACGATACGAAATAGCTTCGTTACGATACACTCGACCAGGACAAATAATGCGTATCGGTGGTTGTTGCTTCTCCATCACTCGAGTCTGAACAGAAGAAGTGTGTGTACGCAATACAATTTCAGGGCTTCGTGCAATAAAGAACGTATCCTGCATATCACGAGCCGGATGATCTTCCGCAAAGTTAAGAGAAGAGAAAACATGCCAGTCATCCTCTATCTCAGGGCCTTCGGCTATAGAAAAGCCTAAACGGCGGAAAATATCACAAATTTCTTTTCTTACAATTGATAGCGGATGGCGAGTACCAAGCTCGATGGGCGCAGCAGTACGAGTAAGGTCGATTGCCTCATCCACAGTGTGAGAATTTTCTAAAGATTCTTTCAACTGATTTATTCGCTCCTGAGCCTTTTCTTTTAGTTCATTTAGTTTTATACCTACCTCCCGTTTCTGTTCTGCAGCTACAGTGCGAAAATCGTTCATCAAAGCCGATACTTCACCTTTCTTACTAAGATACTTAATACGTAAAACCTCTATCTCATCTGCTTTAGAAGCTTTCAGTCCCTCAATTTCTGCCAACAGCTTATCTATTCTATCAATCATAAACTTCAATTATGAATTATACTTTTATAAGTTTTTCACTTTGGAATACAAAAATACACTTTTCTTTTTATTATCAATCATTTTAACACAGAAGCCACCCCAACTTTTCATCATCTTTACAAAACTAGAGTTTCTCAATCTCACGTATCCGTTAAATCAAAAAAGGTTACAATTTCTCGCAAAATCAAATAAAACACAAACAACACTATATCAAATATATAAACATCAAAAAGTAACAAAAGTAACAGCTATCCGTAATATTATAAATTGTCACTTTAATTTATTTACAAATAATAACAAGTATCTTAATACTAGATAATTTAGCCTGTAAGAAATAAAACAAATAGGAAATCTTGAATATTAAACTATATTTGTCATAATTAAACTACAGATCGCAAAAATGAAGCTTATATACACTTTTATAATATCCACTCTTTTATTTGTCACACATAATCTGCATGCTCAGTCTGATATAGAGCGTATACAAAAGCATCTGACTGCTATTACCAAAACAGAAGGGTTTCGCAACTTTGAGGATACAGTAACACTCAACAAGGTTGCAAACTATATATTCACAGAATTTAGCCAATATGCAGATACAACATATTATCAAACATACACTGTTGACAATGTTAATTATAAGAATGTTATCTGTCGGTTTGGTACAAAACAACAAAAAGCTTTGGTAGTAATCGGTGCTCATTACGATGTTTGCGGAGAACAAGAAGGTGCTGACGATAATGCATCTGGCGTAACTGCTATACTGGAATTAGCTCGGTTATTTAGTCGATCAAACTTAACACGCCCCATAGAGCTAGTTGCATATACCCTCGAAGAACCACCCTTCTTCGGTACTCAATCTATGGGCAGTTACATCCATGCCAGCGAACTGAAAAAAGCGAACACCTCCGTCTACGGGATGGTGGCTATAGAAATGATCGGATTCTTCAATGACGCTGAAGGTTCACAGAGTTATCCATTTGCCCCAATGAAGCTTTTTTATGGCAATAAGGGAGACTTTATACTCTTAACAAAGAAAATAGGACATGGACAATTTGTAAAAGATTTCTCCAAGCAATTTTACAACGCAAAAACAATTAAAACTAAAAGCCTGACAAGTCCCGGAATGATAAAAGGAGTAGATTTTTCAGATCATCGCAATTATTGGGCACTCGGCTTTGATGCTATGATGATTACCAATAGTGCATTCTATCGCAATCACAATTATCATAAACCGGGAGACAAAATGGATCGTCTGGATTTTAAACGAATGGCAGGAGTTATTGACGCGATTTACTATGCGATTATTAACATCGACAAACCTACATCTGTGAAAAAGAAAAAATAGTGGAGAATTTACCAGTGCATACATAGGAGACGAATATNNTATACTAGAGACAGCAATTAGAAATAGTTATGCGAACTCTTTATAGTTTCTAGAAAGAAAGTCCCAGTAAAAAAGAACAACAAAACAATCTGATATGATAAAATTTTGTAATTTGATATATTTCAATCTTTATAAATTAGGGTTATTAATAAATGAAATATCGGTCTATCCGATAAATAATTTCTTATTTAAAAACAATAAAAAAGGAGAAGAAGTCATTAAAGCAGTAAAAGAAGTCTCGGAAAATAAAAAGAATGGAATAAAGATAACTCTTGCTGGTATGCATTTTTATGCTCTAGTATATCTATTTATATTGGGTTCCATAAATTCTGTTTTAATTTGTTTGCAAGAAGTTAATATTGCAAAAAATATAAACGATGATTATTTACTCTTGTTGTTAGGTGTTCCTTCATATATTTTTGCTTATTTCCTGATAGACTAGAAAGATAGATATTTAGATTATTTTAAATATTTTGAGATGTTTACAACTAAAAAGAAACGGATATGGGCACTTATAAGTCTTCTAACAGTTATCTTTTTATGGTTTTGGGGATTTGGGAGCTTGATACTCAGATTGATTTTGAATAATAATTAAATAACCCATCATCCCTTCTAATTTGCAATCCAATGATTAAAATCCTTACAAACTAGTCATGCCGATGTTGTTATTAATAGTATTGACTATCCCACTAGAAAGAATTAGGATTGCAGTTGCCATAAATATACTCTAGCACGATTTCTGAAAGTCTAATTTTCTTTAATCAAAAGAATACCACTAAGAATAGTACTTATCGCATCAGCTTTTTTTACCACCATCNNGATCCCCACCTTCTACTGGAAATGCATTTCGTATATGTTCATAAGAAAAAATCTGATCTTCGGTTCCGTGTATATGATAGAGATGTTTACATTTATTTTCGGGCATCCAACCTACAATTTGCTCAATAGCCCACTTAATATAAACAGGATCAACAAAGGTCATTACCTCAGCCAGCTCTGATGTTGGCACATTATAAACAAAACGGTTAAAAAGATCCGTTATAAGCTCTGTTGAAGCATACACGCGCATCGGAATGCGGTCTGCCACATTTGTTCTTTTAGCTGCACGAAATAACATTGGGATCTCTTCGTCTCTTTTAAAAGACGAAATAAGTACGGTTTTTATTGGAGATAAGAAATAACTCATTACCTGAACAATAACGCCACCAAAAGAATATCCTATCAGTATATATGATCTGGAGGTATCAATCTCTTTTGCCATAACAGAAGCATATTCCTGCAACGACTGTCCAGAAATGGGAACGTGCCATTCAATATATTTCTTCTTATATCCCTTCGGTAGCACTATCTTATCAAATACACTACAATTATAGCACATCCCTGAAATAAAATAGACATTAATATCCTTTTTCCAAAGCTTCTTTACACGCTTCAAAATTTGGAATATTCTGTGCGTACCTGTCTTTTTCTTTCTGTCCATAATTTATATTAGCAAATGGATATATAAAGATAATATTTTATTAACTAAAGATATAATATGCACCTCTAGCTTTTCCTGAAACTTTATATACCTTTTTATAAGACCTATTTTAAATTTTATTTCTATGAACATCCCCATCTATACCTATTACATGGTATATAAATACCATGTAATAGGTATTTACAACTTCGGTGAAGAGGCATACTTTTACATAAATTTATTTATTATGTTTTAAAATATGTAATAATTTATGTTTTACAGAAACAATCAACAAAATAAGATATTTCAAAACATATCATTTCAAGCCAACAAATCGACACAAAAAGAATCATTATGAAACCAAATTTAAAAAAAACATTACATTTTTATTCTTTTTACAAAAATTTAGTTTACATTTGCTCCTGGAAATAAGTTTACTCTCAAAACTTACCTCTAAATAAAAGTAGTGTTCTATAATGAAAATAAAGATAAAGGAAATCAAAGCTAACATAGCTTCAGATTACAGATATACAACTGTAATACCTTTAATTAGCTTTATCATGCCAAAAATATTTATATACAAAAACTATATAAATATGACACAAGAAGACAATCAAAATCAAAGGAATCACAAAAGGGCTCTTCACCCTTTATTTAAAATGATTCCCCTTCAAAGTTGTATTCTTTAAGTATATAAGCGACCCTAATAGCTCGCCAACTAGTACCAATAAGTATACGAACGGAAAAAATAGTGAAAAAGGAAGTTCCGTTCGATACTACTCAATAGGCGTATTGTGTTAATATTAATAAATTTATGTGTACAAGTATGAAGAAAAAGTTGTTATTGATTTTATCCTGCTTACTGTTAAGCATAGGGTATATTGCCGCACAAACAACAAAGATTACAGGAACCGTTATTGATACAAATGGTGAGCCTGTAATAAGTGCTTCTGTTGTTGTGAAAGGAACTACAGTCGGAACAGTAACCGATCTGGATGGAACATTTTCAATAAATGTTCCGGATGGTAAAAACACGCTGGTATTCAATCTGGTTGGAATGAAGAGCATTGAAACTAAAGCTACTCAAAATATGCGGGTAGTGATGGAAAACGACGACAAGCTTTTAGATGAAGTCGTTGTAACAGCAATGGGAATTCAGCGCGATCAAAAAATATTGGGGTATGCTGCGACTCAAGTGAAATCGGATGAAATATCAGCTGCAAAATCCGGATCTGTAATGGGTGGACTAAATGGGAAAATAGCCGGAGTAAATATTTCCGCTTCAGGACCGGCAGGTACATCTCAAAAAGTATTAATTCGTGGTATCTCTTCATTTAACAGCAACAATCCTTTGTACATTGTAGACGGTGTGCCGATCACAAATGAACGTTCAGGAACAGACTATGTAGACTTTGGCAATAGCGCCAATGACATAAACGCTGAAGACGTAGAATCGGTTACTGTATTGAAAGGAGCCTCTGCTACTGCTCTATATGGATCTCGTGCAGGGAATGGAGTTATTATGATCACAACAAAGAGAGCCAAAAGCGAAAAGCTAACAGTAACATACGATGGAGCATTTACGGCTTCAAATGTTCTTCGTGTAATGCAAACTCAGGATCTTTATGGACAAGGCTGGGGTGCTTGGGATAGGGCCGAAAACGGTTCATGGGGACCACGCCTTGATGGTAGTATCCACGAGTGGGGCTCTGATCAGTTAGCAGAACCGATGACGAAACCTTTTTCCTATGTGAAAAATAATATCCGCAATTTTTACAAGACAGGTCACGAATTGAATAATGTTGTATCTCTTCGTTATGGCACAGAGAATCTTGGTCTTTATGTTTCTTATGGAAATGTAACCAGCAATGGAACATTACCGAATAATGCAGACACATATTCTCGCAACACATTCTCTTTGCGTGGTAATGCTAAATGGGACAAGCTAGCCATAGATGTATCTGTTAACTATGCACGTAAAGATATCCGTCGTACAGAACAAATGGAGATCGAACTTTTACAAAATCCTGTCGACATCGATATCGCTTCAATGAAAAACTACAACGACGAACGTTATAATCTTGATAACTATTACACTTTTTATGCAACAAATCCTTATTGGATGGTNNCTACATATGGCAAAGTTGAAGCCTCTTATCAGTTGTTGGGTGGCCTAAAAGCTACAGCACGTCTGGGTGGCGATTTCCTTAACTATAGCAGAGAAAATATAAATGCTAAAAATTCATTTATACCAGGATCGTATAGCGATTTAGGAGGTGCTACTGCCCAGAACGGTTATTATTCGAATAATAGATATAATAGAGATCAGCTTGATGCCACAGCATTCTTATCTGCAGATTATAAAGTATCAGACTTTACTCTTAGCGGTACAGCCGGATGGAACTTAAATCAACGGACATATGCATACACAGGAGGATATGTAAACGGATTAGGTGTTCCTGATTGGTATAGTCTGGAAAACTCAGGATCTGCGGCTGTCTCTCAGCAATATTCTGAAAAAAGAAGACTTATCGGTTTATTTGCTCAAGCTGAATTAGGATACAAAAGTTTTGCATACCTAAACCTTTCAGCTCGTGCTGACAATTCATCAACTCTACCTAAAAATGAAAACACTTATTTCTATGGAGGGGGTAATATTTCATTTATTCTTACAGAATTATTTCCGTCATTAAAAGATAGCAAAATTGACTTTTTGAAATTAAGAGCAGCTTTGGGACAAACAGGTAATGACGCTGGAGTATATCGTACCTCATCATGGTTCGAACCATATAATAGCTATTATACATATCTTCCTATTCATGGCGTATTAGGCTTAACTGAATACAATAGATTGCCGAGTCAATCATTAAAGCCGGAGATTACAACTGAATACGAATTTGGTGTTCAAGGAAATTTCTTTGACAATCGTGTTCGCCTGGATTTTGCCTATTACAACAAACGCTCAAAGGATCAGATAATAAATGCTACGTTAGCTCCTGAAACCGGATATACATCCGAAACTCGAAATGTTGGAGAATTGGAAAATAAAGGGATAGAACTAGCTGCTGGATTCACACCTATAAAATCAAAAGACTGGCAATGGGATGTAAATGCAACATTTACAAAAAATACAGGAAAAGTTATTGAACTTTGGGATGGATTGCAAGAATACAATATCTACAGCTGGCGTGGTGTTGAATATAGAATGAAAGTAGGAGAAAAAATTGGAACATTCCAAGTTCCATCAGTAGACCGTGTAACTGACAAAACTAGCCCTTACTATGGTTATATGATTGTAAATACAAACGGATTCCCTACTCAATCTATTACAGAAAAAGAAGTAATAGGATCATCACAGCCTGATTTTATTTTAGGATTGAACACTTCTATTAAATTTAAGGATTTTAGACTTACAGTTGTTGGTGACTGGCATAAAGGGGGATGGATGGCCTCGAATACATCATACATCACTCACTTTAACGGAAACTCAACACAAACAGTGTATAATGAGCGTAACTCATTTATTTATCCAAACTCTGTGAAAATAGTAGGCGGTCAATATGTGGAAAATAATATTCCTGTTATGGCTAATCAGATGAATTATACACTAGGTAACTATTCTTATAATCCTCTAGTACGTAATGAGATGGTAATACCAAAAGATTTCTTCAAAATCAGAGAAGTAACACTTTCTTACGATCTTCCAAAGAAAGCATTAAAATCTACCCCATTAAGCAAAGTTACTTTAAGCTTTATAGGACGCAACCTCTTCTTATTTACACCAAAGAAGAATAATTATGTAGATCCTGAAGTAGCCAATATGGGCAACGACTTGACTTCTGAATTTGGTGAAATATCTAGTGGTACTTCTTATCGCAGTTTTGGTGGAGCTATCAAAGTAGAGTTTTAATAATCTAATAAAGAAGAAAAATGAAAAAGAAGAATTTAATATATATAGCTTTATTGCTACTGTTAACAAGCGGAACATTTACGTCTTGCGATAACTATTTGGATGTGAACACCAATGCCAACTATCCACCAAATGCCAGCTTAGAGAGTCTTCTCCCATCGGCAGAAGCAAGTACTATTGCTCAATTGGGATTAAATGGGCAATTGATTGGGAGTCTATGGAGTCAATATGTTACTCAGGGAAACTCCACCAACCAGTATAATACTACTGTCAATTACAGTCTTAATCAAGAATCATATAATGCTTTCTGGACCAATACTTATGCCAACACATTACAGGATCTCAAAATTATGATGTCTTTGGCAGAAGAAAAACAAGCTTGGAACTATTGGATTATCGGTAAAATTTTAACTGCATACAACTATCACGTGCTGACAGATTTATACGGAGATATACCTTTTACTGAAGCATTGGATATAAAAAAATATCCAGCGCCAAAGTATGATGACAGCAAAACGGTTGTATATCCGGGTATTATAGCGATGTTAGATGAGGCGATAGCAAAAGCCCCCAGTGCATCAGGAGGGATGAATCCTCTAATAGAAAAACAAGATTACTTTTTTGAAGGTAAGATTGCTTCTTGGGTAGCCTTAGCAAAAAGCTTAAAATTAAAAATATATTTGCGTGACTATGAATCGAATAAGACTAAAATAGCAGACTTAATAAGCCAAGGAGGATTATTTACCGGCAATTTTGCTTTTACTGTATTTGATGATGCAACCAATAAAGGAAATCCTTTATTTGAGTATAATATTCGCCAATTAAATACTAAGGAGAATATACGGGCATGTCATACTTTCCTTGAATTCTTACTTGCAGCCAATGATCCACGTATAGAACAAATCTACGAAATAACTACTGCTGCTAAAGAAGCTATTAAAGAAGGACAAGTTCTTACTACTTATAGACAATTGTATGAAGGTTTACCTTGCGGAACTAAACCATCAACGACTGTTGGGGCTTCAGAAGCTGTACCGCTTGTTAATTCATCAAGATATAAACAAGCATATTCAGATACTACATATTTAATGAATTCAGCTGAAGCTTACTTTATGATAGCAGAAGCACAAGCAAGAGCAGGAAAAACAGCTGAGGCAAAAACAGCATACGATGAAGGTGTAAAACAAGCCTTTGGACGCTGGGGATTTGATGCTACCGACTTCATTAAAACAGGAGGTGTATATGAATTCAAAAGTTCTTCTTTAAGCACAATGCTAAAATCTATCTTAACTCAAAAATGGGTAGCTGCAGCAAAAGCCAATGCTTGGGATGCTTGGATGGATCGTAACCGTACAGGAATACCTGCAATCAGTGATGCTGAAAAAGTACGTGTAAGTAATACAGCACCCGGACTTGAAGAAGGCTACGAACTAGGGTCTTTAGTCCGCCCGGGGACAACGGTGCTACAAGCCAGAGAAATACCTCGTCGGCTTCCGGTTCCTAACGTATCGGCTCTCTACAATGTAAATGCGCCTGCCACAAAACCAACTCAAGAACCATTATGGTGGCAAGTAGCTCAAGGAAATTAATTATAGTAGAGCTAAGTTTAATTAAATACTCAGTTTTTTAAAAGAAAATAATATGAAACAAATAAGATATATTTCAGTCCTGTTATTATTACTCCTAGGATTTGCATCTTGCGAAACATACGGAGACTATGAAATAGAATACTCTTCTATCCATCCTTTGGGAGGCAAGTATAGAGTGATTGTAAAAGATGAAGCCGGAAAACAGGTATATAAAAACTACTGTGAAATTTCTAATACTTCTGATGAATCAAAAACTCAATGTTGGATACGTATTGGTAGCTATTCACTAAGTGGAGCAAATGCTTACTCTATTAATGGTAAAATCAATTGCGACTTAACAACGCTCAGTTTTTCAGGAAGTAATATCGAAAATCTAGCAGGAAACGTTGCTTCTTCAACAAATACATTTACATTGACAGATGGAAAGATTATTTTGAAAGGAGCCACTGCTCCCTCAGGTACTGTTTCCGATTCGATACATTTCACTTTTACGAATTCTCGCTTTCCCGGAAAGACGTATACAGCTGAAGGCTATCGTTTTACAGGATGGTCTGAAGATTGATCATATAAGTTGAAAGTATCAATAAAAAGGAGAGTGAGCGCGCTCCTTCAATTACGCGCTCTTTATACAAACACGCTTTTAATGCAGTGATGCGTCAAACTTTAAAGAGACCGAATTCGGTCTCTTTGCTTTTTTATATACTTACAACTATACAAACCTTAAAAAATTGAATAACGAAGCCTCTATTCAGAGATACTCAATTGCTATTTATTAATCAAATTTTCCATCTCTTAGTAATAATCTAGACACCTTTTTCAGTACCTTTGCCCCCAATTAAATATAAGATAGATTAAGAATATGGCCCACTCGTCATTATTAGAAAGACTTGATGCACTGAATATCCGCTTTGAAGAGATAGGGAAACTTATTACAGACCCTGCCGTAATTGCTGATATGAAGAGATACGTCAAACTGAATAAAGAATATCGCGATTTAGAAAAAATAGATATAGCACGTAGAGAATACAAACAGCTACTAGCCACGATAGATGAAGCAAAAGGTATCCTTGAAAACGAAGATGACTCTGAATTAAGAGAAATTGCAAAAGAGGAAATGGATGCCGCTAATGAACGTATGCCTAAGTTGGAAGAAGAAATAAAGTTTCTTTTAGTTCCGGCTGATCCTCAAGATAGCAAAAATGCAATCATGGAAATACGTGGAGGAACAGGAGGTGACGAAGCCGCTATTTTTGCAGGAGACCTTTATCGTATGTATCAGAAATACTGTGAAGTAAAAGGCTGGAAAACAGAGATTACAAGCGTTACCGAGGGAACTTCCGGGGGATTCAAAGAAATTATATTTACTGTAACTGGCGAAGGCGTATACGGCATTCTAAAATACGAATCAGGAGTGCATCGCGTTCAACGTGTCCCTGCAACCGAAACTCAAGGACGTGTACATACCTCTGCTGCCACTGTTGCCGTATTACCCGAAGCCGAGGAGGTTGACGTGGAGATAAACCCTGCTGATGTTGAAATGCAGACTGCCCGTTCGAGTGGTGCGGGAGGACAGAATGTAAATAAGGTTGAAACCAAAGTACAGCTAACGCACAAGCCGTCAGGTCTGGTCGTTGTATGCCAGCAATCAAGATCTCAATTAGCCAATAGAGAGCTTGCTATGCAAATGTTGAGAACAAAGCTTTATGATATAGAGCTATCTAAATATATGGATGCAATAGCTTCGAAACGTAAGACAATGGTATCGACAGGCGACCGCTCGGCTAAGATTAGAACATACAATTATCCGCAAGGAAGAATGACTGATCACAGAATCAATCTAACCTTATATAACTTATCTGCAGTAATGGATGGAGAAATCCAGCCAATTATAGACCAATTGATAATTGCGGAAAATACCGAAAGACTTAAAGAAAGCGAAATGTAAAAAATAAAAAGGATTAGAAATAAGACAAAAGCGACTCTAATTTTGAAGATACAAATATGACAAAGCAAGAATTATTTGAGAATATTAAAAGAAAAAAATCTTTCCTCTGCGTGGGGTTAGATACCGATATAAATAAAATCCCTTCTTTTTTATTAGATGAAGAAGATCCTATCTATGCTTTCAATACAGCAATAATAGATGCGACTGCAAAATATTGTGTTGCATACAAACCCAATACTGCATTCTACGAAAGCCAGGGTGTAAAAGGGATCGTGGCTTTACACAAAACGATAGAATATATTCGTCTGAGATACCCCGATCAATTTATTATACTAGATGCTAAGCGAGGAGACATCGGTAATACATCGGAGATGTACGCCATGTCTGCATTCGAAGACCTGAAAGCCAGTGCTATCACCGTAGCTCCTTATATGGGAGAAGATAGCGTGAAGCCTTTTATTAAATATGCTAATAAATGGGTTATCCTATTAGCCCTTACTTCTAATAAGGGTTCTTATGACTTCCAGTTGACAGAAGATAAGAACGGCGAGCGTCTTTTCGAAAAGGTACTCAAAAAATCTCAGGAATGGGCTACAGAGGAGCAATTGATGTATGTAGTAGGAGCTACACAAGGAGAAATGTTTGCTGATATTCGCAAATATGCGCCAAATCATTTTTTACTGNNTGGAAGCCTTGCCGATGTCGTAAAGTATGGGATGAATTCGCAATGTGGATTACTTGTAAATTCTTCTCGTGCGATAATTTATGCAGACAGCTCTGTAAACTTTGCTTTTGCAGCGACAGCCGAAGCAAAAAAAATACAAGAAGAAATGGCTACATACTTAGCGAATTTAACTTGATCATTTTTCACCCGTCGATATTAAATCCTTTCTAGTTTTTATTTTAAAGAAACAAGGATTGTAATATTAGACATACAAATAAAAGAACTCCGAAGTTGTTTACAGGAACGACTTCGGAGTTTTTCTATTAATATATTCAAGACATAATTGAACAAAAAAATAAGTCAATTATAAAATTAATAATCCGCAAGTAAAAATATTATGTTTTTTTATAAAAAAGATACAACTTTTTTATTCCTTTGTAGCAAATTTCAATAAATGAAATTCAGAATAATTGAAGACCAGCTCATATAATATTCATTTTAATATTTTCAGCACGTTAACCTAAACAGGCAGATAGATGAAATCGCCTTTAAAGGGGTAGATAACAATGAAATTTACCTTTATATTCTGTAAGAAATAATTAATAAATACTTAATATAATATTGTCTATCTCTTTTGGCTTAACATCTATTTTTGCCTCTGCAATTTGAGATAATTTAAATATAAAGCAAAATTTATGTTAAAGAAGTATTTATTTAAAATTTTCATGTTTCTTACTTTTATGTCCATTTCCTCGCAGAGCGTATGGGCACAAAGTACGCAAGTAAAAGGAACTGTATCCTCAGAAGGATTACCCTTAGTGGGTGTAAGTGTGTCTGTAAAAGGGACAACCATAGGTACAATTACAGACTTGGATGGGAAGTATACATTAGACGTTCCTAACAAACAGTCTATTATACGCTATTCATTCATTGGATATGAAACAGTGGAGCGTGTTGCCGATGCAGGAATTATTGACGTAACGCTTACTGAAAATGCCCAATCGCTAGATCAGGTTGTAGTACTAGGTTATGGAAGCAATGCCCGCAAACAGGATTTGTCTGCTGCAGTAGGTGTTATAAGCAATGCCGATGAATTAACCGTTCGTCCCGTAAGCTCTACCGAAAATATGCTTCAAGGACAGTTGGCCGGCGTAACCGTTAGCTCTAATGGTGGAGACCCTACTACTACTCCCAATATTGTTATTCGTGGACAAGGATCTCAAAATGGGGACAACGTACTTTGGGTGGTCGATGGCGTTCCGGGAATGCCTATTGCATCAATGAATGACATTGAATCTATTGTTGTGCTTAAGGATGCTGCATCAGCTGCCATTTACGGAGCTCAATCGGGAGCAGGTGGAGTGGTTTTGGTTACCACAAAAAAAGCAAAGAAAGGTGAACCATCCCTTTCGTATGAAGGTATATTCGGTACACGTCAGGCTACTAATCTCCTTCAATCTTTAACGGCAGAACAGCAAATAGAAATGCGTAAAACCTCTTACAGTAATGCAGGTCTCACATTACCTATTGGTTGGGATATTAGCCGCAACCCATATGTAGGGACCACACGAACCGATTGGATGGATGAAATTTTTAGAACAGCCTCATACCAACGTCACAATGTAGCATTGAATGTAGGAACGGAAAGCTTTAAAAACCGTATATCATTTTCTTATGACAACGATCAGGGAACATTGATCAATACTTTCAATAAGTCAATAAACCTACGCTACAATGCAAGTATGAAGCTGAATAAGTGGGTAACAATTTCTGAAGATTTTGTATGGAAAAATACACAAAGCCGAGGAATTGATACAGGAAGTGCTTATTCGGGAGCTATTCTTTCCGCTCTGTATATGCCTCGTAGTGCTACAGTATACAATCCTTTAGACGGATCTTATGGAGGAGTAACTACTGAAGATCCTGCATATATTGCAAAATATGGTTCAAACTTTGCTGATATTCATGGAGATGCTATTAACCCTGTTCGCTTACTCCTTGCAGATAATAATTACAATAAAACAAGCAATACATGGACAAATACAACTCTTGAGATTGCTAACATAATAGATGGTCTTAAGTTTACCAGCCGTTTTTCTTATAATTTAGCAAGCAATTACTATAAGAATTTCACACCTATCCGTGATGAAGTAGGTAAACCAAACATGTCAAATACCCTGAACGAATCTACTTATCGCTCAGATCAGTGGAAAACCGAAAACACTCTGACTTATGACGGAATATTTGGCAAACATTCGGTAAGCGGACTCCTGTCTACTACTGCTGATCACTACGAACAACGAGGATTGAGTGTAACAGGAACAGATTTTGCCGACGAATCAGTTTTTTTACAATATCTGGCTTATGCAGGGTCTACAACAGCCCAGGACTATCTTAGTGGCCCCGATGCAAATGTTTCGCTAATAGCACGGTTGGCTTATTCTTACGACGACAGATACTTCATCACCGGATCGTGGCGTCGCGACTATGCCGGACGTTTACCTAAAGAAAATAATTATGGTGATTTTCCTGCAACTACACTAGCATGGAAAATTTCGAGCGAAAAGTTCTTTAAGAAAACAGACCTATTGAGCCTACTCAAAGTACGTGCATCATGGGGACGTGTAGGTAATCTCGCATCAATAGGCAGGAATTACAAATCACTGATCCTCACTAAAGAAGAAAATACAGGTAACAATTCAGGTCAATACGGTGTTCCGTCAGGAGGCAAATGGGGTACAAGTATTTACAAGAACCTGGCTATTAATCCGGATCTGACATGGGAAACTTCGGAACAAACCGACTTTGGTCTAGACGTAAGTATGTTTAGAGATCGCTTAGCCCTATCACTCGATTATTTTGACAAAAGAACCTTCAACCTAATACAGCGTAAAACTTTGGATTGGCCAACGACAATAGGACTAAATCCCATGTGGATTAATCAGGGTGAAGTGCGCAACAGGGGATTTGAAGTACAGGCCAACTGGTCAGACCGTATCAACAAAGACATGTCTTATTATGTTTCAGGGAACTTCTCTACCTTGAGAAACTGGGTATCTGATATCGGTGTAAAAAATGCAGATGGCACACCGGGTGTATGGACTGATGATACATCATTCAGAAACCTTCCTTACCTGTATCAAACTGCACAAGGACAGCCTTTGAATTCTTATTTCTTAATAAAGACAGACGGAATTTTCCAAAGCGATGCAGAAGCTGCTGCGTATGTAGATAAAGACGGAAAACGTATTCAACCAAATGCTGTAGCGGGAGACTTGAAGTTTGTAGACTATAATAATGATGGAGTAATCAACACTGCCGACCGTCAATATTGTGGAAGTGCAATACCTAAAACAACATTTGCATTAACTCTGGGCTTCACTTACAAGAAAGTATCAATGAGTGCTATGTTCCAGGGTGTAGGAGGTGCACAATCGTTATACGTAGGTAAATATATGACTTTGAGTGATGTTGAAGGCAATTTTAACCGCTCAAACGAAATATTGAATGCATGGAGTCCGACAAATACATCATCAAATATACCACGTCTATCAAAATCAGACCCTAACGGCAACTTTGCTACTGCATCAGATTGGTATTTGGAAGATGCTTCGTATGTGCGCTTCAAAAACTTGACTATTTCTTATGACTTGAGCAGCATACTACGCAAATCATCTCACCTTGCTCAACGCAACAGCAATATGTCTGTTTATGTGAGTGGAGAGAATCTGTATACATTCACCAACTACTCAGGAATGGACCCTGAAACAGGAGGATGGGATGCAATTAAATACCCGGTATCCAGAGTTCTATCTTTAGGAGTAAAACTTACATATTAAAAGTAATATTCAATACTAATTAAATAAACCAGCAGATCATTCTAATTACAGGATCTGCATTAATAATCAACGTATATGGATAGTAAAAAAATTATAATTGCATTAGTCTTATTTGTTCTGGCTTTTAGCTCCTGCTCCGACTTTTTGGATGTTCAGTCGGAAGGGAATCCTACTACCACTTCTTACTTTAAGAACGACCAGCAGGCTATAGATGCAATAACAGCTTTATATAAACCTCTTCACAGAGAAACATCATATGGTCGTGACCTGTTTTGGGAACAAGGCGCTGCATGCGACATCGTTTGGGGACGTACACGTGGTTTTCCTACATTGGCTACTTTTGCTTATACGGGAGACGAAAGTCCTTTGAACAATAACTTCACTCTATTTTATGAAAATATTGCTTATTCCAACTGGGTAATTCAGGAGCTATTGAAAAAGCAAAAGAGTACAACCCTTAGCAGCATCGAAACCCGAAGCCTGGGAGAAGCATATTTTATGCGCGGGATGTCTCACTTCGTTATGGCGTATAGATATGGAACCAACGAACAAGGAGCACCGTTTGTTCGCTACGAAGATTTTCCGAACGGCTATGACAACTCTATTCCTCCGCAACAAGCATCTGTTGTAGATAACTACAAGTATATTATTGAGGATATGGACAAAGCGATCACTTATCTTCCAAAGTTTGAAGCATACGCAGACGAAGACAAAGGTCGTGCACATCAGGCTGCTGCCGTTGCTTACAAAGCTAAGGTTTATGCCTATTGGGCAACATGGGACGAAACTCAATGGAAGAATGTAATAGATATGGTAAATTCGTTGGAAACAAATTACGGACGTGCACTAGCACCTACATTCGCCGAAGTATTTTCTTCCGATTTCTCTAAATTCTGGAATAGTGAATATATCTGGTCTATCCCTTCGGATGGTGGAGCAAACGGTGGAGGTAGTGAGTTTCCCGGAGTTGTTCTCGAAAACAAAGGATGGGGTATCTTTAATGGTTGGGGACAAAACAAACCATCATACGATATTTACGAAGAAATGTTGAAAGATGGAGTAGGAAACGATCGTTTGAAACGTTCTATCCTTGAATATAACCAGGAGTTCCAGTTTTGGGGTACAACTCGTAAATTCTATTCAACATCAGATATAGAAGCCGGATTTATGATCAATAAATATATGGATCCGTTCAAATATGCAAATGCGTCTGAAGCCGGTTATGTGAATACAAGTGGAGACTGGCCTACTGCCCGCATCAATTTTCCACTTATCCGCTTTGCTGAAATGCTTCTATTCCGTGCCGAGGCATATCTGATGACCAATCAGGCGGATAAAGCCAAAAAGGATATTGATGCAGTACGTCAAAGATCAAATCTTGCACTTCTCGATCATACACCAACAATGGCTGATTTGTATCATGAGCGTCGTTGTGAGCTGGCCTTTGAATTCACAGACCACCTGTTCGATTTGAAACGCTGGAATCGCTCTTCGAATGCCACTATTAAGGCTTTAGCTAACAAAGAGTTAAATTCCCATCCACGGGTACGAAAGTATGCTGATCGTGCTAACCCTGAGTCGACATTTGAAATCGCAGATTATCAAGATTATAAGATAAAAAATCCATATCAAGACTATATGATGGTATTTCCTTATCCGGCAGTTCAAGTTACCAAATCAAATGGAAAGCTGACACAAAATAAAGGATATCAATGATCTTTTTGAACAAGAGCAATATTATCGACAAACAAGCTCTTCAATAATTTAACAAGCAAGGCAATACGAGAAAATATTATTTTCGACTATTGCCTTGTTTTATTTTAAATCCGAAACTTAATTCGAAGACACCCCTACTCTACGCTACCCAACTACCTTTTATAAGAACTTCAGAAGGCTCAGCAAAATCTTTATAAAATCTTTATACCTCATCTATTTTCTTTACAAAATCCTTACAACTTTCACCATAGCTTTGTATCGTAATTAAAAAGAATATAAAATATGGAAATAACTTATATCATCGGAGCAATTATAGCTATCCTCATTCTAGGATACCTTATTTATGTATTAATAAAACCCGAAAAATTTTAATGATAATTGATATGGAAATCAATGATTACATACAAATCTTCCTTTTTCTATTTTTACTTATAGCGTTGACACCTATATTGGGTTCATTTATGGCCAAAGTATTAAATGGAGAGAAGAATATATTAACTCCGATATTTAGCAAACCGGAGAAGTTAATATACAAAATATGCGGAGTAGATACAAACCTATCGATGAATTGGAAGAAATACACCATGGCATTGTTACTATTTAACTTGATAGGATTTATCTTCTTGTTCTTAGTATTAGTAACACAAAAATGGCTACCATTAAATCCTCAGCAGATAGGGAATATGAATTGGCACACAGCATTTAACACTTCGGTGAGCTTTATAACCAATACCAACTGGCAATCATATTCAGGAGAAACAGGTCTGAGCTATTTCAGCCAAATGATAGGACTTACAGTGCAAAACTTCTTAAGCGCAGCAACAGGGATTGCTGTTTTGACAGCTCTAATACGTGGAATAAAAGGGAAGACAACAGATGTACTAGGCAATTTCTGGGTAGACATCACCCGTTCTACACTCTATATCTTACTTCCTTTATCCATACTACTTGCAGTTTTATTGGCTGGACAAGGAGTAATCCAGAATTTTGATAGTTACACCCATGTCACAACCCTGCAAGGAAATACACAAGTTATACCACAAGGTCCAGCAGCATCTCAAATTGCAATCAAACAGTTGGGTACAAATGGAGGTGGCTTCTTTGGGACTAATAGTGCCCATCCGTTTGAAAACCCGACACCTTTTTCCAACTTTCTGCAACTTTTATCCATTTTGCTCATCCCTGCGGCTTTGACATACACTTACGGTAAAATGGTGAAATCACAAAAACAAGGCTGGGCGATATTTACAGCTATGTTTATTTTATTTGGAGCTGGTCTTTTTGTCTCTTTGTATTCTGAATTCCACCAATCCGAGGCATGGCACAATATCGCTTATATGGAAGGGAAAGAAACCCGCTTTGGAATAACAAATAGTGTGCTATGGTCAACAGTCACAACTGCTGCATCNNCCCATGCATGACAGCCTCACTCCTCTTTCGGGAATGGTAGCCATGATAAATATGATGTTGGGTGAAGTCGTTTATGGCGGAGCAGGTGCAGGCTTATATGGTATTGTCATATTTATTATACTCACTGTATTTATTGCAGGTCTTATGGTTGGTCGTACTCCTGAATATTTGGGTAAAAAAATAGAAGCTTTTGAAGTGAAAATGGCACTTATAGCAATACTTAGCCCTTCTATTGTTATTCTATTATTTTCAGCTATTGCATGTTCTATTCCGCAAGGACTGTCGAGCCTGAATAATGGAGGCTCACATGGATTATCAGAAATACTGTATGCCTTCACTTCTTCCGCAGGCAATAATGGTAGTGCCTTTGCAGGACTCAATGCATCTACCGTTTTCTATAATCTCCTGATAGCTTTGGGGATGCTTATCGGGCGGTTCGGTATTATTATTCCTGTGCTTGCGATAGCAGGAAGCCTTGCTCAAAAGAAAATCATCCCGGTGTCTCAAGGTACGTTTCGAACTGATAATCTATTGTTTGTAGGATTACTTATATCAATTATTATCATAGTTGGTGGTCTGACATTTTTCCCTGCTTTGTCGTTAGGGCCAATTGTAGACCATATACTAATGCAAAACGGAGTTCTATTTTAAAACGCCAAAATAATGAAAAGTCAAAATAAAAGTTTCTTAGATAAAAAAATATTGATAGAGGCTATCAAAATGTCCTTTATCAAATTAAATCCAAGTTTATTAATCAAAAATCCGGTTATTTTTATTGTTGCTATCGGGGCTTTGCTTACAACCATCATTGTTTTGGAAGGCACGATAGACGGAGTATTCTCTACTTTTAACTTACAAATAGCATTATGGCTATGGATAACCGTTTTATTCGCTAATTTCTCGGAAGCTATTGCCGAAGGGAGAGGCAAAGCTCAGGCAGAGAGTCTGAAAGCCAATCGTTCCCGGACTAAAGCCCGCCTTCTGAAAGATGGAAGGGAAGAAATTGTAGCTGCCGAAAATTTGAAAAAAGATGATGTTGTAATCTGCGAAACCGGGGATATTATTCCATCCGATGGCGAAGTCATAGAAGGAATAGCAACCGTAGATGAGTCGGCAATAACCGGAGAATCGGCTCCTGTAATCCGAGAAAGCGGAGGCGACCGAAATGCAGTGACTGGAGGAACAAAGATACTAAGCGACAAGATTATTATTAGAATAACCTCCGATGCGGGACACACATTTATCGATAGGATGATCGCATTAGTGGAAGGAGCAAAACGGCAGAAAACACCAAACGAGATTGCCTTGACTATTTTACTTTCGGGACTTTCTATTGTTTTTCTTCTTGCTGTGGCTACACTACCTTCTTTTTTCGGGTATAGTCTACACGCATCAGGACTACCGCAATCCAACAATTTGAGTTTACCTGTACTAATTGCCCTTTTGGTCTGCCTTATCCCTACGACTATCGGAGGATTGCTGAGTGCTATTGGTATCAGCGGCATGGACAGGCTTATGAAGCATAATGTAATAGCCACCAGCGGACGTGCAATAGAAGCCGCAGGTGATGTGGATGTATTGTTGCTGGATAAAACAGGAACAATCACTTTGGGAAATCGTATGGCAACCAATTTTATTCCCACCGAAGGTGTTAGCTTAAATGAAATAGCCAATGTGGCACAACTATCTTCTCTGAGCGATGAAACACCCGAGGGACGTTCGATTGTAGTTTTGGCTAAAGAAAAGTTTAATATTCGAGGGCGTGACCTTGCGGGTATAGAAGCCGAATTTATCCCTTTCACCGCACAAGCCCGAATGAGTGGTGTAGATATAACTGTTGATGGAAAGATACAAAAAATAAGAAAAGGCTCTGTAGATGCGATACGTTCTTTCGTTTTTAACAATAACGGATTCTTTCCTGAAGATATAAAACAGAAGTCTGATGAGTTGGCACAACAGGGAGCCACTCCCCTAATAGTAGCAAGAGATAACAAGGTGTTAGGTATTATACACCTGAAAGACATTGTGAAAGGGGGTATTAAAGAACGCTTTACTCAATTGCGCAGAATGGGAATAAAAACAGTGATGATTACCGGAGACAACCCGTTAACGGCCGCCGCCATTGCAGCAGAAGCCGGAGTAGATGATTTTTTGGCAGAAGCAAAACCGGAAGACAAACTTCGAAAAATAAGAGAAGAGCAATCGAGCGGTCATCTGGTGGGAATGATCGGTGATGGCACAAATGATGCTCCTGCTCTTGCCCAATCGGATGTTGGCATAGCTATGAGTAGCGGCACACAAGCGGCACGGGAAGCAGGAAATATGGTCGATCTGGATAGCAACCCGACTAAGCTGATAGAGGTGGTAGAGGTAGGGAAACAATTGCTTATGACCCGCGGTGCATTAACTACATTCAGTATAGCCAATGATGTAGCTAAATATTTTGCAATCATTCCGGCAATAGCTGTTACATTATATGCCGGAATATCAGGTAAAGGAGCTTTGTCGGTATTGAATATTATGGGTTTGTCTTCTCCCGAAAATGCAATTTTAAGTGCGATTATATTCAATGCCCTTATCATTATATTTCTGATACCTCTTGCCCTGAAAGGAGTAAAATACAGAGCTGAATCACCATCTAAATCTCTACTCCGTAATCTTTGTATTTATGGGCTTGGTGGTATTGCAACACCTTTTATTGGAATCAAACTAATAGATATGTTATTACAAATATTCTGAACAAATATGAAAAGTCAATTAATTATATCATTAAAAATATTGGGAATAATGACTCTGCTTTTAGGCGTTATCTATCCTTTGTTCATAACCGGAATTGCTCAATTGGCTTTTCCATCAAAGGCCAATGGCTCATTAGTTGAGGTCAATGGCATATTGCGAGGGAGTGAACTAATCGGTCAAAAAACAGATACAGCTATCTATTTCAATCCCCGACCATCGGCAACGGATTATAACACGCTGGCATCGGGAGGCTCGAACCTCAGCCTGACAAGTAAGAAGCTATACGAGCTTGTGCAAATACGAAAAACAGGCATCATCACAAAGAATAAATTATCTAATGAAACCATCGTCCCAGCAGATTTGTTATTCGCTTCGGCTAGTGGATTAGATCCGCATATCTCGCCCGAGGCAGCAAAGATACAAATACAACGCATATCTGAAGCCCGAGGATTTTCGGAAGGACAAAAGCAAAAACTAAATATGTTAGTAGATAAAGTGATAGAGTCACCTCAATTTGGTATATTCGGATGTAAGAGAGTAAATGTTTTTATGCTAAATTTGGAACTGGATAAGTTGAAATGAAAATGGAAGAAAATCGTCCTGATCCTGATAAGCTTTTAACTTCGATAAATCAGGAAGAGGAAATCAAGAAACGTGGGAAGTTGAAGATATTTTTCGGAATGTCTCCCGGTGTAGGCAAAACCTATTCGATGCTACAGACGGCACATATAGATTTGTCGAAAGGAGTTGATGTGGTGGTAGGATATATAGAGTCTCACAACCGACCTGAAACAAGCGCCCTATTAGAGGGGCTCGAAATTATCCCCCGTACAAAAATAGAATATAAAGGAACTTCTCTTGAGGAGATGGATTTGGATGCCATTATTTTGAGACATCCTTATCTGGTTTTGGTAGATGAGCTCGCACATACCAATGCAGAAGGAAGTCGCCATGCAAAACGTTATCAGGATATACAAGAGTTACTCGACAATGGTATAAATGTATATACTACTGTCAATATCCAACATCTGGAGAGTAGAAACGATACCGTAGCCCAGATAACTGGGGTAACCGTTAAAGAGACTATTCCGGACGAGCTGTTTGAAATGGCAGATGATGTGGAGTTGATCGACATCACTCCAAATGTTCTTCTCGACCGCTTGGCAGAAGGCAAGATATACGCCTTACCGGAATCGAAAGAAGCCGCAAAAAACTTTTTCAGGAAAGGGAATATAACAGCATTGCGTGAGATGTCGCTCCGCCTTGTTGCCGACAGGGTAGATAAACAGCTTAAATCTTACATGCAGCAGAAACAAATAGCTGGTCCGTGGAAGTCGGGGTTGCATCTGCTGGTTCTTGTAGGGCCAAGTAAATCTTCTGCCAAGCTGATACGATGGGCAAAAAATTTATCATATACGATGGGTGCAGACCTCGTCGCTTTGCATGTGGAAAACACACAGGTGCTGAATGAAGAGCAACAAGAACAATTATCTAAAAATATTGATCTTGCCCGAGAGTTTGGTGCAGAAGTAATAATAACCTCAGGAAGCGACCTCGTCTCCACGACACTGGATATTGCACATAAAGAAAACATTACGCATATTATTATTGGTAAATCGGGCAAACAGAGTTTCTTTTCATCGCTATTTTCTCGTGACAACTTTGTCAATCGGTTACTAAAAGAAAGTGGAGAAATAGACATTTACGTTATAGAACCGGGGTTTGAAGCAAAACAATATAAAAGAAAGTTAGTTTCTTATCCGGATTTTTCATCGTCATACAAACATTACATCATAGCTTTTATAGCCGTATTGGCTACTGTTTTGCTTTGCTTACCTATTGTTAGGGAGACAGGGTATCAGTCGATATCTTTTATTCTACTATTTGTAATCCTCATCCTATCCATGTTTTTCCGCTTGGGTCCTATCATGATGGCTTCGGCAGTAAGCGCCGTAGCATGGGATTTCTTTTTCATAACACCCCAATATACATTAAAGATAACTCAACCCGAGGATTTATTGGCATTCTGTATGTTCTTTGCGGTAGCATTAGTGACGGGAACACTAACAGCCAAAGTAAGGAAGCAGGAACGATTGACACGCAAGAGAGCCGAAAAAACAAACGCTTTATTTCACCTGACCAAACAACTTGTAAATGCAGAAAACACAAAAAAGATTTTAGAGGTTTCTAAAGAAGATATAAACAACTATTTTGGCGTAGATGCATATTTTCTTCTTCAAGATGGAGAAGGTAGATTAAAGAAAAAACAACAAAATGCGAAGCCGGGAGACTTTACGGAATCGGAATATAGTATTGCACAATGGGTTTTCAAACATTCGAAAAAGGCAGGAAAATACACTGACACTCTTTCTTTAAGTGAATATACTTTCTATCCTTTGAAAGGAATGAAAACGAAAGCGGGAGTTGTTGCGATAAAACCTAAAAAGAAATTTAACGGAGAGACTGAGCTATTTTGGGATACATTCCTTACACAAATATCGAATACGTTGGAGCATCATGATCTTGCTCAACAAGCAAAAAAAGCAAATCTGCTTGACGAGTCTGATAAGTTGTACAAAACACTATTCAACTCCATATCTCATGAGTTAAGGATTCCGATTGCTACAATTATGGGAGCATCGGACACTCTCCTAGCCGATTCACATCCCGAAAAAGTACGCAAGGAGCTATATAACGAAATACTCACAGCATCGGGACGGCTGAACCGTCTGGTAGAAAATCTATTGAATATATCGCGCCTCGAGACAGGAAAGATTACATTGCATACCGATTGGTGCGACATGAATGATTTGTTTAACAAAGTAACGGATAATCTACGAGACGAACTGAAACCTTACCGGTTGGATATTGTTGTACCGCAAACAATGCCTTTAGTCAAACTCGATTTCGGGCTGATGGAACAGGTATTGCATAATTTAGTATATAATTCATGTAAATACTCAACCCCGGGAACATCAATCCGCTTGAAGTCTTTCTATGATAATGAATATCTGATTATCCAGGAAATGGATCGAGGGCCAGGTTTTGCACCTGACACACTACCTTTTGTCTTCAATAAGTTCTTCAAAACAGGACATAAAACAACAGGTGGGTTAGGATTGGGGCTATCTATTGCTAAAGGATTTGTTGAAGCTCATAAAGGGACAATAAGTGTAGAAAACAGGCAGAATGGAGGGGCACGCTTCACAATAAAAATACCGACAAAAGTATCTTACATAAACGCATAAGCAGGATGAATAATACAGATACGATTCTGATTATAGACGACGAAACTCAAATACGCCGACTATTGGAAATAACTCTTTCGGCCAGCGAATACAAAACGATAGAGGCCACCACGGGTAAAGAGGGACTTCTGATGGCGGCTTCACACCAACCCTCACTTATTATCCTCGATTTGGGTTTACCTGATATCGACGGAATAGATGTATTGAAAAATCTGAGGGAGTGGTTTTATAAGCCAATAATTATTTTATCGGTACGCAATTCGGAAGAAGATATTGTACATGCTCTCGATAAGGGAGCAAATGATTACCTCTCAAAACCTTTTAGAACAGGAGAGCTGCTTGCCCGCATACGAGCATCACTAAGACAGGGGCAAATGGTAAACGAGAGTCCTGTATTTCAAATTGGAGATCTCTCTGTGGATATAGCAAACCACATTGCGAAGAAAAAAGATGAATTATTAGACCTAACACCAACAGAGTTCTCATTACTAAGTTTATTTGTTAAAAACCAAGGATGTGTGCTCACCCATCAGTATATACTCAAAGAAGTATGGGGATATGGATATGTAGAGCAAACCCAATATCTGCGTGTGTTTGTTGCCCAATTGAGAAAAAAGATAGAAGACAATCCCACTAAACCGACTCTATTAGTTACCGAATCAGGTATAGGATATCGGTTCGGGTTATAAATATAAGCCCCGCCTTTACAACTAGCACTATTCATTATTTAAATCATATTGTAAAATATCAAAATCATATTGTGTAATTTTTTGAAATTTCTATAATCTACTTTTGTGATGAATAGAAATTTTAAAACATGAATAACACTTTCAACTTTTTAGCTTTTGACTTGGGAGCAACTAGCGGACGTTCTATACTCGGAACGTTTGATAATGGAAAATTGGAATTGCGAGAGTTGACCCGGTTTGGCAATGATATATTACAGATACAAGGAAAGTACTACTGGAATATATATTCTATATACAACTCCATAAAGGAAGGCATGCGAGCAGCATCGTCTTTGGATATAGCAATTAATGCAATAGGTATAGATACATGGGGAGTCGATTTTGTCTATGTGGCCGAAGACGGAACAATATTGAGTCTTCCTCGTTCTTACCGAGATCCATATACAGAAAGAAGTCCTGAAAAATACTTCAAACTCATCCCAAAAGAAGAAGTATACAAGCTTACCGGAATACAGATCATGAACTTTAACAGTTTATTCCAACTATATGCTGCCAAGATGGAAAAATCGGCGGCATTACAATCTGCAAAAGAGATATTGTTTCTTCCCGATGCGTTATCTTATCTTTTGAGTGGGAACAAAGCCTGTGAATATACTATAGCTTCTACTTCTCAGTTTCTTAATCCGTTAACAAAAAAGATCGAGAATAAACTACTAGAAGCGATAGAAGTACATCCCTCTGTCATTCCTCCACTAATAAAACCGGGGAAAGTAGTCGGATTGCTTCGAGACTCAATAGCTAAAGAGTGTGGATTAAATACAATTCCGATAATTGCAGTAGCAGGTCATGACACTGCGTCTGCTATTGTTTCAATACCTGCAAAGAATAAGAAATTTGCATATATAAGTTCCGGCACATGGTCGTTGATGGGCATAGAAGTAGATGAGCCCATTATAAATGAGCAATCATATAAAATGAACTTTACAAACGAAGGTGGGGTTGAAGGTACAATTCGTTTTCTAAAAAACATCACAGGCATGTGGCTGCTGGAGCAATGCCGTAAAGAATGGGAACAGTTAGGACGTACCTACACTTACGATGAGATTATAAAAATGGCAAAAACAGCAAAAGGCTTTCAATGCTTTGTTGATCCGGACAATGCCGTCTTTGCCAATCCGGAGAGTATGATAGAATCTATTATAAAATTCTGTACCGAAACCGGACAAAGTGCACCAAAAGAAGATGCTGAATTTATACGTTGTATTTTTGAAAGCCTTGCTTTAAAATATAAATATGTATTAAGTTGCCTTTGCGAATTATCTCCTCACGCTATCGAAGTTTTACATATTATAGGTGGCGGCTCACAAAATAAATTATTAAACCAGTTTACAGCTAATGCAACAGGTCTTCCCATTGTAGCTGGCCCGTACGAAGCTACAGCCATAGGAAATATCATGATGCAGGCCAAAGGATTGGGCTTGGTAAAGTCTCTTAAGGAGATAAGAACTATAATCAACGAGTCATTTACCCTTGAATCTTATGAACCACAAGATACTGAATTGTGGAATAACGCTTACGAAAAATTTTTGAAATTAATAGAAAAATAAAGAAGTGACCATGAAAAAAAATGAATTAGTATTAAAGTCTTTTGAAATAGCAAAAGAACGCTATTCGGAAATAGGCGTTGATGTAGAAGCTGCACTTAAGACATTACAAGATGTTGCAATCTCTATTCACTGTTGGCAGGCTGACGATGTAACGGGGTTTGAAAATCTGACAAATGTAGGAGGCGGCGGTATTCAGGCTACGGGAAATTATCCGGGTAAAGCTCGTAATATTGACGAGTTACGTTCCGATATTGAAAAAGTGTTAACCCTAGTAGGAGGAAACCATCGTTTAAACCTACATGAGATATATGGTGAATTTGGCAATAAAGCAGTAGACAGAGATCAGGTCGAACCTTCTCATTTTAGGGGTTGGATGCAATGGGCTACAGAAAATTCTTTAAAACTGGATTTCAACTCTACCTCATTCGGCCATCCTAAAAGCGGAGATTTAACACTTGCAAATCCTGACAAAGCGATTCGCGACTTCTGGATTGAACATACAAAGCGTTGTCGTGCTGTGGCTGAGGAAATGGGTAAATTCCAAAATGATCCGTGTATCATGAACTTGTGGATACATGATGGTATGAAAGACCTGACAGTAAACCGCTACAAATATCGTCAGATATTGGAACAATCATTAGATGATATATTTGCGACAGAATATCTCAATATGAAAGATTGTCTAGAGTCTAAACTTTTTGGCATTGCACTGGAGAGTTATACAGTAGGCTCTCATGATTTCTACCTGGGTTATGGAGCAAAGAAACAAAAAATAGTAACATTGGATACAGGCCACTTCCATCTTTCCGAAAATGTGGCAGACAAAATCTCATCATTACTATTATATACTCCCGAGATAATGCTACACGTAAGTCGTCCTATTCGCTGGGATTCGGATCATGTAGTTATACTGAATGATGATGTTATCGAACTGGCAAAAGAAATTATCCGGGCAGATGCATTGAATCGTGTACATATAGGTCTCGATTTCTTCGATGCATCTATCAACCGTATAGGTGCATACGTGATCGGCATACGAGCTACACAGAAAGCTCTATTACAAGCTTTGCTTGAGCCAATAGCAACATTACGGGACTACGAAGCCAACGAACAATATTTTGAACGTCTTGCACTTCTTGAAGAAGCCAAAGCTCTGCCTTGGAATGCTGTTTGGGACTATTTCTGTCTCAAGAATAACATCGCTGTAGGAGAAAACTATATTAGGGAAGTACAACAGTATGAAAAAGATGTAACAGCTAAAAGGATATAAAAATATCTGTAAAGCGAAAAAAGCATTCTTAGTATGAATACAATAATAGGTTTGGTTATAATTGCAATAGGGAGCTTGGGGCAGTCCAGTTCTTATGTTCCGATCAATAAAGTAAAAAATTGGTCATGGGAGTGTTTTTGGCTGATACAAGGTATTTTTGCTTGGTTGGTTTTTCCTTTTGTCGGAGCACTCCTGGCAATGCCGGACGGGCTGTCCCTTTTCGATGTTTATTTACAGCAAAGCGTCGCTGTTTATAAATCTGTCGGCTATGGAATTCTTTGGGGAATTGGAGGTTTAACATTTGGCCTGAGCATGCGTTATCTGGGAATTGCGTTAGGGCAGTCTCTCGCTTTGGGTACATGTTCGGCATTCGGAACGTTAATT
This sequence comes from Dysgonomonas sp. UBA7630, assembly GCF_002483985.1. NCBI lineage: Bacteria > Pseudomonadati > Bacteroidota > Bacteroidia > Bacteroidales > Dysgonomonadaceae > Dysgonomonas > Dysgonomonas sp. UBA7630. The sequence goes on from NZ_DLIY01000033.1 coordinate 30,745, forward strand.
CCGGCTTTGCTCAAAGGGCAAGATCTGTTTAGTGGCGAAGGATTGGTTCTACTTACCGGAGTGAGTATTGCCATTGCAGGGATAGCCGTTATCGGGTATGCAGGAGCATTGAAGTCGAGCAACATGAGTGAGGTTGAAAAGAAAAAGGCTGTAAAAGATTTTGCCTTAAAGAAAGGCTTACTCATTGCAATATTAGCCGGAGTAATGAGTGCCTGCTTCAATCTTGGTCTCGAAGCCGGAGCACCTATTAAGGCTCACATCCTCTCATTGGGCTCAGAAAGCTTGTTGACTTTGAACCCCATTATATTCCTTGTCACTATTGGAGGATTTGTTACAAATGCATGCTACTGCTTGTTTCAAAACTATAAGAATAAGAGTTTCAAAGATTATACGACAATCACAGCATCCAACTGGATTAACAACCTAATATTCTGCGATTTGGCAGGGCTATTATGGTATTCTCAGTTTTTCGGATTAGGAGTAGGGCAAAGCTTCTTCGAGCCGGGAAGTGTTATGATGGCTTTTTCGTGGAGCATCCTGATGTCACGNNCTTGTTTAGTAATATTTGGGGTATCATACTCAAAGAATGGCAAGGTGTAAAGAAAAAGACGATTGTAATACTTGTAACAGGATTAGCAATTTTGATATTTTCGATAATTTATCCACAACTTTAAATAATAGAAAATGATTTTTAATATTAACGATAAGCTGAAAGAACAGCTTGATGAAGTAGCCGAAATTGCGGGTTATCTGTGGCAAAAAGGATGGGCAGAACGCAATGCCGGAAATATTTCAATAAATATAACTGATATTGTCGGAGATGAAAACAAAGACATACCCCCTTTGTCAAGTTTTCAGCTTCCTAAGAATATGATAGAATTGTCCGGTGACTTTTTCTACGTAACCGGAACAGGAAAACGAATGCGAGATGTGGCAAAAGACCCTTTAAAAAATGGCTCTATCGTGAGAGTTTCCAAAGATGGCAACTCTTATGATGTTATCGCAGTAGAAAACGTAAAGCCAACATCTGAATTAGCCTCACATTTTTCTATTTTATCTTCATTCAAGAAAAAAGGATCAAAAAACAGGCTGGTATTACATACTCATCCAACAGATCTTATTGCATTATCCCATATTCCTGAGCTGAAAAGCAGCGAGGCTTTGAACGATCTATTATGGGGAATGCACCCTGAAACGTTTATCGTTGTACCTCGAGGTATAGGTCTTGTGCCTTACGAAGTGCCCGGAACTACAGCTATAGCGCAAATAACACTTCCGGTACTCGATAAACATGATATTGTAATTTGGGAAAAGCATGGAGTATTTGCCGTGGGTGAGAATCTGACAGATACGTTCGATTTGATCGACACACTTTCTAAGTCGGCGCAGATATATGCATTTGCCAAAACTTGCGGATACACACCTGAGGGATTAACCAAAGAACAAATAAAAGGTCTGATAGAACCTTTTAATATACAGATTTGATACAGCTATAAGACTAATAATGAATCCATCCGGATTTTCTTACATAACAATATGAAAAAGAAAAATCTGGATGGATTCTATTTTAAGGGATAAAAAAATGATACAAAGATTATTATGACAGGCCGAAGGCTAAAACCCATTATTCGTTTTATCTTCCCATACTCCCTGAGTAAATCTTCTATGCTCTAAAGGAGTAATATTTGTTTTCTTTTTGAATGCAGTAAAAAAATACTCTTGATTTTCAAATCCCATCAGATAAGCAATTTCTTTCACAGGAATGGCGGTATTGGTCAATAGCTCTTTCGACTTTTGTATTTTTAGTTCCTGAATATATTGCAAAGGTGCAAATCCGGTGTATTCTTTAAAAACCTTACGAAAGCTGGAATAGCTCATATTCAATTCGTTTGCAATATCCTTCGGTTTTATATCTCTGAAATTTTCAAGAATCAGTATTTTTGCTTTGTTTACGTGATTTATAACTTCGGAACCTTCATAGGAATAATTCTTATCTAAAGAATATGCCAACCCTAACAAGTGATTGACTATTCCGGCCAACATTTGTTGAAACCCTGATTTTTGTTCTGCTGCTATTTCAATTGCCTGTTTGTATAAAGCTACGATCTGATCGTTTAACCCGACCTGAAAAATTGGTTTCTTTTGATTGAAAAATCCATTGGCAACCCTATTATCAATATTTATTCCGTTAAAACCAATCCAATATTCATCCCAACCGATGTTTTTGTCCGGCATATAATTATGCCACTCTCCGGGAAACAGTAAAAATATAGTTCCGTCCTTTACCGATTGGAATCTTTTTGTTTCGATGCTATTAGAAATAAATTTTCCACTCCCTTTTGTTATATATAATAACTGATATTCATCCAGAATACGCCCCCTTTCTGTTGAGAACAAGTAGCGTGTAGGATGATTTCTTGGAGGATATACCGTCTGAGGCGTAATAGACTGATATCCCACAGAATTAATTGTCAAGCCCCAAAGCTGGTCGCTTTCATTCACTATTAAATATTTCAGATGAATTGAATTTTTCATGTAATATCAAAAAAGAATAAGGCAAAGATTATGAGTACAAATTAAAAGCAAAACATTTAGATTGAGGCACATTTGAGTATGAATAATGGTAAAAATATCATTTCTTACAATCTATATATCAATTTGTCTAATGTATCAGAGACCCATGTATATAAATAAACCCTAAAAGTTGTCAACTTTTAGGGTTCTCTCAAATAATAGTGGTTTTTCAATTTACATTCAATTGCGCCTTAAATATTAACCTCCAACAACGGGCTGTTCCACCCTTTAATATCCAACTTTATATTATTGTTACTAATAGTACCTTTATTTACCTTACATTCCAGGATTTTCTTTTGTCCGGGTAATATACTTATATAATTGTCGGACCAGAAAGCAGGGGTAATCATCTCTCCTCTGTTATCCTTTAATTTCAGATTTACCATAAATGCTATTTTATCTGATGGGTTTTTTATCTCTACAGTATAAATTATATTATCCTGCTCTGCCTTTTTGTTTGTCTGAATATCTAACTCAACTGTTTTTAAAGTAGATAAACTCTTGAAATCCGCATAACTTTTAGCAGGAGTATGCACCCAGTCGGTTTTATCCCACAAATATTCATCTGGCTTAGAAGATAAACAATAGAAATTATCAGCGACCACCTCACCTTGCTGATTGAATATTTCTAAAGCAAGAAATATATTTTCTTTTAGAGGTGCTAGTTGTAAAATATTGACAGATGTATTTGTTCTGATATCTAATAGTATTTCTTTTTTCTCTTTTACGGTAGAGTTTATATCAAAAACCTGTACAATAGCCTTGTAACCGCTTATGTCTTTTAGCTGTTCATTAACGGCATATATACTATTATTTCCATAATTATAGATTAGCTGAAGCGGTAGATTCGCCTTCTTCACAGAATAATAAGCAGCCGTAGGCACTTTGTAATAATCGTACATTTGCCAATACAAAGATGGCCATGCTGAGTTTAACATCCATTGAACAATACCTGTGGTTTTGCCTATATTTACTCTAAATGCTTCAAACATAGCTCGAGTGCCATCGTAATTGACAAGATCAGCCTTCATTAGATAATCTTCCAGATTTTTAGCCTGTCCGTATTTATTATTTATAACAGTTGTCAGTTCTTTCAACGAGTTCATTGCAGCTGTAGAGGTCGTACAATGGAAATTCCAAGTATCATTTAGCGGCCACATTTTATCTTCAGGTATAAATTTCTTGATCGATTCTAAAACCGGAAGTTGTGCTCCTATTCCTGTTTCGGTATTGTAGCCAAATGCACCACCATAAAGAGTATCAATATACCAATAGTTTGGTCCTACATACTCATAAGGCCCCGCCATTTTAGTTCCTGTTTTACCCGACAGTTCACTAGTCCTCTCTTTTGCAGCACCTACATAGATTCTGTTATCTGACTCTTTTAAGAATGCCAAATATTTCTCTTCCAATTTTGGGGTCGGAAGCATATCACTTCCAGGCATCCAAGATATAATACTCGGATGATTGCGCAACCATAGCACTTGTGTGGAGAAAGATTCTGCAATAAGATCAATTTCTTTATCGGTGAGTATACAACCATACATTTCATCACATGGTTTTCCAAAATATGCCTCCCACTCCCATTGGCAACTCCAACCTACAACAGCCATTATTCCGTATTTATCACACAAATCATATATATTAGAGCTTGTAGCCCAAAAACTTTCGAAGCGAATCATGTTCATATTCATGTCTTTGACATACTGCACCTGTATTTCGTTGCTCTCAGGAGTATCGCGCAGAAATATATCGTCTGTCCATCCGGCTGCTTTTAGCAAAACGTTCTTTCCGTTTAGTTTAAAACCTCTATATCCTTCTTTTGTCAGATAAGATTCTATTTGACGTATACCAAAGGTTATATCTTCTCTGTCTGATACAGTATTATCTGTTTTAAATTTTAAGTCCAGATTGTAAAGTTCGGGGCTACCCATATTATTGCACCACCAAAGTCGAGGATTTTTGATGTGTAATATTGCCGCCTCAACCGATGTTATCTTTACTTTTTTCTTTTCGTAAGGAGCCAAAGTAACCGAATAAGAAAATTCTTTCGATTCTATTTCTCCCACCAAATCTCCTGAAATTTCCTGATCTGTAAGATTTTCAACTTCAGTTTCTATTGTAAGCCACGCTTCCTCTAACGTTTCAGTATTTACTTCAGGTTTCACATATGTATTATTCAATCTTACATTACCTGTTATAGATAAATATACATCTCTGTATATTCCCATACTTTCGTCAGCCGGGCGAGGATTCCAATCGGCAAATCCTGTATTAGGATCTCCGGGGCGGGCTCTAAAAACTTCTACAGCTAAAACATTATTATCTGATTTTACATGTGGGGTTACATCAAAAGAGAAATGACGGTATGTTCCATATATAGAATCTTTTGAGGCTATTAATTCTCCATTCAACCAAATATTTGCATAATATGATATTCCATCGAAACAAAGAGATACATGCTGATTATTATTCAACTCAGGCAATGCAAATTCATTACGATACCAGAACGGTTTATCAAACTGGATTTTATCTATATCTTTAATATTTGTTCCTACAAAAATATCAGGAAAAACTCCATTTGTAGTAAGAACACCCATCACTGTAGATGGAACTGTTGCTCTATACCAATTCTCTATCGACTGTTGAGAACTAGATACAAAGTGTCCTTTACCTTCTATGCTATCAGACGATTGAATATACCAGTTAGTAGCTAGATTAATTTTTTGATGTATATTCTCCTCTTGTTCACGGCAAGAGTTTACCGAAAAAAGAAGACATAATAAAATAAATACTGATAATAGTTTTTTGTAAATCATGGCATTTGACTTGAGTAATTTATCTGTTTTTCTTAGTAGATGAAAATATACAGAAAATTGTAAATATGGAGAAAGAGAATGCAAGATATAATCTTGCATTCTTCTATCCCCAAAAACATTAAAATTGATTAGAAATTGGCTTTGTTCACATCCCACCAAATACGAGTTATAGGCAAATCTGGACCTCCTAATTTTTTAATTGCATCAGCAACTCCCTCTGCATTACCACTTACTTCTGATTCAGAGAATTCAACTCTACGGAATCCCGTTTCTGTTGGAACAGCACCTCCGCTCGTATTATTAGTAATAGGGAATAATTTAGGATAGCCTGTGCGGCGATATTCAGCCCAAGCATTATATCCCTCAGGAAATCCGGCAATCCATTTTTGAGTAATAATTTTTTCTAGTTTAATCTCATTACTTGCAGCATCATCCCATTTTGGAGAAACTTTAGATACTGCGGGGCTACTTTCTGTAGCAGGTTGTAATTGATCTGTAAACGCTGCCGGAAGCTTATCACTATTGAAGTAATCGCTAAGAGAAACTTTCCATTGACTGAAAGATTTTGTTATTCCTGATTCATAATAAGACTTGGCTGTACCACCTCCCATATTCCATCCTCTCAAGACACCCTCTGCGCGAAGAAAATCTGCTTCTGCAGCAACCAGCAATATTGCAGGCATAGAGTTATCATTCATATGAATAGGAGGAGAAATCTTATAAAGCAATGGATCTCCACCAGGCACATACTTGTTTTCTGCCAAATTATGAATTCCCTGACGCATTCCTTTTATTTGACCAATATGTTCTCCTGCATTTACGGGTAAAGCATAGGCTTGTAAACGAGGGTCTTGATATCCAGATAAAATTGATTCGACATTAGCACTTATAGAGGTATCTCCCCATTTAGCAATTGCTGTAAGTGGATGAAAATATCCTTTTCCACTAATAGTAAAATTACCACTATTATCTTCTATCAAACCATATGCAGCTTTTATAGCTTTCTCGGCTTCTGTTTTAGCTAAATTGGGATCAGCTTTAACAATACGCATAGCTAAACGAAGATGTAATGTATTGGCATATTGTATCCATTTAACATAATCTCCTCCGTATGCCATATCAAATTTAGCAAAAGGTTTTGCATTACGAGTCTCTTCTGCATTTACATATTCATTAAGTACTTGAACAGCTGTATCTAGATCTTTAAAGAAATTCTTATACAATTCTTCAACAGAATCATATGTACCTCCTGTTTTTGAATCTCCATAAGTAGAGTAGATAACAGGCCCATATATATCAGATAAACGAGCCAATGCTGTTACTTTTAGTATTTTGTTGATAGCATCAAAATGTCCATAAAAGTCATAATCTTTCTCCGACTCTTTTTTAACAATAAGCGTACTGGGCATCATATAAGCATATGTATAATCCCAAGCAGGATCACTCCATCCTGGCTTATAGGAATATGTTCTGTTATCACTTGTAACACCACCAAAGGCTGTTGCCGGGCATAGATAGCCAGAAAATATATCCGCGTTTAGATTTTGCATTACCTGAAAAGTCCAGTCTGTACCCCATCCCCAATTAAAATTGCAATATATCATTTGCTGCATTCCCGGAAAATAAGCCCCTATCTGGTTAAAATCATAAGAAAGTTGCTCTTCATCTATCCCTATCTTATTTTTATTGAGGTCTTCAAAACTATCAGTACAAGAAGTGATTAATCCCAATAATAAAAATCCGACAATTGTATGTTTTAATATCTTTTTCATATTTTCTAGATTTTAGAAGTCTAATTTTAAATTAAATCCAAATGATCTCAATGATGGCATACCAAAAACATCTATACCTTGTAAGTTATTTCCGGTAGATAAAGATGCATCTGGATCATACGACGCATTATTCTTAAAGAAGAATAAATTTTTTCCAACAAATGAAAGTTCACAACCCCTTACAAACTTATTAACAAACAGTTTTGCTGGTAATCTATAGCCAAAGGATAGCTCTCTCAACCTTATATTTGTAGCACTTTCCACATAATATTCAGTAATACCACTACGTCCGCCAACAGCATCATAGAACCCTTTTACATCTTTGATTTGTTTACCATCAAAGTTCACATATCCTCTATTTCTATCATCTCCTGTCCTTTTAGTCACACCATACAGATCAAGATCAGCTTGAGTGATTGATAATACATCGCCCCCAAAACGTCCATCTATAAGGAAATATAATGTAAAGTCTTTATATTTGAATGTATTACTCCAACCTAAATTAAATTTAGGGGCACTATTTGCTATTTTCTCAAAATCGCCTGTTGATGCGTAAGGAAGATCTTGATCGTTATACAAGATATTCCCTTTATCATCTCTAGCAAATGTTCTACCATAAATATCTCCAAAAGCTCCCCCTTTATATAAACGCATCTGATAGTTATTAGAATTTTGATCTCCAAACTTAAAGAAATCCAGATCTTCAGCAAGTTCTTTTACCTTATTACTATTCTTTGCAAAGTTTACTGAAGTTTTCCAAAGAAAATCATTAGTCATTACCGGACTACCTCCTAATACGATTTCTATACCTTTATTTTCGATGTCCCCTGCATTAATATAATAGTAGGAATAACCAGATCCTGAAGGTGCAGGCATCGTAAACAACTGATTTGTTGTATTCGTTTTGTAGAATGTAAAATCAAAATCAATTCGGTTATTCAAGAATTTCCATTCTGTACCAAACTCCCAGGATTTTGTCATCTCGGGTTTCAATTCAGTAAATGGAGCATAGCCATTTTGAATTAGAGAACCACCAGCACCTATCGAATTGATTGGATGGCTAATATATGGAGGCAAACCGTTTCCTACTTTTGCCCAAGAACCTCTGACTTTTCCAAAACTAATGAATTCTGGAAGCTTAACAGCTTCATTAATAACCCATGTCAAACCTACTGAAGGATAAAAGAAACCATTATCTACACTTTTGGTATATGCTAATGTGGAAGTCCAATCATTCCTTGCTGTAACATCAAGGAATAAACAATCTGCAAAACCTATTTGTCCTGCAAAAAAGATAGATTGCGATTGAGTATGTAGATCCTCTTCTGTAATATAACCTCCATTCAGGTCGATATTGGCAACTGTAAATACATTTGGAAAGAACAAGGTACTCGGACGAGAGTCTAATCGAAGCGACTTATTTCGTTGATCTGTAACACTTGTACCGAAGGATGCAGATACTGAAAATTTATCATTTAATTTTTTCTGATAAGTCATTAACAAATCCGCATAAGTACTTAGCATTGTTGCTTCGTAAGTAATATATCTACCATTTTCTCCAGCCAGATTGTTATGAGTCCCTACATACATCTTCTGATTATATTTATCTGATATATAATCAGCTGTACCTCTTGCCTGAATATTTAAATCTTTAGTTATCTTGTAATTTACAGATAGATTTGCAATAGTACGTAATCGAACATCTTCACTTGGGGTTTTATTCACTAACCAATAAGGATTCTGATCCATATCTGAGAATCCACCATACCAATTCTGTACATATAAGTTGCGACTTTCGTTAAAACGCTGATAATTATTTTTATAATAATCGAACGACTCGCCTCCCTGAACGCCACCTCTTGGGAAATGATATAGACCGACCAATGGATTCATATAATATCCCCCTGGTGTAGACCCATTATTTAACCTTTGATATAATAAATTGATATTAGCGTCAAGCGTCAGTTTATCATCGAAAAAGTTTGCTGTTTCACGAAAGTTAAAGTTATGTTTATTCAGAGTATTATTCTCAATAACTCCTTTACCGTAAGTATTCGCATAAGAGAAATATGTCTGCATCTTTTCCGAACCTGAACTTAAAGCAATTGAGTTTATAGTTGTTATTCCAGTATTAAAGAACTCCCCTGTGTAGTCGGACTTTGAATCTTTTGTAATCTTATCTCCCCAACTCTTTTCTGCTCCGGTATAAGTATTTTGAAAATCAGGAATACCATAAGCTGCATTATCAAATGTTGTATTAGAGTTAAAGCTAATCGATGTACGTCCCACTTTCCCTTTCTTTGTTGTAATAACGATAACACCGTTAGCAGCCTGACTTCCGTAGAGAGCTGCAGCTGATGGCCCTTTCAGTATATTCATTGATTCAATATCATCTGGATTCAGATTAGATATACCATCACCACCATCACGATTTCCGGCATCATTAGTACCTCCAATGGAAGTAGAAGTTTGATCTGTAATTGCATTATTCATCGGAACACCATCAATTACATAAAGAGGCTGGTTATTTCCTGATGCGGAACGATTCCCCCTAATAACAACTTTCGCCGAACCACCTAATCCTGAGGCACTCCTATTAATTTGAACCCCTGCAGTTTTACCAGCCAGGGCTGTTATCATATTAGGATCCTTAGTCCTTGTCAGCTCATCTCCTCCGACAACTTGAGTCGAATAAGTTAAAGATTTTTCTTTCTTTTTTATACCTAATGCTGTAACAACTACTTCATCAAGCACTTGAGAATCTTCTTTTAATGTAAAGTCCATTGTTGTTTGTCCTTTCAATGCGACTTCTTGTGGATGGTAACCAACATAGGTGATTACAAGAGTAGCATTTGCCGGAACCGTCAAGCTATAATCGCCATCTACCCCTGTCATCGTTCCATTTGTTGTGCCTTTTTCTGACACACTGGCACCAATCAAAGGTTCTCCGGCCTCATCTAGGGCAATTCCTTTTACTGTAATTTTTTGAGCTTGTTGTGTTGTCTTGGGATCCTGATTAACGTCTTTCTTTTCAGAAAGAAGGATTTTCTTATCTCTTATTTCGTAAGAGATGTTTGTTCCAGAAAAAACTTTCTGCAACACTTGAGGCAAGTCTGTGTTTGTTACCTCAATGCTTACAATTCTATCGGTATTGACTACAGGCTGGCTATATGCAAAAGTATAACCTGTCTGTTCGGCAATTGTTGATAAAACTTTTTCCAGCTTCGCCTGCTGAAGATTCATAGTTACTTTTTGTGCAGACACTGTTATCGTCGTACACAGAAACATAACCAGAAAAGCTAAAATTACACGTTTCATAGTTTACATTTTTTAAGGTTAAAAAATAGGTCCTTTACATAATAGACCCACGAGGATAAAAAAAGTATGACTAGGAAGTGTATTTTTTTTATAATTTTATTTTAGTAGGGCTATTACATGCTGACAATCACCGTGTTTTCATCAAGAGTAAATTTTACAGGAGAGATCTTTTCTAAGTCTTTTAAAATTTTCTCTAATGATACGTTCTCCGAAACAATGGTGTATGAGTAAATATAAGCTCGCCTGTCTTCTACTGTAAAAGAAACATTATACCAACGTTCGAGATCTGCAATAACATCTTTTAGAGGTGTATCTTTAAATGCGAGAATATCTTTTTTCCATAACGAAACAAAACCTGTATCCTCATTTTTCGTAATTCTACATTCACCGGTTTTTCGATCATAAGCAAGTTTTTCTCCCGGCTTTATGTAATATTGTCCTTTTGTAAAAGGTATAAGGCTTATATTACCATTATCCAAAGCTAAATATATTAGATTACTGGTAGAATATGCCTTAACATTGAACTCTGTACCATAGACCTTTACCATATCATCATCTATTTGTACAATAAAAGGTCTGTCAGGGTTTTTATCTACTGTAAAATAGGCTTCTCCGTTCAAAAAAACTTTTCTGTCAAACAAACTAAACTTTTTAGGGTAACGCAAATGGGTATCCGANNGAGATACGCTTTTGTTCCATCCTGAAACAGAACCTGTAATCGCTCACCTTTAGGTACATATACATCAACATACTCTGTTTTACCAAAAAGATCTACTTTTTTATTAACCTGCCACCCCAATCCGAGCAACAAAATAAATGGTATGACGATAGCAGCTGCTCTGTATATTGTACGACGCAATTTTCGCCGCCTTTCCCTGGCAAGTATTTCATTAAACATTTTATCTGATGGAATTTCATGATCAACAAAAAGCTCTTCATAGCCTTCTTTTGCATTAAAAGAACGCATATCCATCTCATGAGACAGATACATTTGTCCTTCCTCGGTAGCAAACCATTCTACTACCGTTGCAGTTTCTTCGAGTGTTGCAATACCATCAACAACTTTTCTTATCGTTTCTTCAGATGGTCTTTCCATTTTTAATACGAATTATAATATAATATGTTAGTATTTTTCATATATTATTGACACACATAGTCTATGAAAGAATGATAAATAAAATACTTATTAACATTTTTCCTAAGTGAGCCCTTAATAGTTTAATTGATTGCGCATAATGAGTCTTTACCGTATGGATAGAAATTCCCATTTTATCAGCAATTTCTTGATTCGATAATTCTCCTTCCATTTTCAATAAACAAACCTGCCTTTTTTGTAGAGGCAACATCTCCAATGCTTTTCTGAAAAGCATCATTAATTCTTTTTGCTCAATAATATCCAATAGATTATCCTCATAAGACTCTACAGATAAAGCTAACTCATAATTCTTTTTTATAGCAGTATTATTATCTCTGATCTGGTTTAGTATATAGTTTTTCGTAATAGTATAAAGAAAATTCTTTAGGCTGGCTTTAATCTTAATATCCTTACGAAATTCCCATAATTTAGAAAAAACATGCTGAATGGCATCTTCCGACATATCTCTATCTTTCAGATATGTATATGCTAATAGATACAATTGTTTATGGTATCTATTATATACGATAGTAAAAGCCTCCTTATTACTTTTCTGTATCAAAAAGAATAAGTCAGAATCGTCCATCTGTTGATCTATACGCACATGTAGTTTTAGAGACATACTGAATTAAGAAAGGTTAACGATACAAATCTACTAATTTTATATATTCAAGACCAAAATGCTCAATAGCTTTTGTCCGAAAGTTTCTATAATTGATCTTTTTATCTAAATTTGCAAAGGAAGCCGCTTAAAACTGTATCAACACTTTATTTTATTTAAAATGAGGATTATATATATATCATCGTTGTCTTTATTGTTTACCTCGTGTAACTCGTCTTGGTTTGTAAATATAGGCATAATTGGCATTATGGCAATGTTCGGGATTATGTTATTATCATTTGCCTTAATGTTTTTCTTGATAGCACGTCAGAAAAAGAAAGGAGAAAAGAGCTTAGTTAAATTTAATAATGACCTATATTTTGCATTAAAAAAGTTAGATACTCCTCAACAGAAAGTAGATATGCTAAATACCCTCATCGAACGCATAAATAATGATGAAAAATATAAAAAAGATACCGAATGGCGAAATAAGGTGTTACTGAAAACATATGTACACCTTGCTACAGCATATTATCAGATGGGAGATGAAATGCGAACATTGAATGTATGTTCCGATATTATAGACCTCGATCCCAAAGACGCTATGTCATATTATAACCGAGGCTCAATATATAGCAATATGGGACTATACGATAAAGCTTTGTTAGATCTTGATAAAACAATAGACTTACAGCCCGATTATGCCAGTGCCTACAACAATCGTGGGTTAGTATATGAAAAACTTGAACATTACGACAAAGCCATACTTGATTATAACAAAGCCTTAAAGCTCGAAAATTCAGCGATAGCTTATTATAATAGAGGAAATACTTACTATGAAATGGAAGAATACAATAATGCGCTGCAAGATTACCAAACTGTAATAGAAATGTTAAATAACAACGATGATTCTGATCTAAGAAAAGAGGTAGAAACAAGCATTAAGATTGTAAAAAGCAAAATAGACCAATAAATAAGTATTGGCTAACCCACCTTCACTATTCAGATAAATAAATATAGATATAACCTTTTCTCCAAGAATTAGGATTATGCTGTAGATTCGTTCTGCACAAAAGAAAGTCCGCGAAATCACCTTCGCAGACTTCCCAACCTTAACACAAACTTTACAAAACTACACAATAGAGTTGATTGCAGCCTGACTACTTGGTTCAAATGTATTTCAGGAACCAACTCTGTGTTTCTTTATATTGTATTTTTGATTGTAAATAACAAAGCGATCCTTCATTATTGAAGCGGTAATTTCACCTGACTCGATTGTATTTATCTCAAAAACGAATATTATCTCTATTTGCTCAGCAAAGATAGTAAATTTTACACATTAACAATAGATAATATCTATTTTTTTTCAAAATTAATCCTATTTTGAGATTTTACTTGCTTATTTCCTTTCTTAAGTATTCAGAAGTAAAGCTATTACCCTTTTTTACAATATCTTCGGGTTTCCCATAACCAACCACAGTTCCACCTCCAATTCCACCATCAGGTCCCATATCGATGATGTAATCTGCACTTTTTATTATATCTTGATTATGTTCTATAACGATTATTGTATTTCCTCTGTCAACAAGCTTATTAAGTACTCCGAGTAAAACTCGTATATCCTCAAAATGCAGTCCGGTAGTAGGTTCATCCAATATATAGATGGTATTCCCTGTATCTGTACGGGCTAGCTCGGTTGCAAGTTTCACACGTTGAGATTCCCCACCGGACAATGTGGTTGAAGGTTGTCCAAGTTTTAGATACCCAAGTCCCACTTCTTGCAATACTTTAATCTTATGTAGTATATTAGGAACATTCTCAAAGAACTCTACAGCCATATTGATGGTCATATCCAAAACGTCTGCTATTGATTTCCCCTTGAATCGCACCTCTAGCGTTTCTCTATTATAACGTTTGCCATGACATTCTTCACATTGCACATATACATCCGGCAAGAAATTCATTGCGATGGTTTTATAGCCGTTACCGCCACAAACCTCACAACGACCACCTTTCACATTAAAAGAGAAACGTCCGGCTTTATAGCCTCTTATTTTGGATTCTGGAAGATTGACGAATAAATTTCTTATATCTGAAAAAACGCCCGTATAGGTTGCAGGATTCGAACGTGGTGTACGCCCTATCGGCGATTGATCTACACTTATCACCTTATCTACAAGATCTATCCCTTCAAGCGTTTTATAAGGTAATGGATCAGCCAAAGAACGATACAGGCGTTGACTGAGAATAGGTAGTAATGTTCCATTTACAAGACTCGATTTTCCACTCCCCGAAACACCCGTAACACAAATAAATGTATTTAAGGGAAAGGAAACATCCACACCCTTAAGGTTATGTCCGGTTGCACCTTTCAATGTAATCTTCTTTCCATTGCCTTTGCGTCTATTCTTAGGTATCTCAATTTCAAGCTTACCATTCAGATAATTAGCTGTCATTGTATTGGTTTTCAGCATATCGTCGGGAGTACCTGCAAAAACAACCTTCCCTCCTCGCCTGCCGGCATAAGGCCCCATATCTACAATATAGTCAGCTTCCAGCATTATGTCTTTATCGTGTTCTACGACAATAACAGAATTCCCTGTATCTCGCAATTTTTTCAACGAATCTATCAGCCTTGTATTATCTCTCTGATGAAGTCCGATACTAGGCTCGTCAAGTATATAAAGTACATTTACAAGCTGAGATCCTATCTGTGTAGCCAAGCGTATACGCTGACTTTCACCTCCCGAAAGAGATACGGATGGACGATTTAGAGATAAATAATTAAGACCGACATCTAATAAAAAAGACAAGCGGGATACGATCTCCTTTTTTATTTCCCCTGCAATCAGTTTTTGCCTTTCTGAAATATGCACATCCATATCTTGTATCCATTCATAGAGATGCTGAATATCCATCTCGGCAAGATCGGCTATATTCTTATTATTTATTTTGTAGTGAAGAGCTTCTTTACTCAATCGTTGTCCATTACAGTCGGGACAAACATCTGTTTTGATAAACTGCTCTGCCCACTTTTGCGCAGAAGCAGAAGAATCACTATCCTGCTGCATTTCAATATATTTGGCAACCCCCTCAAAAGCGACTACATAATTAGAACTTCCTAAAGACTCGTTCTTAATTTGCAAGCGCTCTTCTGTTCCAAACATGATTTCGTCTATCGCTTCCTCAGGAACATCTTTGATTGGAGTCTTAATAGTAACACCATGCTTCTCACAGATAGCCTCTATCTGCCAGAAGAATAATGAGTTTTTATATTTTCCTAATGGAGCTATACCTCCCGCATAGATACTCAATTGTGGTTTCGGCACAATCTTTTCCATATCTATTTTATTCACTACTCCCAACCCCTTGCAACGAGGACAAGCGCCGTGTGGCGAGTTAAATGAGAATGAATGTGGAGCAGGATCACTATAAGACAACCCTGTAGACGGACACATCAGTTGGCGGCTAAAATGCCTTACCTCTCCTGTATCTACATCTTGTATCATGATCAGCCCATCGCCTTGCTTCATTGCTGTGCGCAAGCTTGTTTTGAGATTATCAGCAAATTTATTGGAAACAACCAACTTATCAATCAGGATTTCTACGCTGTGCATCTTGTATCTATCGAGACGCATACCGGGTATAATTTCACGAATTGCACCATCCACACGTACTGTCAGATAACCTTTTTTGTTTATTTGCTCAAACAATTCCTTGTAGTGACCTTTCCTGTTGCGAACAACGGGGGCAAGCAAATATACTTTCTTCCCGATATAACGTTCAAGAATAAGCTCTAAGATTTGGTCTTCGGTATATTTAACCATCTTCTCTCCGGTGAGATAAGAATAAGCTTCTCCCGCACGAGCATATAATAGGCGAAGAAAGTCGTAGATTTCGGTAGTTGTTCCTACGGTCGATCTTGGGTTACGATTTGTTGTTTTCTGTTCTATAGATATTACGGGGCTTAAACCTGTAATTTTATCTACATCAGGTCTCTCCATCCCCCCCAAGAAGTTACGCGCATAAGCCGAAAACGTTTCTATATAACGCCTTTGGCCTTCTGCAAAAATAGTATCGAATGCCAATGATGATTTACCACTCCCACTGAGCCCTGTAATCACAACAAGTGAATCTCGTGGAATTTCTACATCAATATTTTTAAGATTATGAACACGTGCGCCATATACATTTATGACGTCTTTTTCTTCGGGTATAGTTGTCTCCATCAAATTTCCAAACGCTCCTTGTCTAATTATGCATATTTTAATTAGTCACGCGAAATCCATGCTTTATCATGGACTCTTACCTTACTACCTTTCTTGTAGTATAATGATTCCTGTGTAGGAATAAGAATTGTATATGAACTTTGGCTTTTAGCCGAAATTGTTAATTTACGATCTCTTAGCCAGCTATTAAAATCTTTCAATTGTGCATATGTCAACCCTTTTTCTTTTGCAAAAGATGCCAGATCGGGAATCGATTCTGTTACTTCAACTTTTGTAAATTCAATCGGTTTGTACAAATCTTTTTCTGTGAGAATAAACCCATATTTAGATGGATTTTCAAATACCAGCTTTATAGCCAACATTCGAAAATAATAGCGCGAAGTCTCAGAAACGAGCCACAGATCAAGACTTTCGTCAACCTGTTGTTTATCCAGCTCTCCGCTGATACGTCCCTGTCCGGCATTGTATGACATTGCCACACTTGTCCAACTGCCATATTTGCTGTAAGCTTCCTTCAGATATTTACATGCAGCCCGAGTTGATTTTTCTATCGAATATCTTTCGTCCACTTCAGAAGAAACCTCTAATCCATATCCGGGTGCGGTTTTTGGCATAAACTGCCATAGTCCGGCAGCGCCGGCTGAAGATACTGCTCTATGGTCTAAACTACTTTCTATTACCGCCAGATATTTAAAATCTTCAGGAATTCCATTTTCTTTTAAGATCGGTTCAATAATAGGAAAATATCGATTAGCTCTTTTTATAAGTAATAACGTCGTCGAATGTAAATATGTAAATCCGTTTATCTCTCTATCGAATCTCTCATGAAGATCGTATCTGTCAAGCTTTATCTCCTCCCCTGCAAAATCAACCTTCTCTGGAATCTCTATAGATTTCGTCATAGATAAGACATAAGGAGCTTTAGACTCTGTTTCG
This sequence comes from Dysgonomonas sp. UBA7630, assembly GCF_002483985.1. Lineage (NCBI taxonomy): Bacteria > Pseudomonadati > Bacteroidota > Bacteroidia > Bacteroidales > Dysgonomonadaceae > Dysgonomonas > Dysgonomonas sp. UBA7630. The sequence goes on from NZ_DLIY01000033.1 coordinate 48,129, forward strand.
CTATGGCTATTATTTGACAATAACGCAAAGGCTAAAACACAGACACAAACTACTGGAATAGTGAATAATAAAACCTTCTTCATTTATCGCTAGTTTTGTAATATTTCATTAAAAAATAGCTATCAAAGGTACAATTTTATTTCTGGAAGTAAAAGTCCGGCAAACATTGCTTATCTATAATTTATCTTAAAGCACAAATTTTTGAGCATCACATCCCTTCCTGTTTTTAGTATTCGAATTTTCCTTGTTGACAAAAACAGTTCTTATAAACAGATTCCAAGTCCTCAACTTGTTCTGTAAAAATACCAAAAACGGATGAACCTGAACCCGACATTGAAGCATACAGCGCACCCTGTCGGTACAAACTATTCTTTATATCGCCTATAGCCGGATATTTAGCAAACACACTTTCCTCAAAATCATTTACCATCAAACCTTTCCATTCTGCAAGAGGTAATTTTACGATTTCCATCAGAGACTGTTTTGGTTGTTTTGGTGAAATCAAAGCGAAAGCATCTTTTGTAGGAACATGTATCTCAGGCTTTATCAGTACAAAATAATAGCCATTAAGAGACAATTCAATCTTTTCGAAAACCTCACCTATTCCTGTGGCAAATACGGGATGATTATATATAAAAAAGGGACAGTCGGCTCCAAGCTGGACAGCCAATCTAATTAGTTCCTCATCAGACGCATTCAACTGAAAAGTTTGATTCAACAGCTTCAGCATAAACGAAGCATCAGCTGATCCTCCACCCAAGCCTGCACCAAAAGGTATTTTCTTTAATAAATGAACTTCCACAAATGGGAAATTATAATATTTTCGCATCAGGGACAAAGCCCTCATCACTAAATTTGTTTCGGGTTCTGCATCAACCTTAATCCCTGATTCGAAAAAAGTATCCTTACCTTGCCCATCTTTTACAATGATTTCAAGAGCATCTTTTATTGCTAAAGGATAAAAAACTGTTTCAAGGTTGTGATATCCATCAGGTCTCTTTGATACTATATTCAACCCTAAATTTATTTTTGCATTGGGAAAGGTTATCATATTTCAGTTTTGAGTATAAGTCTAATGATTTTTGACAGTTTGCCTCAAAAGCAAATCATTTGTTTATAATAAAAACAAACGGAGTCCTAACTTTTGAGGCAGATTTCTTGATATAATTATTTACACTAGTTTTTTTATTAAAGCCTCTTTATCTCCATATATATAGTCGATAACAGGAACCTCTATCATTGTATAAGCTCCCGGCGCTTGCTTCATTGTTGCTCTAGCCGAAGCAACTAGCACCTGAGCTGTTAAAGCCGGATTATTAATCTTCATATTAAAGTCTAAGAGCTGATTCTGAGTTGCACCCGACACTCCTTTGCGAACCATATTCACACCATGCCCCATATCTTTCAGGTTGTCTACATTTTCAACCTGCATCACATGTGTTTCATCATGAGCAAAATAATCATCACTTTTTATTGCTGCCGCTACATCAGAAAAGTTATAGCCTTCTTCGACCTCAATATATACCATACGACGATGAATACTAGTGCCCAGTGGAATAGTCATCGACAATGCCGCCTTCACTCCCTTAATAGCTTTTACGGCAACAGTATGTCCCATACTCATACCCGGACCGAAGTTAGTATATGTTACACCTTTGGGTGCCATAAACTCAAACATGGAGCGAATCATAGAGTCTGTACCCGGATCCCATCCTGCTGATATGATAGATACCGTATTATTTGCTTTGGCCACAGCACCTAGCTCACGTCGTAAATCTACAATACCACCGTGTATATCATAACTATCTACCGTATTGATACCCAACGCCAGGCATTCTTTAGCATATTCTTCAACACTGCGAGTGGGAGTACAAAGGACAGCCACGCTCACGTCTTTTAGTTCTTTTATTGATTTTACGACCTGATACTTTTTTAGTTCATCAGGCACATTCGATGGATCACGACGGACAATACCGGCCACCTCAAAATCGGGTGAAGCAATAATTGCATCCAATACATACTGTCCGATATTTCCGTAACCTACAATAGCTGCTCTAATTTTATTCATTGATATTGATTTATATTTGTTAGATTTATAACTATAATTACCTATTATTAGATTATATCTGAGTGGCTTCCTTCATAAAGTTGTATAACCATTCCATAGCAAGAAAATCGTCTTTTATCAAATTGGCAAAATCAGGAGAAAACAACTCCTCTCCTACAGGTTTTGTCTTACTTACCCATATCCCTTTGCGTTGTATCCATGTTTGGAAGTACTCCGGCAAATCGTTAGGGATAGGACGTTTATATTCCTCGCCATTTATTACATACCCCCGATCTAATACAGAAGCTTGAGTTACTCGCTGAAATTCCTCAGCATCATAAGTAACCTCGTCTCGGAAAGCATCCATTACTTTTTTCTTTGGCTGAAATAGCCCTAAGCCAAGCGTATATCCGGTAGCCGATATCTCCATAAAGTATCCCGGATAATCTTTCCATATATCGTTTGTTACGGGGATCTGAAAAGCCATCCACATAAAATCTTTATAGGGATCTTTATTCTTCGAAAAACGTGTATCTCTATATATCCTCGATAGGCATCGGTGGGGGCGCAATTCAAAAGACTGATCGATATTATGCATTGCAGGAGACAAAGCTGTAACCAATGCCTTTAATGGATTCAACAGCTCTTTCTCATATACATGTTTATTCTCATCAAACCATTCTTTATAGTTGTTCTCTTTCAGGTCTTTGAGAAACCGAAAAGTATTTGGAGTAAAGCCTTTGAATGTTAATTCTTTCATATCTATATTAATCCTTTATATATGATAATTTTTTATTCCTAAATATAAAGGTAAAAAAATAGCAGCTTTTTACAAAACTGCTATTCTTTATTTATTCTATTTTTATTTTGCAAGTTGCATTATAACAGCCATTACCTCAGCTCCGATATCTTCTGCCTCTTTCATCGAATGAGCTTCAGAATACACCCGGATAATAGGTTCGGTATTCGACTTGCGAAGGTGCACCCATTTGTCTGGGAAATCTATTTTCACACCATCTATATCTGTTACATCATATTGAACATATTTTTCTTTAACAGCTTTCAGTATAGCATCGACATCGATACTTGGTGTTAACTGTACCTTCTGTTTCGCAATAAAATATTCGGGATATGATGCACGTATTTCACTTACTTTTTTCTTCTCGTGTGCCAAATGGGAAAGGAACAATGCAACACCTACCAAAGAGTCACGTCCATAGTGGCTTGCAGGATAGATAACACCACCATTTCCTTCTCCTCCGATCACGGCATTGGTAGCCTTCATCAGCGTAGTTACATTCACCTCTCCTACTGCAGAAGCATTATATTCACAACCGTACTTACGGGTTACATCACGCAAAGCACGGCTAGAGCTCAGATTGGATACAGTATTTCCCGGAGTATGTTTCAACACATAGTCTGCAACGGCAACCAGCGTGTATTCTTCTCCAAAAAACTCTCCATTCTCACATACAATAGCTAAACGGTCTACATCCGGATCTACAACAAAGCCCACATCAGAAGGTGTGGTCTTTACCATTGTAAATATATCTTTGAGATGCTCTGGCAGAGGCTCAGGATTATGCGGGAAATCACCATTCGGTGTGCAATAAAGCTCATTGACTCTATTTACTCCCAAAGCTTTTAATAGTTTAGGCAGCACAATTCCGCCCACAGAGTTTACACAATCGATAGCTACTTCAAAGTCTGCTGCTGTAATGGCATCTACGTCTACAAGCTCTAAATCTAAAACCGCCTGTATATGTTTATCTGTATAGTCTCTTTCTGAAAGCGTACCAACATGATCTATATGTGCATAATCAAAATCTTCGGCCTCAGCTATACGAAGAACTTCTTCTCCTTCTTTTGCATTTAAGAATTCTCCTTTTTCATTCAGAAGCTTCAATGCATTCCATTGTTTTGGGTTATGGCTTGCTGTGAGTATAATTCCACCACATGCTTTTTCCATTGTTACGGCCAACTCGGTAGTAGGTGTTGTGGCCAAACCAATATTTACAACATCAAAACCCATCCCCATAAGAGTACCGGTAACAATCTGTTCCATCATCTTACCAGACATACGGGCATCGCGTCCAACAACTATTTTGTTTGAATCATTATTCTTACTTTCTCTAATGAAAGTTGCATAGGCTGATACAAATTTCACAGTATCTAAAGGGTTCAATCCATCGCCGACTCTACCGCCAATGGTTCCTCTAATTCCTGAAATAGATTTAATTAAGGTCATTTTTATTATATTAATGTAGTAACTGTCTAAGACTTATTTGGCATCAGGTACAATTGTATATTTCAGACGTCCAAAATATATCGGCTCGTACGATCCTGATTGCTGATAATAAGATCCATTTGAAAAAGGAACAATTAAACTTACCTGTGCCTGATTTCCCAAATTATAACTTAGAGGTAAAGCACATCCCGGTGAAAGGAAATAGTACATATAATATTCACTAGACAAGCTATAGATATAGTTGGTGTTACTAAATAAGTATGAACTGGTATTTCCATAATCCATGTACATATATGCAAATTCAGTAACCCCTTGAATATCATTCGTAATTAAAGTATCCGGGTTTGTTTGCAGCATTTTTGTATCATAAAATCGCATGGTCACATAGTCGCCTAATTTGATCTTGTCTTTTGTTCCCGAATCAATCACATGAATGTAAATACCGGTATTAGGGTCTTTGAAATATTCTTTATCTTTAAAAACTCTGGTTTCGGGATATTTATTAATCACCTTTATACCCGATGTATCGATAAAGCGATTGATTGTTTTCTCTTCTTTCTTTAACTTATCGGCATAAGTCTCGCTTCCACATGCAACAAATATGATAGCAAATCCGATAAAAGCAAATATAACACCAATGATTTTTTTCATTTATATTTATGTTATTTAGTAAGTATATTATTCTTTTTCAATAAGTCACCAAATTCGGGTAAGGCCTTTTCAAATATTGCGATAGCCTCATCCATTGTTCCGTAAAACTCTCCTCCCGCTGCATTCAGGTGACCACCACCGTTAAAACATTTAGAAGCAAATTGATTACTAGGAAAGTCTCCTTGTGAACGAAACGAAATTTTTATAAAATCATTGTCTTCACGAATAAAAACTGAAAAAATAATTCCTTTTATATTCAACGGTAAATTCGCAAAACCCTCAGTATCACCTTTTTTTACATTATATCGACTTTGCTCCTCATTCGTCAGCCAAATGAGAGCTGAGTTATATTCAGGATAAACCTTCATTTTCTCACTTAATGTATACCCTAACATGCGATAACGATCTTCGGTATAGTTGTGATATACATTCGAATATATCTGATCTTTATTTATTCCTTTTTTCAGTAATTCTCCTATGATATAATATATTTCAATATTATTGGAGTTGTAAGTAAATGCTCCTGTATCGGTCATCATACCGGTATAAATAGCAGTAGCAGTATTATAACTCATCACTTCAAAATCGCCCATACGACAGATCAGACGAAACACGAGTTCGCTAGTAGATGATATTTCAGGGTATGAAATCATCACATCACAGAACTCTGTTGGATCAGGGTGATGATCTATCAAGACTTTCTTTCCCTTAGCAGCCTCAATAAATGGAGCCAAATGGTGTGACCGCTTTGGCACATTAAAGTCGAGACAAAAGATAAGCTCAGCCTCTGCTATAAGCTTTTGAGCATATTCAGGATATTTTTCATAATCAAAAATATCCTTCGCTCCGGGTATCCATTTCAAAAAATCAGGAAATGAATTAGGAACTATAATATTTACATCATTACCCAAGTCATTCAAATAATGGTACAAACCAAGAGAAGATCCAATAGCATCTCCATCAGGAGAAACATGGGTAACTATTACAATTTTGTCATATTGATCGAGTAGCTCTTCTACCGCTGTTATCTTCTGACTAGCTATTATTTTCGATATCATTTACAAGAACTCCTTATTCTAATTAAAATACAAACAACAAAAGTACTAAAAAATCAAACTAAATGCACCACTTTGAGTTACATCATGATAAGGAATATTTAGTTTTTGACATTCTTTAGCTAGTCGGTGCCTAGTATATCTTGATAATGAAGCATCTAAAACCACATTTTCTATCCAAAAGAGCTGAGTTAAAGAATATAAAGAGAAACTGTTACAGTGAGTAAGCACCAAGTTGTTCACCTTGAATCTTTCTTCCGTTGCCTTCTCTTTCCAGTTATCAGAAGACAAAATCAGCATATTGTTTGCTTGATTACTAATGTATATATAGCCACTTGTCGTATCACCCGTTAGGATATCTGTTTGAACCCCAGACTTACTCCATTTTATCTCTGAAGCCTGACTTCTATTATAAACAGTTATCACTTCTGTATCATCAACTACCTTGCTGTGAACATGACTCGTAAGCAATATCAATATTGCGGTTAAGCATACAATTAAAGCCTTCGATTTCTTATATATAAGGAAAAGCAATATCCCGATTATCATCGTAAAGATCAACAACAAGTCGACAAAGGAAACTTTTACATTTTGCAAAAGAGCAAAGGGTAATTGTTCAAATAAATGAATTGCGTAGGTCATAAAACTAATTAATACCTGTAAAAGTTTCACCGGAAGATAGTATAAGTAATAACTAAAATCAGAGAATACAAAACTCAACACCTTTGCAAAGACAATTCCTCCCGCAGCATACATAATCAAAGAAACGACAGGGACTATAATCAGATTGGCAATAAAGAAATATGTAGGGAACGTTCCGAAATAGTAAAGGCAAATAGGAAATGTAGCCAACTGCGCAACAACTGAAAGAGCAAACATCTGCCAGATATATCTTATATACTTATTCTCTATCTTAATCAGACCCGACATCTTTGGGTGAAGATATAAGATAGAGAGCACGGACATGAAACTTAATTGCAGCCCAATATCAAACAAAGAGAAAGGGTTGACTAAAAGCATAAAGAATGCAGCGATGAACAAGGCGTGAATAGAAAAGCTTTTTCGCTTAACTATTTCCGATACACAAAACACACTTAACATTGCGCTTGCCCTAACTACCGAAGGAGGCAAACCCGTAACAAAAGCATATCCCCACAATAAAAGAATTATAAGGACTGGCTTTATCCAATAGGACTTTGAATTTCGATGAACAAAGCCCAGCAGGAAAGTTATCATTACATAAATAATACCGACATGTAACCCGCTGACGGATAAAACATGTACGGTTCCCGTCGTCCTGAATCCTTGTTTCAGATCATCACTTAATTCATTCTGATAGCCAAGAGTCAATGCTGACAAAACAGCGTACTCAGTTTCTTTCAGATCCAAAGCCTTATAGAAATTGAGAATAGCTTGTCTGCAACGCAAAGCTTGATACTTAAGGTTAGATGAGACTTCTCCTGTCCTTTTATAAGCGTCTGAAGAGACATAAACAGAACCTACAAAGTTCTGATTGTACATATACCTGACATAATCAAAATCATCGGGATTACCCATATTTCGGAAGGGCTGAACCTCACCATAAAAAAGGAACTCATCCCCCGGATTCAATCGATCGGAGATCAACGAATCTCTTTGAAAATAACAGACTACCTGCTTATCTTCATCGGGCAAAAATACCCTATATGCAACAGTCTTAGCTTTTTCTTGAGGAGAGTCTGTTACAATACCTCTATAAAGGTTTCTTGTCCCCGAAAAAGTATATTCAGATAAGTACTGACGATATGCTGTAGAGAAAGTACCTATCCCGACCGTTGCTAAAACCACACCCAAACCAAAGAGCCAGCGTAAAGAGAATTGACGATCCTTTGGTATAAGATATGACAAAAGCATAGCCATATTTCCTGACAGAAAAAAGACTATGCTTATATATTCGTTCTTAAAATAGTACAGAAACAGAATACCTACAATCAGCGAGAGCAGAAGGAAAAGGAATGGTATTTTCGAGAATGGATTTCTCATTCCACAGCACCTGTTAATACTACATCAAGTCTATCACAGACTTTTCAGTTTATGAATCATTTCTGTCGGGTTGGCATCTGCAAATACAGCATTCCCGGCAACCAAAACATCAGCTCCGGCATCAACCAAGCGTTTTCCCGTTTCCAAATTTACACCTCCATCTACTTCGATAAGTGTATGCAATCCTCGTCTTACAATCATATCTTTGAGGCAAGACACTTTATCGAGTGTGCGCTCTATAAATTTCTGACCACCAAAGCCCGGATTTACAGACATAAGCAATACCATATCCAAATCCTGAAGTATATCTTCGAGTAAACTAACAGGAGTATGAGGATTTAAAGTAACGGCAGCTTTCATCCCCGCATCATGTATTGCAGCAATAGTTCGATGCAGATGTACACAAGCCTCGTAATGCACATTCATCATATATGCACCTGCATCCTTTACAACAGGAATATACTGATCGGGATTTACAATCATCAGATGTACATCCAATGGTTTCTTTGCCATTTTACTGATCTGCTTAATTATCGGGAAACCGAACGAGATATTGGGAACAAATGTTCCGTCCATTACATCACAATGAAACCAATCGGCTTCACTATTGTTTACCATTTCTATATCGGCTTGCAAATTAAGAAAATCAGCAGACAATAATGACGGAGCTATTTTATGGTGCATACTATTGAATTATAAGTTATAAATTTGATGTTATCATCCTTTAAAGCAAAAATACGAAAAAGAGCACAAGTGACAAAAAGAAAAAAGGTACAAACATAAAAAGTCTATACCCTTTATTTCTTTTCTGAGAGATTTCTTAATTCACACAAAACTCATTTAGTGATCTTGGTAAAGATTTCTCAGCATAATATGTTCGTGCAAATTGTTTTAGAAAGTCCAGTGTACTTTTGGCAGGTGCGACAACCTCCCCTTCATTATCAACACTTTTGCACAGCTTATGAGTATAGTTTTTTTTCATAGGCGATTTCCTTAAATAAGTTAGTTCTATCTATGAAACGCCAACCTTATATCTATATTGTTTATGATCTAATATTTAACATTCTAGCTCATACGAGTTTTATAATCCTCGTAACTAAATTCCCTGTAAATCTCTAACTGGTTAGACTTATTCCAAAGAGCAATAGCCGGATGAGATATACCATTAAACATAGTAGTCTTCACGATTGTATAATGAATCATATCTTCGAATATAATCTTATCACCTATAAGAAGAGGTTCATCAAAAGACCATTCTCCAACAAAATCGCCACTCAGGCAACTACTTCCTCCCATACGATAAGTGGGTAGTCCTTGTACAGGTTCGTGATATGCGCCTCTGATATGCGGTTTGTAAGGCATTTCCAAACAATCGGGCATGTGGCATGCAAAAGACACATCGAGTATTGCTGTCTTAACCCCTCTGTTCTCTACAATATCTACCACTGTAGAAACCAAGACTCCTGTTTGCCAAGCAAAAGCACTTCCCGGTTCCATGATAATCTCTAGATTAGGATACTTCGCTTTAAAAGATTGGAGTAAGCCGATAAGATGTTCCACGTCATAATCTTTTCGGGTCATAAGGTGCCCGCCTCCCATATTAAACCACTTCACCTGCGACAATAAATGCCCAAACTTCTGCTCAATCACTTCCAGGGTTTTCTCTAAGTCGTATGACGACGATTCGCACAATGTATGGAAATGCAGTCCTTCTACACCTTCAGGTAACTTGTCACCCAACTGATCCAAAGAGATACCTAGACGTGAACCCGGAGTAGCGGGATTATATAAATCAGTCTCTACCGTAGAATATTCGGGATTGATGCGTAAGCCACAGGATGCTTTATGTGAATGCTTCAACGTTTCGGGATAAAACCGATCGAACTGCGATAAAGAGTTGAACGTAATATGACTGCTATAACGCATGAAAAGAGGAAAATTTTCGGGTGTATATGCCGGAGTAAAAGTATGCGCCAAACTACCCATTTCTTCATACGCCAATTGAGCCTCATACACAGAACTAGCTGTAGAACATGGTATGTATTCTCTTATAATAGGAAACGATTTCCACATTGCATACGCCTTGAATGCCAATATAATATTCACTCCTGCCCTATCTTTCACCGATTTGATAAGACTGAGATTGTTTCTAAGCAATTCTTCTTCCATCACAAAGCAAGGTGACGGTACTTTATTTATTTCTATCATTTTTATTCAGTTACTTGCAAAAAAACTTACAAGCTGCAAAGGTCGTGATTTTATTCTCGATGTTTAAATAATTTATTATAAAAATTTGGAGATATAAAACTTAAACAATTACTTTGCTTTTCAAAGTTCTTTAAATACACACGATGAAAAATAATATCTTCTATTTTTTAGTATGCTTTAGTATATTTATTCTACTAAAATTCATATTTCCTTATTTAGGCATAGATTCTTTACAGTTTCTACTCGCTCCCACTAACAAGATAATTTCATTTATAATAAATTCACCCTCAACATACGACACCGAAGCTGGGTATTTATATCCATATTTAAATATCGTCATAAACAAATCGTGTTCAGGTTTCAACTTCTTTATCATCTGTTTTCTTATGTACACTTTTGTACTTATAAAAGCGAGTAAAATAAAAAAATGGTATAAACTTCCTTTTGCCCTCATTCTGGCATACACTACAACTATAATAACGAATGTATCCAGAATTGTTGGTTACCTCACTATAATGAATAATGAAACGTCTTTCTTCTCTCTATCGAAGATATCATGGCTACATCAGGCCGAAGGCATCGTCGTTTATCTTACATTTCTTATCATAGCATACATTACCTCCAATTACATAATTACTAAAACAGAAATCAAACATGACGAAGCTACTCAATCCTAAATGGTTACTACGATCCAACACGCTGCCAATAGCAATCCTTCTGTTTCTTGGATACAGTGAGTTCAACATTATAAAACCTTTGCTAAACGAACAGAGTATCACGCTTTGGTATTATTTTGCTGCCACTCTTATTCTCTTAATGGCATGCAATGCTACATATGCGATTATACAAATCAGACGAAGAAAGAGATTAGACTTAACATATTGTACCACATCTTTTATAGCCTATACTCTTTATATATATCTCTATTATCACAATTCAGGGGATATCATACCTTTCAGCATACCAAATTGGATGATTTCCGGCAATATTTTCATGTACGTAGGATCTTTCCTTATGCCGACACTAATTCACTCACTGTTTGCATCTGTAATTATATTAACACCAAATGCAAATAACAGAAGAGCTTCGGTTAACATATTTTTCGCCATTCTCATACCAGCGATATTTTACATGTTCGGCGTGGTTTTTTCCAGTTTATGGAACGGTATATCTTCCATCAACGGAGACCTATTCGTTTTGCTCATCATCATTATTACGGCTGCATTCTTGTTTTTTATACTACGCTTTGTTTATATATTAATATCCAAGCGCAAATTATATACTCATGAATTAGTATGGAAAATACTAATCAGTTTTATATTACCAATAGCCGGATTATTGATTAATACAAGGCTAGACCACTTATTCGGTGATTTCTCCAATATTTGGTTTTATGTAATAACTATTCTGAATGCAACATTGCTCTGCATACCTAATCCCAGCGATAAGAAATTAAGATTGCTGCTGTTTAGCGGAAGGTGCATAACGTTCACCTACACCTTGTATTTCTTTATTGTAATGATGCCACTACTGCCATTTTCAATTTTTGCTGTTATATTTTTAGGGCTCGGTTTTTTAATGCTTACACCACTGATACTTTTCCCTATACATCTCAACGAATTAACCAAAGACTTCAGAGCATTAAAACAAGTATACAAGAAACCAACAATATACCTTAGTGCAACCATTGGTATACTTATCCTACCTATCGGCACAACGATAAGCTATTTATACGATAAGAACATGCTAAGCAGAACACTTGAATATATCTACAGCCCTGATTATAGCAAAGATTACAGACTAAGTGCTGATGCAGTAAACAAAATGCTCTCGACAATAGATCATAGAGTAGGAAGAGGTGATATATTTTTCTATCAGTCTACCCCATTTTTATCCAGTTATTACAAATGGCTCGTAATGGATAACCTGAACTTATCGCAATCGAAAAAAGACATGATGAGAGACCTCTTCAACGGTTCGGTTGACGACTATCATCAAAACCAATTTGTAAACACCTTAGACACTGCGAATATTAAAATAACAGACATTAAACAACATAGCGAATATGACACCAATAAAAAAGTATGGATAAGCAACATAGACTTGACTATAAAAAACGGTGATACTCCACTATGGAACTCTGAATATAAAACCTATATAAATCTACCCGAAGGCTGTTGGATAAGCGATTATTATCTGTATGTAGGTGACGTAAAAGAAATGGGTATTCTAGCTGAGAAAAAAGCTGCCACATGGATATTTAACCAAATAAGGAACGTAAACCGAGATCCAGGACTATTACGATATCTGCAGGGTAATCTGGTTGAATTCAAGGTATTTCCTTTTCAAAAGGAGGAAGTCAGATATACAGGTATCGAATTTATACATAAAGACCCCGTAGAAATAATAATAGACAATCATAAACTCGTTCTTGGCAATCCGCAAATTCAGCAATCTGTAAACCCCATCTCTACAGTAAAAACCGATGATGCCATTTATCTTTCTGCGGAAGATAAAAGCAGGTTAGAAACTGTTGAGCGTAAGCCGTATTATCATTTTATAGTTGATGTTTCAGCCAACAGAAATGATTTAAGCTTAACAAAGTACGATTATTCTAAAACTCAACAAGTAAATACGCTACCAAAAGAAATAGTTAAGAAAAGACAAGCCAAATTTACTCAAGCTATAAACAATCTGTTCAAGAAACATCTTATTGAAACAAAAAGAGATGATGCTAAAGTATCATTTACAAACACGTATGTCAAAGAACGATTAATGAGTTCGGACTTCGAAAAAGACATCTCAAGCCAAGACTTCGAAGGTGGTTTTTTCTTGGATCGCGCTATCAAAAAAATCTTATTCGACTCGTATACAAACCCAAGCAATACATATCCTGTAATTGTAGTGGTTAGTGACAACATTGACAAAGCAATAGTCAATCTTGATTTTGAAAATATGAGGTTTACTTATCCCGAAAGTGACACATTTTATTCGATACAAAATGACAATCTGCGTTCTCATACCTTTGCTACAGGAACTCAGGTTATAAAAAGCAATGTAGACTCTATCCCAAAGCACAACGTAAAAGCCTGGCCAAATCCAGCTAACCCGACATCTTATCTTCCTGATGATAATAAACCTTCTATAATATTGACCACTAAAAGCAAGAGTCTTGAAATTACTCAAAATGATATAAAAGAAAAAGATTGGGAATCAGGATTACAAATGCAAGCTCAATGGATGCTACAATCATTATACCCTGAAACAGCGGATAAAGAATGGCTATCGCTTGTGCAAAACAGCTTTAAGTCTCGCATAATGACTCCTCTTACTTCTTATATCGTTGTAGAAAATGAAGCTCAAAAGGCTTTACTAAAAAGGAAGCAGGAAGAAACACTCTCAGGAAACCGATCGCTTGATTTGAGTGACGATACGCAGCGAATGTCTGAACCCGATCTCATTTTAATAGCCGTTTTGTTCGGTCTTTTTCTATTATATTATAAGCATAGAAAGAGGAAACAGAATCTTCATTAATATTCTACTACAGCAGTCTACTCCTAGATTGCTGTTTTTTTATTAATCTCCAAAATAAAAGACTTCAGCTTTTATTTTACTTTCTTCACATCAATAAAACTTAATACTAAACTATTTACTAATTTTACCCCCTCTTATTATATGATAATTTCAGAATGAAAAAATACAACCTCCCCGATATAAACCGCCGGACAGATACCGTCATACTGGCAAATGGTAATTTTCCTTCCAATCCTTTAGCTTTATCGATACTCAACAACTGCAAGTACCTTGTCTGTTGCGACGGGGCAACTAATAATCTGACAAACACAAGCAGATTGCCCGATGCAATAGTTGGCGATTGTGATTCGCTCTCGGAAGAGAACCAAATACGGTTTGCAGATATTATACACAGAATTCCCGAACAGGAAACCAACGACCTTACAAAAGCCGTACGATTCTGCTTGAAACAAGGAAGAAAAGAGTTGACGATACTCGGCGCAACAGGCAAACGGGAAGATCATACCATTGCCAATATAAGCTTGCTATGCGAGTATATGAATGATGCCGACGTAGAAATGATTACCAACTACGGTGTATTTAACGGAATAGGCTCTACCTCTCTTTTCGAAAGCTATAAAGGGCAGCAAGTATCTTTATTCTGCATAGATCAGAGCATTGTAACATCGCACAATCTTTTGTATGCTATCGAAAAGCGGACTTTTACCAACTGGTGGCAAGCCACCCTGAACGAATCTACAAGCGATGAGTTTAGGATAGAAACAAACGGACGTATGATCGTTTACAGGGCTTTTTGATTATCCCCAAGCGTTAAGCTCCTACCTCACCGATTTCCTTCGCCTTATATGCCATCGCATAAAAACGGATTTGCTTTATCATAGACACAAGACCGTTGGAGCGCGTAGGCGAAAGGTTTTCTTTCAGCCCAATCTTCTCTATAAAGTAAAGATCGGTATTTATAATTTCATCCGGCGTACGGTTCGACAGCACCTTTATCAGTAGAGCGATAATGCCTTTTACGATTACAGCATCGCTCTCCGCTTTAAGGACTATTTTACCGTCGATGTAATCAGCCTGTAGCCATACCCGGCTTTGGCAACCAACAATAAGATTATCTTCTGTCTTATTCTTATCGTCTAATTTATCCAGTGAATTTCCCAATTCTATCAATAATGCGTAACGATCCATCCAGTCGTCAAACATCGAAAATTCTTCTATAATCTCGTCTTGAACTTCGTTTATTGTAGCCATTTATTCCCTCTGTTTATTTTTCCTTATATACAACCTCCAGCACTGTTTGTCCTACGGCCTTCAATGTTTCTTTACTGATATTGCGCATATCATCTTTTTGTGTATGCCATGAATGGAAGAACCCATGATCCATATCCTGACGGTAATCGATAATATCGATACTCGGTATCTTGCGAATCTGATTTACAGGGACATGATCGTCTGTTACTCCACCCACATCTTTACCAATAAAGAATTTGCCATAGCTAAGCAGTCCGGCTGTTCTCCATACTTTTTCAAGTATATCTTCTGCATATTCTTTGGATATAGCTTCCTTATAAAAGGTTGCTCCTTCTGCTCCAACCATATCCAATAATATCCCGAATTTAGCTTTATAATTTGGTACATGCGGATTATTTGCCCAGTACTGAGAGCCCAAACACCATGTTTCTCCTTTAATCAAAGATTTCTCCGCAAAGGCAGGGATACCATAATCTTCTGCATCAAAAAAGATGATATCTACTCCCACCTCAGGTGCTTTGGTCTGAAGTACTCTTCCTATCTCCATCAATACTCCTACTCCACTGGCACCGTCATTAGCACCCAGCAACGGTTTCTTAAGATTAGCCGGATCAGGATCCTGATCTGAATACGGACGTGTGTCCCAATGGGCAAAAAGCAACACCCTGTTTTTCTTCTCCAAACCATAAGAGGCTATTATATTACGGGCATTAAGCTTTGTGCCATCATATGCCGTTACCACCATCTTCTGTTCCTGAACTTCTGCTCCGAAACGTTTCATTTCGGCTACCAGGTAATCGCCACAAGCAACGTGCTCTTTAGTGTTCGGCACACGGTATCCGAATGCAACTTGTCTGTCTAAATAAGCGTATGCGCTATCGGCGTTGAAGTCCGGCGATACTTTCTGATACGAGTCAGCCATCGTATTCGCATTTTGAGTTGTTTTCCCACACGAGCATGCTATAAAAATCAAAGACATGCATGTAATGTATATGTTCTTAATTGCCATCTTATACTAGTTTACTTTACAGAATACAATCTACAAATATAGAGATTTGTTGTGAGGTAGAGGTTTCATTTAAGAGTTTTTTCGATTAGCACCTTCACTACACTAAAACAAGTAAGGCGTCTAACTCCAAAAAGTGACAAAAGTAACACATATCATATTATTTATATTGTCACCCTCTGTAAAGATATCCGGGAGGTAAGACTTCACCACTACGCCTAACCTTAACAAATTTGGGTTTAAGCTCAACTTCTGTGTTGTCGTTGCTTGCTTCATCACTATCCACTGTAGAACAATCTGGTATATCTTGTAATTCGGAAGTTTCACTGTCTTTTTTCGGATGTAAATCTTTGTCTTTTTTGGGTGTGTTTCCTTTCCTTAAATTCTCACGCAGTAGATTTAGATTCTCCGCTGTTTTCTGATCACGAACAACAATTGTTAAAGTAGACGGAGTGTTCTCCTCTTCTTTATTGGCTTTACTATCTTGACGAGAAAGTGTAAGCTTTATCGCATGGGTATCAGGGGCGTATTCTTTTTGTTTTACGATCTGCGATTTTAGCACCAGCTCATCAGGATTATTTTTATCGGGAACGTATATCGTTTTTGTCTCTGTAAGGGTATAACCTTCCAGTTTCCTTTTTAGTGACTTGCGAGCCAGCATCATTAGCATATCATCACGACGATCTATCGCTTCTTCTATTGCTTCTCTGAATTCGGGCTTTGTATCTTTCCATTCATAAAAAGATTTTCTGCTGATTTTTAATATACTGCATATCTCTGAGATAGAATAAGTATCCGCTTCTATCAGTGTAACAATCTTCTCTACTAGTTTTTCTGTGTACTTTGCCATATCTATTATTATAAGTTGTTTATAATAGATAATTATTTAGGAAAGTGATAAATATGTATTAGGATATATTTCGTCTCTATTTCTTTATCCCATATAGCTTTTGATCCTGTTCGAAAGTCTTCAATAATAAGTTTCTATAGACTTGCTCTTTTTCCACTATTTGAGACATATCCTTATGAAAATAGAAAATAAAATTATTTACAACAATACCTTTTTCTTTATCTTCCGATTGATATATATGTTGCATTTTCCATCCTATAAATTCTGGCACAAATAAAGCTTCTAATGAGTCACATTTATTCTTATAAATTTTCATAGAATCCTCATATATCTTTGATTTTTCAGGGTCTTCATATTTATACGTGTGCATCAATAGCGTAGAAAGACCTTCTATTAGATAAAAATGTTGATATTCCGGAGTCTTTTTTACAGAAGTAAATGTAGAATCAAGCCCACTAAATTGAACAGACTTGTAATTTACAACAGAGTCATTTTGCAAATAGACATGTATCATTCGTTGTACAGCCTCTTCTTTAGATATTTTTTTACAAGAAGAAACAACCAAGGGCAAAATAACGATATAGCAGAAATTTTTGATAATATATTTCATCTTAAAAATAAAAAAATGTTCTTTTCAATTTTTCTTTTGCCTCCATATAGCATCAGCAATAGATCTGTATCTTCCCCAGAATTTATAATGAGTAAGAGAGAAAAATGAGATTAGCCGTCCGATGTGTTTATTCAAAAGAAAAAGATGTTGAATACGATAGAAAACAATCAGAAGAATAAAAAAGACGATAAAAGAAAAGACTTTTTCGACAAAAGGATAATGCAAAAAATCGGAAGACAATTTGTTTAACAAATAAGTTGCAAGTGTAGAATAGAATATACTTATAATAACAAAGAGTCCGTGAGCACTTTCTATTGCTCTTTTAGGACAAATAGACATACATCGCATACAACTCTCACACTTCAAGAGCCAAAAAGGACGCTTGTTTAATATTTTGATTGCTTTTACAGGACATTGTTTCACACACAGCTGGCATCCATCACAAGCAGTTGAAGCATAGAATGATTTTGCAAAGGCAAAACGCCCTGCAATATAATATCCTAAAGATATAGGGGATATCAGTATATCTTGAACAATATCCCTGTATGCTACAAAAACAGAATTTCCTTCAAATATCCTGTCACAATATTTCTTTACTTTATAAAAATTAGCTTCATGCAAAAATGCTACAGCGTTCTGACTCAATGCCGGATGAATCGACATCCAATTAGAGGGCATATCGAAAGGTATTTGTCCTTTAATCTTATATCCTTTCTTTTTTAGCATTATTGTTGATACAAAAAATGCGATTCCGGTCAAACCCGGTGTTACTGTTTTTCCAATCTTTAGTCCGGCTCTTGTATTCATCAATACAATATCGTTAGAGCCTTTTGGAAATCGGCGAATAAAGCCTAGGGTTATTGGGGGATAGTTGAATCCATGTATTGGTGAAATAATAATTACCAAAGTGTCAGGGTCTATGTCAATACTGTTATGTCTTGCTGTATCTATATTCTCTAAGTTGCATATTATATTCTTTTCGGCAGCAAATTCTCGAATCCAATAGGAAATCCTTTTCGCATTCCCTGTTCCCGAAAAATAATAAATCCTTATTTTTTTATATACAAGCATTCAGTATATCAGATAAGATTATAATTCAAAGATAGTTACAAAAATAATTTTCGCTTCATTTTTCGATATAAATCAATAAAAAAAATAAAGTGACTACTTGCGACAATAGCCTAAAGTTACATTTCTATCGTCTTTTCGGATTTGTAATCCGAANNTTCGGATTACAAATCCGAAAGAACGATAGAAGGAAGATCCTAAAGAAGGAAGCAATTATATACAAAGAAGCCGCAATTTGAATCAAATTACGGCTTCTTCTATTTTGTAAATATGCTATTTACGCATCAATCTTAGCATAAGTTGCATTTTCTTCGATAAACTCACGGCGCGGAGCTACGTCTTCACCCATCAGCATAGAGAAAACGTGATCGGCTTCTGCTGCATTTTCTATCGTCACCTGACGCAATGTACGGTGCTCAGGATTCATGGTAGTATCCCAAAGCTGCTCGGCATTCATTTCTCCAAGACCTTTATATCGCTGTGTGTGAATAGCATTTTCATCACCATCCGCATATTTCTCGATAAATGCACGGCGTTGGCGATCGTCCCAGCAATACTCTTCGTTTTTACCCTTGCGGCAAAGATAAAGCGGAGGCGTTGCAATATAGATATACCCTTTCTCCAACAGAGCTTTCATATGGCGGAAGAAGAAAGTAAGAATCAGCGTTGCAATGTGGCTTCCGTCCACATCGGCATCGGTCATGATCACCACTTTTTGATAACGAAGCTTTTGGAGGTTCAACTCTTTAGAGTCTTCTTCCGTTCCTATCGTTACTCCTAGTGCTGTATATATATTTTTTATCTCATCACTTTCGAGAACCTTGTGAGGCATCGCTTTTTCCACATTCAGAATCTTACCCCTAAGAGGAAGAATTGCTTGGAATCCACGGTCACGGCCTTGTTTTGCTGTACCACCCGCAGAGTCTCCTTCGACAAGGAAGATCTCACATATCGAAGCATCTTTACTCGAACAGTCAGCCAGTTTTCCCGGTAAACCACCACCTGTAAGCGGAGATTTACGTTGTACCAACTCACGGGCTTTGCGAGCCGCTGCACGTGCTGTTGCCGCAAGGATAACTTTTTCTACAATGATTTTCGCTTCTTTCGGATGCTCTTCAAGATATATGCCCAAAGCCTCTCCAACAGCCTGATCAACAGCTCCAATAACCTCATTGTTACCAAGTTTAGTCTTTGTCTGTCCTTCAAACTGAGGCTCAGCAACTTTGATAGAAACAACAGCAGTAAGTCCTTCACGGAAGTCATCACCATTAATTTCCACTTTCACTTTCTCAAGCATCTTCGAGTCATCAGCGTACTTCTTCAGCGTACGAGACAACCCACGGCGAAATCCAGTAAGGTGTGTACCACCTTCTATTGTGTGTATATTATTTACATACGAATATACATTCTCATTATAAGATGTATTATATGTCATCGCCACTTCTACCGGTATTCCTTGTTTTTCGGTAACAATGTGTATCACATCTTCTATTAATGCTTCTTTAGACGCATCTATATATCGTACAAATTCTTCCAGCCCTTTTTCGGAGAAGAAAGTATCTGTCTTGAATGTTCCATCTTGTTTTACCTGACGACGATCGACCAACGATAGACGAACTCCGGCATTAAGAAAAGCCAGTTCGCGAAGACGTGACGCCAATGTATCATATTTGTACTCTGTTACTACAAATATAGAATCATCCGGCTTGAAAGTTATAATTGTACCTGTATGATCTGTAGTTCCTATTTTTTCTACACCAGTCAGGGGTTTTCCACAAGAATATTCTTGTACATATACATTCCCTTGTTTGTGTACCTCGGCTTTTAGGTATGTAGACAATGCGTTGACACACGACACCCCCACACCGTGAAGACCTCCCGAAACTTTGTAAGTTCCTTTGTCGAATTTACCTCCGGCATGCAAGACTGTAAGAACGACCTCGAGAGCCGATTTCTTCTCTTTAGCCATTATATCCACCGGGATACCACGACCATTGTCTTGTACTGTTATCGAATTATCCTCGTGTATAGTGACTTTGATATCATCACAATATCCGGCCAATGCCTCGTCAATAGAGTTGTCTACAACTTCATACACAAGATGGTGTAATCCTTTTTCGCTTATATCACCGATATACATCGCGGGTCTTTTCCTTACAGCTTCAAGGCCTTCGAGCACTTGAATATTTTGTGCGGAATAAGATTCGCTTGCAATTTTTTGGTTCTCAGTCATATTTATATTTTGCTATTAAATAGGCGAATAATCGCCTGAGGTTTTGCGTTTGAAAAATCTAACAAATATACAGATTTTTATCCACATAAGCAAGAATAGAAGCCATCGTTTTGCTTGCTTATAAATAAAGAAAAGAATCAAAAAATTAACAGTTTTATTTATATAAAAACATGTAAAACCCAATAAAATTCTGATTGCTTTTGTTTTCTTTGTATTCTTCGATATGTCCAATAAATAATTTAACCGAATACGATGAAAAAACAATTCACATTTCTATTTTTTATTTTAAGTATCCTCTTTTCTATAACGAGTTGCTCCGATAAAGACAATGAAGTAGAGGATACGCTCAGTCTATCAAAAAGTCAATTATTTTTTAAAGTTTCAACTGAAAAACAAAGCATTACAATCAAATCAAATACCAAGTGGAAAATTGACAAGAATATTCCCTCATGGTGCACTGTGAGTCCCATGTCTGGAGAGGGCGATGTAACGATTAATGTAGAAGCGAAAGAAAACACGCAAGAGGTTAAGCTTACAACACAGTTGGTTATAAAAACCAAAACAAAAATACAAAAAGTAAGTATACAACAAGAAGCTGCTCCGCCGGCACCTCTCGAAGGGTACTATTTCCCGCTACTGACTATCAATACTAAAAATGGCACACCAATTATATCGAAGGATGACTATATGGACGCAACCATAAAGATAGAATCAAGGGATAATAAAGGGGTTATAAAAGAGATGCTAATGGAAGCTGACACCGAAATAAAAGGTCGTGGGAACAGTACGTGGGGAATGGAAAAGAAACCTTACAAACTGAAACTAAAAGAATCGGCGCAAGTATTGGGCATGCCTAAAAACAAACATTGGGTGTTGCTAGCCAACTACTCGGATAAGACATTGATGCGAAACGAATTGGCATTTGAGATCAGCCGTCGTATGGGATTTGCATGGACTCCACGCATACAGTATGTAGATGTTGTACTTAATGGAGAATGTATAGGAAATTACATGCTTGGAGAGCATATACGGGTAGACAAAAACAGGGTCAATATTCCCCGATTGAAAGCAGCAGATACAGATATCACAGGAGGATATCTGCTCGAAATAGATGAGCGAAAAGGAGAACCCGTATGGTTTGAAACACTAGAAGCAAAAATGACATTCTGTGTAAACACACCGGAAGACATACCGGCTAATCAAAAAGAATATATATCAAACTATATCCAAAATATAGAAAACATCATATACGGAAAAAATGATGTAAACCCTATAGAAGAATTACCGAAGTATTTGGATATGAAATCATTCATTGATTATGTATTACTAAACGAATTATCGAAAAACGTTGATGGCAATCTACGCCTAAGTACATTCGTCTATAAAAATAGAGGCGACGATAAGCTATATTTCGGACCGGTATGGGACTATGATATTGCTTTCGGAAATGTAAATTACGACAACTGCGATATGGTATCAGGATGGCATGCACGTGCAAGAGCTCCTTGGTATCAACAATTTTTCTCTCATCCCGAATTTGAAAATATGGTAAAAGACAGGTGGAACGCATTACGTGGCAATGAATTAAGTGATGCAAACATAAATACGTTCATTAACAGCATGGCTGAAAAAATAAATGTATCTCAACATTATAATTTTCAGAAATGGTTAATACTGGATAAGCAAGTCTGGCCTAACCCTATTGTAACTGGAAGTTATCAAGGTGAGGTTAATTATCTTAAGACCTGGATAAAAAACAGATTAAGTTGGATGGATCCACAATTTAAGTAATTAATACGGCATATTATAAACTAAAAAAGAGAAGAGGGAATCCCTTTTCTCTTTTTGCTTAAGTACTAACTGGTATGTATCTACCATTTTTTCATAAACCTGTTTATGATTTTCTTCAAACGAAGAAGGTATTTATATTCCTTGTATTTTTCATCTGATATAAAACCATATTTATGCTGTATCATATAGTAATCGGAATAGAAATCGAAATAAGAAGACGATATACCTCCTAATCTGAAATTAGAGATCACAACATCCACTTCTTCGAGCTCTACACCCTTACTTACACATCTACAAATAAAGTCATAATCTGCCAAGACTTTTATAGAAAGATCAAATGCTCCATATTTATTGTAAACCTCTTTAGATACAAAAAATGTAGAGTGAGGCAGTACACTCTCCGATATAAACGAAGCTCCACGGCGTTGCACATTAAAAATCTTATTGTCTTTCCACACGCGCTCTATACCGTATATCATAGAATTGCTCTGATCTACCACTCCGTCAGAAAACTTATTCCACATAACTTCGAGGGTATTATCCTCATACCAATCATCAGAGTTGGTTATCCCGATCAACTTTCCGCTAGCAAGAGATATTCCTTTATTCATCGCATCATAAACACCTTTGTCGGGTTCACTTACTATTCGTACCGTGACTCCTTTCTTTTCGAAGTCAGGGATATAACTCTCTATTTTATCCAGAGTTTGGTCTTTCGATACCGCATCGATGATAATATATTCAAAGTCAGAAAAAGTTTGTCTTAACAAAGCTTCTACTGTTCCATATAATGTGTTTTCAGAATTGTATGTTGGTGTTATGATAGATATTCTTGGCATATCTAAATTATTTTATTTAAGTCTACGAACAAAGATACATTTTTTTTATAAATGCATTCACCGTTCTATATATATTAAAAAAAGAGATTTCATAATTCTTAAAAAGCCTATACCTGCTTAATTATTTAACATTACGACAGAAACAATCGTGTCGTTTAGACGTTTTAAATATACAGTAGGAATATGCTTGTATACATCATGTGGATAATAAATGCTCTTTTATATTATAAGTTTCAATAGAATTAGCAACCTTGCTAAAACATGAAATAATGAAAACTAAATTATTTGTATACGCCAGTATACTATTCCTCGCCGCTTGGATGTCTTATGGATGTAATGAAAAAGAAACAGATACTTGTCTTACCATATCTGCAAAAGAGATCAACAACAAATCATTTGTAAATGGCGGACAATATCAGATTCTCGATGCTAGTAATAAAGTTGTAGGAACATATACGCTCACTTCCGGAACAATAAATATCTCTAACTTAGCCGTAGGAAAATATGTAGTAGAAGAAATAAGTTCTCCCGATAACTATGATGCCAGCCAAAAACGAATAGAAATTATTCTAAAGTACTCTTGTATCGAAGCTACATTCTCGTATATAGATTCCAAATTGAAAGAAATACCGGAAGAGCAGACCTTGCAATTCATAAATTATCAAGGGCTTATAAACTTAGGGGAATATAATGCTGTGCGTATTGGAGAATATTACTGGATTGATAGGAATTTTTCTCATACAATAAAAAAAGGAAATGGCT
Organism: Dysgonomonas sp. UBA7630; assembly: GCF_002483985.1. NCBI lineage: Bacteria > Pseudomonadati > Bacteroidota > Bacteroidia > Bacteroidales > Dysgonomonadaceae > Dysgonomonas > Dysgonomonas sp. UBA7630. Next base: position 72,304 of record NZ_DLIY01000033.1, read on the forward strand.
TCGAAAACGATATACCTATCACTCAAAACATCTTAAATAAATATCTTGAACGTGTGCGCATCGATCCCCAATATTATCAATTATCGAATATAAACAATTTTGAAAAATACTATGGAAGATATTACAGCTATCCGAGTATAGAATATATGAATAAGTACTGCTTTATGGCTGACGAGAATGGCAATAAAATCGAAGGCTGGAGATTACCTTTTCCTGCTGATTATAGGCAATTATTTGCCATGTCGCCATTCAACACATCGCATGATGCTACTCATACAAATCTTAACGAAAGAGATGTACGTTTCGCATTAAGTAGCATGAATGGAGAGAATCCATTAGCCTTTAATATCTATCAAGGAAATAATAGCCCATATAAAGTTTATTGGTTCGAAAAATCAACAAATATATATGGTTTCAATATGATGCCCGGAGGAGCCCGTCTGAATGGCGACGGCAGATGGTGTAATGGTCTAGGCTCTAATGGTGGCTGCTATGATGATGGGAAAAGAGGTGATATCTATCATCTATTCTATACTGTTTACTTATCTGTACAAAACACAAATAATACTTTTGGGTATGTAGGCATACATGATTATATAACTAGCAAAGAGTATGAATCATATCACTATCTCAATGTACGTTGGTGCAGGCCATTAACAGATATAGAGCTAGGCTATAAATTATATATCAATAAAGAGAAGACAGATATAAAGAAATTAGATCTTAAAGACTCACCTCCGGAAGGATATACAGAATTACCTCGCGGTTATACTCGTGGATTTTATGTACAATATATATTAAACAACCCCAATACAAAATTAACTGTATCTGACATTGTGAACTATGCTAAAAATGTTCAGGACAATTATGTCTCCGATAATCGTAACAACTCGAATATAATTTTGTAAAAAGCATGTATGCGTCATATTATTTTTTCTAAACAAAAAGGAGAGCTATAATAGGCTCTCCTCTTCTTATGCTGTTTATCTTTTGTGTACTTGTATAAATAACAAAAGTCCGCATACATTAAACTGTATGCGGACTCTGCATTTAAAACGGCGGTAACCTAC
>NZ_DLIY01000015.1:0-129493 GCF_002483985.1 Dysgonomonas sp. UBA7630
TTTATCGTATGCTTTCTGAGAACGTTCTATGTTTTTCCCTACATCTTGAAGCGTTTCTACAAAGCCCGCAAACTTATCGTATAAGGCAGCTCCTCGTTTGGCTATCTCTATGGCATTGCGGCTTTGGTATTCGCGTTTCCACAGGTCGGCTACCACTTTCAATGAGGCTACCAAGTTTGTAGGACTTATCAATAAGATCCGTTTGCGATATGCATAATCCCACAGCGTAGAATCGAGCTGCATCGCTAATATATAAGCCGGTTCGTTAGGGATAAACATCATCACAAAGTCGAGAGATTCTACATAGTCTTGATATGCTTTTTGGCTCAGCTCATCAATATGCTGCCTTACAGAAGTAATATGTTCTTTTTCGGCAGAGATTTTTACTGCATCTATTTCAGCTTCCACATACTTAATGTATGCACTCAGGGATACTTTCGAGTCTATGATAATTTTTCGTCCACCGGGATAAACAACTGTAACATCGGGCTGCATATATTTATTTTGCGTGTTCTGAATGCGTGTTCCGTTTTCGTCGGTAATAAATTCCTGAGTGAAATATTCTTCTCCTTTTTTGAGTCCCGATTTTTCTAATATAGATTCCAGAATCATTTCGCCCCAGTTACCCTGTATCTTATTGCTACCTTTCAGTGCTTTCGTTAAGTTATTAGCATCTTCGCTTATCTGATTATTCAGAGCAACCAGATCTTTGATACGTTCTTCGAGCGAAAAGCGCTGCTTCGATTCTTTATCGTACGTTTCTTCTACTTTTACTTTAAACTCAATCAGTTTTTCATTCAAGGGTTTCAGTATAGCCTCCATATTCGCCTTGTTCACATCGGTGAAGCGAAGGGTTTTTTCTTCCAATATCTGTGTCGCTAATATTTGGAAATCTTTATTTAGATGAGTCCGGGTATTCAATAACTCTTCTTGCTGAATGCGTAATTGTTCTTCTCTGGACTGTAGTAAAGCTTTATTTTCTGCAATCTCTTTCACATGCTCTAATTGAGCCATTTGTAAAGACTCCTTATCGCGAGTTAAGCGAACAACTTCTTCTTTCAGTTCAGATTCTCTCTGCTTATTGTTTCTTTGGATTAAATAAATAACAATTGTAGCCAGGATCAATATTACGCCGGCATAAACTAATTCCATATTGATTTGTTTTAAAAGAAACGGAAAGTTATTTAAAAGATTCCCTTTAACAAAATTTGCCTCAAAAAACTTGTGAACATCTTTGTTCAAAGATATTTTTGTCTGGTAAATGAAGGAATGAAAATATTATACAGTAAACATTTTCCACCGGGGAATTTCGGAGCAATCAACCTGTTTGGAATAATCATTGCTCGTAAGGATTATGGTAGGCTGACTGATGCCGAAATAAACCATGAGTGTATACATACACGACAAATGGCAGAAATGCTCGTCATATTCTTTTATATAAGCTATTTGATAGAGTGGATCGTTCGCTTGATACAATATAGGAATATGTTTGATGCTTATGTAAACATTTCGTACGAACGCGAGGCGTATAGCAATATGTATAATATTGAATATCTGAAGAAGAGAAGACCTTTTACTTTTAAAAATTATTATAAAAAAACGGTATGAAACTTAGATTATTCATATATTTATTATGTACCGTGATCGTAGGGGGAGTATCATGTGTACAGAGTCAAAATAAAATAGAACAAGGTAATATGAAATACAATAAACTGACACCCGAAGAAGAAAGGGTAATAATACATAAAGGCACAGAAGCTCCTTATACAGGAGAATATGTGAATAATAAGCAGACTGGAGTGTATGTGTGTAGAAGATGCAACGCCCCTCTGTATAATTCATCTGATAAATTTGATTCTCATTGTGGGTGGCCTTCTTTTGATGATGAAATAAAGGGTGCTGTAAAACGTGTTCCTGATACCGATGGAAGACGAACTGAAATAATATGTACAAACTGCGGTGCTCATCTAGGACATGTATTCCTCAACGAAGGCTTCACGGCAAAAGAGACAAGGCACTGCGTAAACTCGATATCACTAAAATTTATACCTCAAGAGAATAAAATGATTAAGAAAGCTTATTTTGCCTCCGGTTGTTTTTGGGGCACAGAGTATTATTTTATGAAAGCCAAAGGTGTGGCACATACCGCCGTAGGTTATATGGGTGGGCATGTAGATCATCCTAGTTACGAACAAGTTTGTCAGAAAAATACCGGACATTTAGAAACAACAGAAGTAGAATATGATACTTCTAAAACCANNATAAGACCTTGTCAAGTTGTTTTTCGAAACGCATGATTTTACTCAAACAAATGGGCAAGGTCCGGATATTGGGCCTCAGTATCTTTCTTGTATATTTTATGCCGATGAGAATGAAAAAAATATTGCTGAAAAATATATATCGATTCTACAAAAAAAGGGGTATAAGGTTGCAACAATGCTAAAACCCTTATCTACATTCTGGAAAGCAGAAGATTATCATCAACAATATTACGAGCACAAAGGAACAACTCCTTATTGCCATGTATATAAAAAGATATTCGAATAGTTGGAGTGTCTATTAGTTAACAGGTTAATAAATATATTATCAATTTGAATACATTAAATTATTATATTTAATGTATTCATATTATTTTTGTGTCTTAACTAAAAATCAGAAAAGTATTTTAATTAAATTATTTTTTTATGCTTAAAACAATCTTATCTATTTCTGGAAAACCCGGACTTTACAAACTTGTATCGAACAGTAAGAATATGGTTATTGTAGAGTCTCTCGCAGATAACAAAAAGATTCCTATTCATCCACGTGATAAAGTTGTATCATTGGGAGATATCTCTATATACACAGAAACTGATGATGTGCCTTTAAAAAGCATTCTTGCTTCTATCAAAGAGAAAGAAAATGGGGCTAAAGTATCGATCAGTGCAAACTCAAAGCCTGAAGAATTAAAGAAATACTTCGAAGAGGTATTACCTGAGTTTGACAAGGATCGTGTTTACCCGACAGATATCAAGAAAATAATAAACTGGTATAATATAATTATAGAATCTGGTTTCGACTTCGAACAAGAAGATAACAGCAGCGAAGAGAATACGGAAGATAACGAGTAATGCTTGTTAAGTAATATTGTTATCAGACCTTAAAAGTATTCTCTAAGTGTTTACTAAGGTCTACGTTTTATAATAGGAACCCCTTCAAAGGCCTCCCCGAAAATGGAGAAGTTTGGAGGGATTCTTATTTTGTGGGCTCTCTATTTTTTTCAAAGATAGTTGCGACTATTGTCTTATATTTTATAGATAAGCCTCTTTCTATTTCCGATGTATAGGTATACAAAAAAAGCTTATCTGTTTGCAGATAAGCTTCCTTATATTATATGATTTATATATTTTCCTTATTCAGTAGGAGGTGTTGTAGGCTGTTGGGTAGGAGCCGGAGTTGTTGTACTTGCTGCACTTTGACCTTGATTAAGAGGTAAAGTAGTAGACATATCAGGTGTTCCTGTAGCAGGAGTAGTTGGTATGCTTATATCCGGTTTTGCTGTTCCTAAACCACCTTTAGGTCTGATCATAACACAAACAATACTCATTATCATGATGAAACCAGCCAAACCCCAAGTTGCTTTCTCCAAGAAGTCTGTGGTTTTACGAACTCCCATGATTGCATTTGAAGATGAAAATCCTGATGAAAGGCCTCCGCCTTTTGAGTTTTGAACAAGAACTATAAGTACCAAGGCTATAGCTGCTATCACAATTAATATGGTAATAAGTGCGATCATTTTTTATCTTTAGATTTTGAATTTATAATCAATTTTTCGAGAAAACTCAATTGGTCTGCAAAGTAAATATTTTTTTTTGGATAATTCAAACTTAAATGTTTAATTATTTTGTATGCTTTCTCATACTTCTGCTGCTTTATATATATTTTGGCAAGGGTCTCGGTGAAAAACAAGTCTTCATTGAATTCATCCTGATCTTCATTGCTGTCTTTTAGTTCATAAGTATGATCTCGGAGCGACTCATCTTCTTTCTCTATTTGGATATGGATGCCATCTTCTTCCGACTTAGTAATGAAGGTATCTATAATATCTTGATGCTTGAGTTGCAGGTTGCTCTCTTTTTTGTTCTCTTCTTCCTGAGGCTGATACTGTATGTATGAAAAATAATCGGTTGTGGCTATGCTCGAATGAGATATATTATACTCCAGTTGCATGTCATCGCTGATTGTTTCGCCTCGAGATTCAAAAAAAGCATTTAATAGAATGTTCGTCTTATCTTCAGCAATTTCTTTTTTACCTGTTTCTACAAAAAATTGTTCATATTCTTCACTGAATATATAATAGAACAGAGCTCTTCTGTCAGTTATTGTAATACTGAGCCTTTCCAGTTCTGTTTTATATCTTTCAGGTTCGTGTATATACACAGCTTTTAGATATATGAAAATGGCAGCTTGAAAAAAAGGGTATTCGAAAGCAATCCTCTCTAGACTTCCGATATCGGATTTGGAGGGAGAGTTTTTTTGAATAATAAATTCATTAAGCTTCTGAATATCCATGTTTAAGATCTTATAGCAATATTTAAAATGATTGTTTATTACCAATTCGACATGGTTGCATTAAATATCTGGTCTACTATCTCTTTTGTGAGTTCTTCTCCGAGTTTATCTTGTACATCGGTAAGCATTTTGCTACTCTCAAAATCTCGATATGCCGAGATTGTCTCCTCTTTATCCTCCTCTGGTCTTACATTATTTCTAAATCGGAATTTAACCGCCATTGTAAGTCGAGTCTGCGAAGCCAGATTGTTTTCCTGTACAGCCAGAGGTGTCAGATCCCAACGTACAATCTCGCCTTCTATTTCCATTGACGGTGCTACACTGGTAAACTGTAGTTTGGTTCCGCGTATAAACACATCTTTCATTTCCTCGTTAAACATTTGAGCTAACATAGGATATACGTTCGGCGACTGGTTTTGGAAGTCGCGAATCTCTAAAGTGGGTGTTTCGGAATAGTTAATGTTCGAACCGTTAAACTTGTATGAGATTGTACAAGCTGTCATCATGATTGACACTAGGATCAACAGACCGATTTTTTTCATAAATTTTCCAGATTATATTCTTTTATTTTTCTGTACAGTGTACGTTCCGATATTTTCAGGTCTTGAGCCGCATTCTTACGCTTTCCGTTATGACGATCCAACGCTTTTATTATCATGTCTTTTTCTACATCCTGTAGAGAAAGTGTTTCTTCTTCATATTCCGGAGCTTCTATTATATCTACGTCAGCAATATCATTTCTGGTAGGGGTAATAGTATGAGGATCATTTTTTATAGTCAGAGGAGTAGTTGCTCCTTTGTCAGCTGCGCTAACTACCATAGTGGGTAAAGCACTATCGCTTTTGCTGATTGTGGATGCAGAGACAGCATCTGAGGCTTTTAGATTTCCGGCAACAATATCATGAACAATTTTTTTCAACTCATTCATGTCTTTTTTCATATCAAAAAGTACTTGGTAGAGTATTTCTCGCTCATTACTAAAGCTTTTAGGATCATTATGTCCCGCAGAAGTGTGTATGGGAATTAAGCCAACCTCGTTTGCCGGAAGATAAAGTTTTAGTATATCCGGAGTTATTTCTCTTGCCTGTTCTATAATTGATATTTGTTCGGTAATGTTCTTTAGCTGGCGAATATTCCCCGGCCAATAGTAATCTTTGAGCATTTGCTTTGCCGATTCGGTCAGAACGATAGACGGCATGTTGTATTTTTCAGCACAGTCGCTTGCAAACTTTCTAAAGAGTAGAGGGATATCGTCTTTCCTGTCTCTTAGGGCAGGTATCCGAATGGGTACAGTGTTTAAGCGGTAATACAAGTCTTCACGAAAACGTCCGTTTCGTGTAGCAGTTATCATGTCCAGATTTGTAGCCGCAACAACACGTACATCTGTTTTCTCTACTTTTGATGATCCTACTTTTATAAATTCACCCGTTTCCAGCACACGCAGTAAACGCGCCTGTGTAGAAAGTGGTAATTCTCCCACTTCGTCGAGGAACAATGTACCTCCATTCGCTACTTCGAAATACCCTTTTCGTTCGCCTGTAGCTCCTGTAAAGGATCCTTTTTCGTGTCCGAAAAGTTCTGAATCTATAGTACCTTCGGGGATAGACCCACAGTTGACCGCAATATAAGTTCCATGTTTGCGATGGCTGAACTGATGGATAATCTGCGGAAAACTTTCTTTTCCCACTCCGCTCTCTCCTGTCACCAGTACAGACATATCGGTAGGTGCTACCTGAAGCGCTATGTCTATAGCTCGGTTGAGATCGGGTGTGTTCCCTATGATGCCGAAGCGTTGTTTTACCTGTTGTATATCTGGTCTTGCCATTTTATTAGATAGATAAGTCACAAATAAACAAAAGTTTATATGTGAAGTTTAACGAAACCTGACAAAATTACATATTAATTTTAGTTTTGTCAGTCTTTTTTAGTGAAGATTTCTAAAGGTGATGAGTTTAATCTGTAGATTTAGCTAAAGCGTATGTTTTAGCTTTCAAAAACTCTCCGAATTCCTTTATATCTGTATGTTTTGCCTGTTCTTCCGGTGATATTGGCTCACCCAATCGTAAGTATATCGTTTTACCCTTTTTATTATATACTTCATGTCCTAACCTCAATGAGCGGAGTCTCCAATTTACAAGATCAAGAAAGTTAAAGAACCAAGAGTTTTTACCGCTAAAGTACATGGGTATCACAGGTACTTTCGACTTCTTTATGAGCTTTAGAACTGGTTCTTGCCATTCTCGGTCTTCGACTTCCATTCTGAAGTTTCTTACTTTTGTCTTAGACACAGCACCGGCAGGGAAGAATCCCAATGGATGTCCGCTTTTGATATGTTCGATGGATTGTTTTATTCCTTCGAGGCTCGACTTACTTGCCATTTTTCCGCTTTGGAAAGGATTAACAGCAATGAAGTTGGGAGACATTGTGTCTATCATGCCGAGAATGAAATTTACCATCATTTTATAGTCGGGACGAACCGATGCGATTGTGGCAATGGCGGCAATACCATCTATGTGACCGTATGCATGGTTCGAGACAGTGATAAACGAAGCTCCTTCGTATTGGTTAAGCACCTCTATATTTTCGACTACTATATTGACTCCAACGTCTTGTAGCAAATGTTTGCAAAATTCAGGGCCTTCGTATTGCTTCGAAGTATCGTAGATGCGGTTGACTTTATTCATCCCGGTCAGCCACATAGCAAATTTTATAAGTATATTTCCAAATGGGCCACGCAAAATGGGGCTCATTTTGCGAACATCATCATAGCTCAGTAATTTTTCCTTCATGCTGCTGTTTTTTTACTGTTGCAAATTTCGTTAAAATAGAAATATTAGACAAGTATTAATTAAGATTCGTCATGAAGTTCGATGATATCCAAGTCTGAGATATTGCCTTCACTCAAGTTAAACTTAAGAAGGGTTCTGACTTTATGTATTCCATATTTGCCTGCTGCACCCGGATTGATGAATAATCCGTTTATTTTTTTATCGAATATGACTTTCAGTATATGTGAGTGCCCGGTTATAAATAATTTGGGCGGATTCATAAGTAATATTGATTGTACTTTTCGTTCATACCTACCCGGAGAGCCTCCGATATGAATCATAAACACATCTACACCTTCGAGTGTGAAGCGTAACGTTTCGGGGTATGCTGCACGTACACGACTATCATCTATATTCCCGTACACTGCCCGAAAGGGTTTGCCCAAAGCTTCGAACTTTAAAGCCAACTCCATTGAACCTATATCTCCCGCATGCCATATTTCGTCACAGTCGGAAAAATATTTTGCAAACTTCTCATCCCACCAGTTATGGGTGTCAGAAAGTAATCCTATCTTTTTCATTATAGATTGATACAAATACAAAAACAAACAGATAGGATAAATGTTCCCATCGAAGTATATTTCAAGTATGGGTCGAGTAGACGATTCTCTTTTATTTTGATAATGTTAATTAACAATTTAAAAAATACAAGAAAACTTAATAGGTACATATATTGATACCAGTGGGTACTATATAATATAGAATATGCCGTAAGGGAAACGAACGCTCCTATAATTAATAGGGCGTGGTATATCTTAGCATTCTTGATTCCTATCCGTACAGGGATTGTTATTTTCCCTGATTTTCTATCATTGTCTATGTCGCGCATATTGTTAAGATTGAGTACGGCAGCTGTTAGCAAACCCAAAGCTATAGCAGGTAGCCACGGCTTGAAATCTATAGTATGGGTATGTAAAAAATATGTTCCAACTACCGATACAAGTCCAAAAAAGATAAAAGAGAAAATATCTCCCAATCCCTTGTATCCATAAGGATTTTTTCCGGCTGTATATTTTATTGCGGCGACAATACTACCCAGTCCCAAGCCTAGAAAGAGTAAAATATATTGCCATGCCATAAACTGAAGAGCAACGTAAACAAGTAATATCCCGATCACAATAGCACATGCTATAGCTATTTTTATAGCTTTAGTCATCTCTTCGGGAGTAATGGCTCCGCTTTGAACTGTTCGTTGAGGTCCTATTCTTTCGCCTGTGATATCTGTACCTTGTTGGTAGTCACCAAGGTCGTTTGCCATATTTGATAGCAGTTGTAATACATTCGCGACCAAAATGGTCAGAATAAATACGAATATGCTGAATTTTCCTGTGCTATATGCGATCCCGCTGCCACATAGTGCTGTAGCTCCCGCCAGGAATAGTGTGCGTGGACGCAGAGCCGATACCCAAGATTTTACAGATGCCATAATTAAATTTGTGCAAAGGTATGTATTTTAGTCTGATGAGAAAAATATTATTATCAGGTCAAATTCTAATATTACCTAAAAATAGAAAGATGACGTTACGCTTACTTTTACCTGTTTATAGTTTTCTTTATATTGTCTAAATCGAACAATATTCTTATTCCGAAATCCTGATATTTTGTTTTCTTGAATGAGGCGAATACTCCTACATTAAGCAGCTTTGTGAAGTTTAGTGAGTAGCCCATCTCACTGTATTTCATGTCGGCGGTGTATAGGTTTTTTAGATGTAGGCTTTCTGTAAACATTTTTCCTTGAAGAAATGGCAGTCGCTTAATTAATATATACTTGCTTTCGTAGTTGAAATTGGTTCTGATCCAATATCTGTTTGTTGAAGCAACATAATTGTCTAACAGCATAAAGGATGTGAATGGAGATTTCAGATTCACTGTTACATTCGATGTGTTGAAATGTTGATAATCCACAAAGTGTATTTTGTCTCTTTCGCCCAGAAAGCGACCTCCTTCGAGTTGGTAGTTGAAGTTGCTAAACTCACTTAACTTTATATTTTGTTTTATGCCTCCCGATAATTTTTGATATTGAGCATTGTTGGTTTGCCATCCGGAGAATGCCTGCTCATAATTAACATAGAATGTAGGAGAAGCGTATTTTTCATATTTTTTCGCTCCATCTTTTATAGAGAAATAGGCGTAAGGGGTGTATTCTATGCCTAAGTTGAATGCTGTTTTGTCAAACCTGTCGTCAGGGTATATGTTAGGCGTGATTTTACTTTTCTTACCCCAGGTGTAATCCGTATTATTTGATAATCCATGACGCCTGTCTATCTCCAGTCCTACAGATACAGATAATCCGTTCGAAATATCTATACTATTCGTTGCGGAAATAAAATCTTTCTGATAGAAGTAATTATAATTCTTACCTCTTATTAGTGAATTTGAAAAGTTATTGAAGCGGTGAATACCTAGTGGATTGAAATCCTCACTAGTGCTTCCTAAAGAGATAGTAAGGCTGCCTAATCTTAGTGGCGCATAAGTGAGATTTATATTACCTCCACCTACCAACCTTTTCCTTGATAAGGTATAATATATATAAGGTGTTATTTCGAGCTTGTTGTGTTTTCCGATATTTATCGTTAACCTGAATGATTGCCCCATCCATAGCCCATCTACAAAATTATACTCATAGATACTACCTTCGAGTAGCCCATTGAATTTGATTTTCACCTTGCTGGAGTCACTTCCTATCTGCCCTCCATTTATTATATTTGAAAATGTCAGCATTGGATTACGGTGCTTTTCTCTCGCCGAATCGAGATGTTGCTGTATGGAATCCCTTTTAATTAATGTTTTTATCTCCCGTTCTCCCAAAGGTATCGTTCTTACATTGGTCCAATATGCCGTATCACGCTTAGATGCCAAACTATCCGATTTTACTATATATAAGGAGTCTTGACGTGCGATTTCAAAGGTTCTTTTCTCTTTTTTGCTTTTTGCACCACTTATCACCGATTTATTCGTTGTAATATTACTATAGGTTAGTGATGTGTAGTAGTTCATTGTAGCTTTAATTCCGAAGATGTCAATATCAGATGCTATCAAATAAGTGATAGGCAGATATACATTTGGTGCTAATTCCTGAAACGAGATTGTATATGCTTGTTTTGCTCCGTATGGATTAGAATGAAGTTCCGCAGAATATATATGCCATGTATAATCTGCTATATATATGTAGCCTTCAAAAAGCGAAGGGTCTTTTAATTTGGGTTCTATTTTGATTTTATTTATTGTTAATCCATTCTCTTCTATAAACCCTTCGTATCTGAATTTGTAGTAAGAAAATGCTTGAGGATGCAACGGCGAAATGTATGAACCAATCTTCGGGTTGTACAAGGAAGTGCTTAATATTCCCATCGCGTCTTTCGAATCTATATTGTCGGGAATACTGCTGGAGAATGCTTTTACTGTTTGTTCGTACTTGTCGGGTGCTGTAAAACGTATTTCGTTGAAGGATTCTTGTGTAAATAGCAACTCTTTAAAATCTGATAGTTTAACCCCTTCTTCTCTTTTTGCCATTTTGTCTATCAATGACGAAACTTTAAGCAATTCAGCGTTTACCTTTATGTAGGCTTCGGCAGTGTACTCTTTTACTGAAGCGGCATATAATGGTGCTTTTTCTATTGCTTTCCGCATAATAGGGTAGGCCGGGTCTTCCTGATTTGATACGGTAATTTCTTTCAGGTTGAAAGGTGTTTCATATAGTACTATATCTAATGTAGTTACTTTGTCTGTACTGATTTTTATTTTTCGCACTTCGGGTTTAAACCCCAAACATTTATATTCAACTTCGTATTCTCCGTTGGGTATAGTCGTTTGATAGCTTCCTGTTTCGTTACATACCAACCCTTGATTTACACCTTTTATATATACTGTGCTTCCATATAACGGTTCGCCATTTGTGTCTGTAATTTTTCCTTTAAAGTTTTGTGCGTGCAAATGAATGGAGCAAAAAAAGGATAAAACCAAGGCAATATATAATCTCATTATTAGTTTATTATTTAGGGACACTTTTTAACATTCTCTACAAATATATCGGAAATATCGATTTATTCTTTACTTATTTCCTGTTTTTATTCGATTTAATGTTACAAAGGAGTGACATTATTCTATATTCCCCTGTGAAATAAGATTATTTTATTATTTTTGCGCTAAATTTTTTTCAAAATATTAAAGATTAAAATGCTTACAGTTGAGAAAATTGGCGGAACTTCCATGTCGCAGTTTAAAGATGTGCTGGAGAACGTCATTGTAGGGAAGAGAAAGCCGGAAGAAATGTACAATCGTATATTTGTTGTATCCGCATATAATAATGTCACTAACTGGCTATTGGAACATAAAAAAACAGGAGAGCCCGGAGTATATGTTCAATTTCTCGAAAATGCAGATTATAGCATCGGATTAGATAGTCTGTGTCAAAGGCTTTTGCTTATAAATAAGGGCTTTGAAGAAATCGGCCTGAATCTATTAGAAGCAAGAGAATTTATAACCTTTCGCCTCAAACAGGCTAAAACAATGCTTCATAGTTTGAGCAAAGTTTTGGCTTCAGGATACGTAAATGCCGAAGATATCTGTTTAGCCGCACGCGAAATTTTAGCTTCGATAGGAGAGGCTCATTCAGCGTGGAATACTGTAAATATTTTGAATAACAATGGTATCTCTGCTCGGTTTATCGATCTCTGCGGATTTAATGACTCTCTGCCTCTTACAATAGATGAGCGTATTCATAGAGCATTCAAAGGCGTTGATTTTAGTAAGGATGTTTGTGTCGCTACCGGCTATACAAAAGGTACTGAGGGTATTATGCGTGCGTTCGATAGAGGTTATACAGAGGTAACTTTTAGCAAAATTGCCGTAGAAGTAAATGCCGACGAGGCTATTATCCATAAAGAATATCACTTGTCGAGCGCTGATCCGAATATAGTAGGTGTGGATAAGGTGGTTCCTGTAGGGCGAACAAATTTTATCGTGGCCGATCAGCTAGCTGATATTGGTATGGAGGCTATTCATCCGAAAGCGTCTAAACCTTTGGAACTTGCCAATATCGATATTCGTATCAAAAATACCTTTGAGCCCGAACATCCGGGTACATTGATAACAAAAGAATATGTGTCGGAAATACCGAAGATAGAGATCGTTTCAGGTACAGATAAGGTATTAGCTGTAGAAATTCATGATCCGATGATGGTTGGAGAGGTTGGATTTGACTTGAGAATCATGCAGATATTTGCCAAATATAATGTGAGTTACATTCTCAAATCTACAAATGCAAACTCTATTACAATGGTGGTTTGGGACAATTATAAATCACGCGAAATGATAACCGATCTGGAGACGACATTCTATCAGGTTATTGTAGAGCGTGTAGCTTTAGTATGTGTAATGGGTACCAATATTGCATTGCCCGGATTCTTGTATAGAGCCTCGAAAGCTCTGTTTCAAAAAGGGATTAATGTCGAGAGTTTTGCTCAATCTCTACGGCAGGTGAATATGCAGTTTGTAATAAAAAGAGAATTTTATAAAGACGCGGTAATTGCACTGAATGATGAATTGTGTATAGAGAAATAGGTTAATAAGGGTTTTTTTATATTTTTTTTATTGTGTGAATTGATTTTTAGTTCTATTTTTGTTAGCTGAAACTAGAGTGATCGTTTAATACCTTGTGGGGCACTTAAATAAAAAAGAATATCCACAATTACAGATATATAGACCTTTGAATTTGCTTGAACATTCTCTATTACAAAAGTTGCTTTTATTGGAAAATAAAAAACTGATTTCACCGTTACATTTGATTAGAAGTGTGAATAAAAGTGCAATGTTAGATGCGAAATACTTAAAAAATCAAAATAATAGTATATTTGCATCCTATAATAATTGACACTGTGTAATTTTATTGTTTTAAAATAAGGAGACTATTGAAAATTAAAAGATATAAATTTAAAAATTGATTCACTAAACTTAAATTATTTATTATCATTATGGAAACTAAAAAACAACAACCAAAACAAAAACCAAGATCTAAAGGCGTTTCAGCTATGATAGTCGTTATTGGATGTGCGATTGTAGCTCACCTATTCTTCTACCTAGTTGCCGGGGATAAGGCTAACTTTGACGAAAAAGGTCATCCACTACCAGGCAATTCACTAGGTGCATTATTCCAAGGAGGATGGGTAATTCCTATCGTTATCACGCTGTTACTAACAACACTTACTCTTTCTGTAGAGAGATTCTTTGCATTGAACAGAGCTAGTGGAAAAGGAAGCACAGCTAAATTTGTGATGAACGCTAAAGCTAAATTAGAAGCTGGTGACATCGCAGGTGCAACAAAGCTATGTGACGAACAAAAAGGATCTGTGGCTAATATATTAAAAGCTGGATTAATCAGATATGCAGATGTTGAGAAAATTGCTGACAAGAACAATGACGAAAAAGCAGCAATGATTCAAAAAGAACTGGAAGAAGCTACAACTCTTGAACTTCCATATCTACAACAAAACTTATCAGTTATCGCTACTATCTCTACTCTAGGTACTTTGATGGGACTATTCGGAACAGTACTTGGTATGATCCGTTCGTTTGGTGCGATGGGTCAAGAAGGAGCTCCAGACTCTACAGCTCTTGCAGTAGGTATCTCTGAAGCACTTTACAATACAGCTATGGGTATCGGTACCGGTGCTGCATCTATCATTTCTTATTCTTATTTCTCTGGAAAAGTTGAGGATATAACTAACGCTGTTGATGAAGTAGGTTTTGCTATCGGTCAAACTTATACTACTCTTCACGGAGGTCTATCTAAATAATTAACAATTTTTTTCAGAACAATTTGTGGAATTTATATAAGATTCCACTCTAATAAGTAAAAGTAAGAAAATGGGAAAGACAAAAGTAAAAAAACAGAGCACATTCATCGACATGACGGCGATGAGTGACGTTACTGTACTCTTGCTCACATTCTTTATGCTTACTGCTACCTTCTTACCAAAAGAACCGGTTCAGGTAATGACTCCACAGTCAGTATCTGAGGTGAAAGTGCCTGAATATAATGTGTTGAATATATTGATAGATCCACAAGGAAAGGTATTCTTGAATATAGACAAACCAGAAAATAAAAAGGCGGTATTGGAAAAGATGGGGCAAGATTATGGTATTACATTCACCGATAAGCAGATTAGATCTTTCATAGAACAAACACACATTGGTGTGCCTATGAACAGAATGGCTGCTTTCCTTGATATGCCATTGAGCACTCAAGATAGTGAGATAAAGAAGTGGGGTGTGCCATCCGACAGTGTAAACGATCAGTTTTCACGTTGGGTACAACATGCACGCGAAATTGGAGGCGATGATATGGGTATTGCTATCAAAGCAGACCAGTCAACAGCTTATCCATTGGTGGATAAGGTATTGAAAAGTCTTGTGAAGATGAAAGAAAACCGTTATAGCCTCATAACATCTCTAAGGGGAATGCCGGAAGGCGTATAAAACATGATTTAAACATTAAAAAAAGAAAAAATTATGGCAGAAGTACAACAGTCCGGTGGTGGAGAAGAGAAAAAAGGTAAACCCAAGAAACAGACCCTGAGAGTAGACTTTACTCCGATGGTGGATATGAACATGCTCTTGATTACATTCTTCATGTTCTGTACAACATTGAGTAAACCGCAAATCATGGATATTGCGATGCCTACAGATCAGAAACTTACTGAAGAGGATGAAGTGAAGGTCAAGGAGTCTAAAGCTATTACTTTGATTCTAGGAGAAGACAATAAAGTATATTACTATACAGGTATACCTAACTATAGTGACTATACTACCTTGAAAGAAACTGATTATTCCCCTGAAGGACTTCGTAAAATATTACTGGAACGCAATGCCCCTATTGTAGCAAAGATGAGGGAATTGAGACAGGAAAAATTTGAGAAGAAGAATAAAATGTCAGAGGAAGAATTTAAGACAAGATCAAAAGAAATAAAAGATGACAAGGATGGACAAGTAGTGGTTATTAAACCTACATCCGAAGCTAGTTATAAAAATCTTGTTGATGCTCTTGATGAAATGCAGATTTGCAGTATTGCAAAATATGCAATTGTGGATATGACTGAGGGTGACCAATTCTTGCTTGAGAACCTGAAAAGTAAAGGGGCTTATGGCGCTAGTGCTGCACCACCAAAAAATTAATCACATTAAGAAAGGAGTAAAATTATGGGAAAAGATATAAAATTGAATTCCTCCGAATGGTGTGATGTAGTTTTTGAAGGTAAGAATAAAAACTATGGAGCTTACAAGCTACGTCAATCATCATCGAAGAGACATATCGTTGCGTTTTTAGTAATCCTTGCTGTTGCAATATTTGTGTCGGCTTTACCGAGTCTGGTATCAGTGGTAAAGAATCTAACACAAGGCAATACTGGACCAATGGAAGACACTTTCGAGTTATCTAATATTCCGGTAGAACAAGAAATTCCGGAAGAGAATAAGATTAAACAAGAAACTGCTCCGCCGCCTCCACCGTTGAAAACAACAGTGAAGTTTGTGCCTCCTAAGATTGCAAAAGACGATGAGGTGCGTGACGATCAGCAAATGAAGTCACAGGATGAAATTCAGGAAACTAAAATCCAAATTTCGGTGGCTGACGTGAAAGGTACAAATGATAAGACAGGTGTCGATATCGCTGAGTTGAGAGAACACAAGGTGATAGTAGAAGAAAAACCTGCCGTTGAAAAACCTTTCGTTACTGTAGAACAGATGCCTACTTTCCCCGGAGGCGAGATGGAAATGCAAAAGTATATTGCTTCCAACCTCAAATATCCGGTAGTGGCTCAAGAATCAGGTATTCAAGGACGTGTAACAGTACGTTTCGTTGTTTCTAAAACAGGAGCAATTGAAGATGTAAACGTAATTCGTGGTATCGACCCATCGTGCGACAAAGAAGCTGTACGTGTGGTTAAATCGATGCCGAAATGGATACCGGGAAAACAAAATGGATTGAATGTACCTGTGTACTTTACTCTCCCTATCGTATTCCGTTTGAAACAGTAAAAGTGAATATCTATTGAGATTTTTATAAAAAAATTGTAAATAAGACTTAGTAAAGAAGAGAAGTTGGAGTATGAAAGACACATCTTCTCTTCTTTTTCCAATAAAAAAAGGTATGAAAGAAGGAAAAAAAATATCGGGAAAAGCAATATTTGGTATATTTATGATATTGTTTTATCTATGTGTGTCAGTTTTGATGGTATTTACCCCTATTTTTGAGAATGTACATATCTTACTTCGTGTGGCCATGGGTGTGCTGTTGTTTTTGTACGGCATATTCAGAGGATACCGTGCATGGAAACAATTTTAAACGAATTATCTGTTTTTTGTTATGAAAAATCTTAGTCTTATTGTATGTATTTTTGCTTTTATCTTTCTCTTCTCTTGTAGCGACCAGAGAAAGATAACACGAACAGATACGCCCACAAGTGGTATAGCTGAGATAGCTGTTGATGAATGCTTTGCTCCTGTAATACAAGAACAGGTTGATGTTTTTGGAGCTTTAAATCACGAAGCTCTGGTTATTCCCATATTTACCAGTGAGAATGAGGCATTTAATTTATTTATGAAAGATAGCTTGCGTGTAATAATTGCTACACGACAACTTACTGCCAACGAAACACAAATTATAAAAGAACGCAAACAAGCACCACGTACACAGCGGCTTGCTATTGATGGTATTGCCCTTATTGTAAACAAAGAAAATATGGACACTTTGATTACAGTGTCTGATATAAAAAAAATAATGACAGGGAAGATTAAGGATTGGAAGGAGATAAATCCGAAATCTAAACTGGGTGAAATATCGGTCGTATTCGATAGCCCTAATTCCAGTACTGTCAGATTTATAAAAGATTCGATCTGTGGAGGCGAGCCTCTTAGTCAGAATGTGAAAGCGAGATCGGCAGACAGCGTTAAAAATGTCAATCTGCAAGAACGTACACCCAATCAGCAAGTGATAGATTATGTTGCTGCTGTTCCTAATGCAATAGGTGTTATCGGTGTAAATTGGATTAGTAATCCATCCGATCCTAAAAATTTAAGCTTTATTAATAGTATAAATGTTATGTCGGTAAGCTCAGAAGATAAAGCCACTGAGGAAAACAGTTTTAAACCATTTGCCGCATATTTAGTCTTAAAAAAATATCCGCTAACGAGAGATATTTTTATTATAATCTCAGATGTCAAAGGTGGATTACCTTCAGGTTTTGTTACCTTTGCTGCAGGAGAGAAAGGACAACGTATTATACTCAAGGCCGGGCTCTATCCCGCAAATGTACCTACCAGACTGGTAAGAGCAAACCCAACATTTTAGGATAGGCCTGATATCTGTCACATATAAATAAATATTAATAAAAATAGTATAGAAGATGAAAATGAAGTATTTAGTGAGCGCATTTTTGAGCTTAGCGATAAGCTTGTCGGCATTTGCGCAAAATAGCCCGGGAGCAGATTATCTGAGCCTTGGTGAAACCAAACTAGCGAAAGAATATTTTACTAAAAACGTAGGACAGAATCCTGAAGAATCTCATTATTATCTGGGAGAAATTGCAATTCTGGAAAATAACTTGACTGAAGCTAAGTCTCAGTTTGAGCAAAGTGCGGCAGCAACTACTGAACTAGGTCTTGGTGCTGTAGGATTAGCTAAATTACAATTAAAGTCAAACCCTAAGGTTGCAGAAGATCAATTAAAAGAAGTTCAAAAAAAGAATAAAAAGAATGTAACTGTTCTTTTAGCAATCGCAAAAGCATATTTTGATAATGGCATGAAAGACAAAGCCACTTTGATGATTGCTGAAGCTAAGAAGGCAGATAAGAAATCACCATATTCATACATTCTCGAAGGAGATATGTTAGCCAAAGAAAACAATCCGGGCGGAGCAGCAGGTCAATATGATCAGGCTATCAACTTTGACCCTAACTGTGTATTGGCTTATATGAAAGGTGCTAAGGTATATGAATATATTAATCGTAATACAGCAGCCGATTTGTTGAAAAAAGCGATAGAAATCAAACCTGAATATAAGATTGCTTACAAAGACCTTGCTGACTTGTATTACAGAGACGGTTTTTATCCGGATGCTATTGCTGCATACAAAGAATTCTTCAAGGGTGGCGATTACACCGTAGATGATATTACTCGTTATGCTGCATCAGAGTACTTTACACAAGGATATTCAGGTGCAAAGAATCTGATTAATGAAGGTTTGAAACGCGAACCAAACAGCTTCGTGTTGAATCGTTTGTTGATGTATATCGAAAATGAAACAAAAAACTATCAGGACGGTTTAGCTGCAGGAGACAAGTTCTTCAGTATACCTAGATCTGAGGTTGATACAGTGAAATATTTGGTTTCAGACTATATGGCTTATGGAAATATACTATCTGAAACAGGCAATAAAGCTAAGGCTATAGAGCAATATCAGAAAGCTATAAAATTAGATCCTAGCAAAGTAAGCTTGTTTAAAGAGATCGCTACAGCTTCTGCCAAAGATCAGATGTACGCTGAAGCGGCTAATTATTACAAAGAATACATCCAGATGCTTGGAGAAAGAGCAGAAGCTACTGATTATTATCAATTAGGTAGCTACTATCTATCTGCAGCATCTAAAGTTGAATCTGATAAATCGTTAACTCCGGAGCAAGTAAAAGAACAATCTATTGCGCTATACAAACAAGCAGATGCAGCTTTTGCTGTAGTTGCAGAACGTAAGCCAGATAGTTATTTAGGATTCTATCAGAGAGCACGTACAAACTATCAGATGGACCCGGACTCGGAGCAAGGGTTGGCAAAACCATTCTATGAAGAAACAATTAAAGTTCTGTTGGCTGATCCGGAACCAAGCAGCAAAATATTGATAGAAGCATATAGCTATTTGAGCTACTATTATTATTTACAGTTCGAGAAAAGCAAAAAGGCTGATGATAAAGCAAATGTAAAACTATATGCAGAAAAGGTTCTTGAACTAGATCCTGAAAATGCAAATGGTAAAGCTTTATTTGAATTTGCTAACGGCAAGTAAATAAGTAGATATAAAATATGAAAAACAGCCTGTACCAATTTTGATACAGGCTGTTTTTTTATATAGAATAATTTTAAATTGAGAAAAAGATGTATCTTTGCACTCAATTAAGTGGATAGATTTGTATTGATTGCAACCACATGAAAAAATGCTAAACCATTTTCTGCACTGCATTATAATACATATCTTCCTGTTTTTATTACAATAAAACAATATTTATGAGTTATTTATTTACATCTGAATCTGTATCAGAAGGTCACCCTGATAAAGTGGCAGATCAGATATCAGACTCCTTATTGGACGAATTCTTGGCCTATGATGCTGATTCGAAGGTCGCATGCGAAACATTGGTAACTACCGGGCAGGTGGTTTTGGCAGGAGAAGTAAAATCAAAAGCATATATCGATATTCCCGAAACGGCACGTAAAGTGATCGAGCGTATAGGGTATACTAAAAGTGAATACCAGTTTGAGGCTCAATCTTGCGGGGTGCTGTCTGCCATACATGAGCAATCCGATGATATCAACAGAGGTGTTGATGGCAAATCCGATCCGATGGATCAGGGAGCGGGAGATCAGGGTATGATGTTTGGCTACGCAACAAACGAAACAGACAATTATATGCCATTAGCACTAGACTTGTCTCATGCATTGTTGAGAGAATTAGCCGTTATACGCAAAAATGAATTGCATTTGATGCCATACCTTCGTCCTGATGCCAAATCGCAGGTAACGATCGAGTATGATGACAACGGCACGCCTTTGAGAATAGATACAATCGTTATTTCTACTCAGCATGATGATTTTACTGACGACGAGGCAATGCAAGCTAAAATAAAAGAAGATGTGATCAATATCCTTATACCTCGTGTGAAGGAGAAGTATAAGTTCAGAGATGATATTACGAAGCTCTTTACAACTGATATTACTTATCATGTAAACCCTACCGGACGTTTTGTTATAGGAGGGCCTCATGGAGATACCGGCCTGACTGGACGTAAAATCATAGTTGATACTTACGGAGGTAAAGGTGCGCATGGCGGTGGTGCTTTTTCGGGTAAAGATCCTTCAAAAGTAGACCGTTCGGCTGCTTACGCGGCACGTCATATTGCAAAAAACCTTGTTGCTGCCGGTGTGTCTTCCGAAATACTTGTTCAGGTATCGTATGCAATTGGTGTTAGCAAGCCTATGAATATTTATGTAAATACATATGGTAAGGGTACAGTAAATCTTTCGGATGGAGAGATAGCCGTGAAAGTAGAGAAATTGTTCGACATGCGACCAAAAGCAATCGAGCAACGCCTGAAATTACGCAATCCTATCTATGCTGAGACTGCTGCTTATGGGCATATGGGTCGTGAGCCGGAAATCGTAACTAAACATTTTCAATCACGCTACAATCCTCAGGGAATAACTCGCGAAGTAGAGTTGTTTACATGGGAGAAGTTAGATTATGTAGATGTGATAAAAAAAGAGTTTAATCTGTAATATAATAATATAGCACATACATGTTCTGCAATAGAGCAAGTATGTGCTTTCAAGTATATAAGAGCTTTGATTAACGATACAGTACCATACATAGGTGTAATGAAAGATAGTGTCTTGTTGCAGGATACTGTCTATATTCATCGTTTTTCATTAAATCCTGTAGAAGGTGAGATTGTGAATATGACTAACAAACAATTATATTCTGCT
The DNA here is from genome assembly GCF_002483985.1 of Dysgonomonas sp. UBA7630. Taxonomy (NCBI): domain Bacteria; kingdom Pseudomonadati; phylum Bacteroidota; class Bacteroidia; order Bacteroidales; family Dysgonomonadaceae; genus Dysgonomonas; species Dysgonomonas sp. UBA7630. The sequence continues at coordinate 21,127 of NZ_DLIY01000015.1, forward strand.
CATCAGGATAGCATTCGCGATGTTGTAAGATATTCCGGCGATCTTCTGCCTTTCAATCTGGAACAAGTAGATGGAATTTTCTGCCTGTTGCTTTTATGCTTATTTCTTTTTACATATATATATAGTGGCGGGTTATCTTTCTTGAAAGAAAGTATTTCCTACCTCTTTACTCCTGTAAAGGCTTCGAGGATACATAATCAGACGACTTCTAGGGAAATGATATATAGTTATATCCTTATTTTTCAATCTGTTGTTTTGTCTGCAATATGTATTTATGATGTTTTTGTAGAGTATGAATCTTCTGTGCAAAGCAATAGTAAGGCTTTTCTGACTATTGTCACATTTATCGTCGCCATAGCTTTGTTTTTTGGAATTAAAGATTTTATTTACAAACTGATAGGTTATATCTTTAATCAGAAGAAAGCGATGAATTCGTGGCGAAGAATGCATATGGTGTCTATCGAGGTGCTGGGGATACTATATTTTTTGCCTACGTTGCTCTTGATTTATTCTAATTTTTATCATACTGAGATATTAATACTTATATTAATACTCTTCTTAATTGTTCAAATAACACTTTTTTATCAAATAATAGTCTTTTTTATTGGTCAAAAATTTAACTTTTTGTATTTGATTGCCTACCTTTGCACCTTTGAAATATTACCTTATGTGTATTTAGCGATAGGATTGATTCAATTATATAGAACCGACGTATTTAACACACTATTATGACCTTGAAAGTAAAGAAGATATTAATCTCTCAACCTGCTCCGACAACAGAGAAATCGCCTTACTTTGATATTGCCGAGAAATATCATGTGCAAATGGATTTTCGTCCGTTTATTCGTGTAGATGGAATTGACGTAAAGGAGTTTAGGCAACAGCGTATTAATATACAAGATTATACAGCAGTCGTTTTTACAGCAAGGATTGCAATAGATCATTTCTTCTCTCTCTGTGAGGAACTTAGAGTAACAATGCCCGAAACAATGAAATATTTTTGTATATCAGAAGCAGTCGCTTTGTATCTGCAAAAATATATTGTTTACAGAAAGCGTAAGATATTCTTTAGTGCAACAGGTAAGATGGATGGTCTGGCAACAGCTTTAACAAAACATAACAAAGAAAAATTTATTGTACCTGTCTCGGATGTACATACAGAAGACCTTACGGCAGTATTGGACGAGAAAAAAGTTGATTACACAAAATCAGTTATGTACAGAACTGTGAGTAATGAAATAACCGAGTCTGAGATATTATCTTACGATATGATGATATTTTTTACTCCGGCCGGTATTGTTTCTTTATTTAAGAACGTGCCTAATTTCGAACAAGGAGAGAGGGCTATTGGCTGTTTTGGTACCGCTACAGCAAAAGCTGTTCGCGATGCGGGCTTGAGGCTTGATTGTGAAGCTCCGCTTCCCGGTATGCCATCTATGACGGCTGCATTAGAAGCGTTTATAAAGGAAAATCATAAAGCCAAATAGGTTTGAAGCAAATAAAATATAAAGCTTAACTTTTGGGTTAAGCTTTTTTTATATCATTTCTGATGGTTATTGTAGATAAAGTTCTGGGAGAAATAAGGCTTGTTAAGAATGCAAGAGCCAAGAGGATAATCGTTCGAAAAAAAGATGGTTATCTGCAACTTACATATCCACCATCAGTAAGTATGTCTTTTGTAGAGAAGACCATTCGTGATATGAAGCCTCGTCTGATGTTGTTAGTAGAAAAACAAACTACCCGCATACTTTTCACTCCCGATATAGAATTTAAGACCTTTAGTTTTACCTTGAAGCTGATTACCGGAACATCGACCAAAAATTATTATATGAGTCTGAAAGAAGGGGTGCTATCCATCTCATGTCCGGCTGGTACAGACTACAATGACTCAACGGTTCAATCGACAATAAAAAGCTTTGTAGAAAAAGCTCTTCGCTATGAGGCAAACAGGCTCTTTCCGGCAAAAGTAAAATTGTTTGCAGAAAGGTACGGTTTTAAATATACCGAAGTAAAGATTAATAAAAGTCGTACCCGATGGGGAAGCTGTTCATCAAAGAAGACAATAAACCTGTCGTTTTACTGTATGCTCTTACCTGAATACCTTGTGGATTTTGTAATCTTACACGAACTATGCCATACGGTAGAAATGAATCATGGAGAACGTTTTTGGCAATTGCTGGATAAAGTATCGGATGATAAAGCAAAAGAGTTGACAAAGGCTTTAAAAGACCATAAAACAATGTTATAAATTAGTCGTCTAGCGATTCCTTTCCAAATCCTACAGGAAGAAGTGTTTTGGCAGATTTTAATTCATAGATTTTACTTTCGCCATACAATATTACTCTCATTGGAGAATTGTATCTGTTCTCTGTTTCTAGCAAAACTTGTCTGCAACCGCCACACGGGCTACAAGGGTTTGCTGTAAAGGCTCCGTCATGACAAGCTGCCACCGCAATCGCTTCCACCGAAGCCTCCGGATATTGTGCGTTTGCATAAAACATAGCAACCCGTTCGGCACATAACCCTGAAGGGTAAGCCGCATTTTCCTGATTGTTGCCCGTAACAATTTTTCCATTGGAAAGAAGAACTGCCGCTCCTACATGAAAGCCTGAGTAGGGCGCATATGCTTTTTCCGCAACCGCTTTAGCCTCTATTATAAGTTTTTTTATACTTTCGGTAGCCTCTTCAAAGGTGTAAACGAGTATCTTTGTTGTTAAATTTAAATTTTCCATTTTATTACTGTTACAAATAAAATACTTCTAAATATATGAAAAAAGCAAATAGCTCGGATATATCTCTCAAATTTATTATCCTTTCTGTACTTGTTTTTCTGTCTACTACATCCGCCTATTCTCAGGCAAAACGATACAAGATATACGAAGAGTATATTGAGACTTACAAAGGCATAGCTGTAGATCACATGAGAAAATATAAAATTCCGGCAAGTATAACGCTCGCTCAGGGGTTGTTAGAATCAGGTGCGGGTAAAAGTGCTTTGACTAAAAATTCGAATAATCACTTTGGTATTAAGTGTCACAACGATTGGACAGGAGGAAAGGTCTATCAAGCGGATGATACCCCGAATGATTGTTTCAGGAAATATAAAAGAGCTGAAGATTCATTTGAAGATCATTCGAGATTTCTAGCCGATAAACCACGATATAAAAGCCTGTTTGCTTTGGAAATTACTGATTATAGAGGATGGGCAAAAGAATTGCAGCAAGCAGGGTATGCAACTGATAAAGCTTATGCGAACAAACTGATAAAGCTAATTGAAGATTATGAACTTTACCAACACGATAAAAGAGGATTCTCCAAAGAGAAGATAAGAGAAATAGAAGAAACTCAGGTAAGAAATAAGGAATATCGTCATATTCCTTATAAAACACATAATTTGGTTTATGTGATAGCAGAGGCCGGTGATACGTACGAGGGTATTGCGGGCGAATTTGATTTTAAGCCAAAAGATTTGTATAAATACAATGAAGTACCCGAAGGCTTTCCTTTAAAGGCAGGTGATTTGGTCTATTTTGAGAAGAAAAAATCGAAAGCCGATAAACCATATTATGAGCACGAAGTTCAGGTGGGAGAGTCTATGTATAGTATTTCCCAGCTGTATGGCATCAAGGTGAAAAACTTGTACAAAATGAACAAAAAAGATTTTGAATATGTTCCTACCGAAGGAGATGTCTTAAAATTAAGATAACAGCTTCGATATACACAATATTTAAATTTTTATGATGAAATATTTACTTATCGCATTTATTATTGCGGGCTCATTTATGTCGGTTAAAGCTCAGGACGACAAGAACAAATTGGAAGACGGCAAATGGAACCTAAAAGGTGTTACCGGATTCAATCTATCACAAACTTCTCTTAGTAATTGGTCTGCAGGTGGTGAGAGTTCCTTCGCCGGAAATCTCTATCTCAATGGAACATTGAATCGCAAAAGCGGAAATTGGCTTTGGTCAAATGCTTTGGCTCTTGATTATGGCTTGACCAGAACCGAAACACAGGGAACTCAGAAGGTAAGTGATAAGATCGATTTTACAACACAGCTCGGATATTCTACCAACAATAAGTGGTATTATACAATTATGGGTGACCTTAAAACTCAGTTTTATAAAGGATATAATTATCCGAATAAGGAATATTATATCTCAAAATTCTTTGCTCCCGCATATTCTAATATCTCATTGGGTTTAGAGTATCGTCCTAATGAGAGCTACTCGGTTTACTTTTCTCCTCTTGCCGGAAAACTAACATTTGTACAAGATGACTACCTGTCTAGTATAGGTGCTTTTGGCGTTGATCCGGGCGATAAGTTTAAAGCCCAATTAGGTACATATGTGAAAGCTCGTGTCCAAAAGAAAATAATGGAAAATGTACAGATGATAACTACTATGGATCTTTTTACAGCGTACGACAAATCATTTGGTAACGTTGATGTTAACTGGGACTTACTGCTCAGTATGAAGATTAATAAATTCTTGTCGGCATCGATCAATACAACACTCAAATACGACGATGACGTGAAGATTATAGAAAAAGCAGATGACGGTACAGAAATAAAAAAAGGACCGAAGGTGCAGTTCAAAGAAATGCTAGGTATAGGCGTTGCATATAATTTCTAAAGAAAATAATAAATATAGACGAAAATGGTATCAACAGTAATCGGTCGATACCATTTTTTTTGTTTTAATATTCTATTGTCTTGTTTCTGAAATTATACTACTTTTATGGTATATAACATAATAACTCTGATAAAATGAAAAATAGTCTTCTGTTTTTTTTATGTGCAGTGTTCTCGTTGGTAGTAAGTGCACAAGACAACCCGAAATATCTAGTAGGAGCTGTCCCCGAAGTGGACGGTAAGATTGTTTTTTCGAAGAAGATACCTGTAAAGGGGCAAATCTCCGACGAACAGCTTTTTTCATTGATGCAAAAATGGACAATAAACAACTATGATAATGTACAGACTGATGAGAAAGATTTGAATAATCGGGTTCTGCTAAGTAAGGCTGATGATAAAATGATCGCATGTTTTGGAGAGAAATATCTTGAGTTTAAGCGAAGTTCTCTTGTGCTTGATCGAGCTAAGATGATTTATCAGTTGATTTTGGAAACGAAAGATGGAGCATGCGAAGTAACGTTGAGGAATATAAAATATAGCTATTCTGATAGTAAGAAACTGCTTCCGGCTGAGGAGATGATCTCTGACAAAATAGCGCTCAACAAAAAAGGAGATAAACTAAATCGCTATTATGATAAATTCAGAATGCATACTGTAGATTCTGTAAACAGCATATACAAATCTATAGACATTTATCTGAACGGTATTAATACAACAGGTGCAACAACCTCACTGCAAGCAGAGGCGAAAACATATTCAGCTCCTGCAGTACCTCAAAAAGAAAGTCCGGTAGAAGTGCCTGTAGTCGCTCAATCTATAACCGATCCTGTTCAGGTTGCTGCATCGATTCCGATAACATCTAATAATGCCTCGCAAACGATTGCCGGAGGTGCGGTTGCTACAATGAATGGATTCAGGCAGATAACTCCCGATAAAATACCGGGCAATATTATTAAACTGTTAGGAGATTGGACATTGATCACTTCGGGTACAGCCGATCAAATGAATGTGATGACTGCCTCGTGGGGCGGACTTGGTGCTTTCTGGGAAAAGCCGGTCTCATTCTGTTTCCTCAATCCTTCACGCTACTCGGTACAAACAATGGATAAAGGTGAGACCTATACAATATCGTTTTACACTGAAGCGTATAAAGATGCTTTGCGGTATTGCGGTTCGGTAAGTGGTCGTACTACAGATAAAATAAAAGGATCGGGGTTGACACCTATCAAAACTCCATCAGGTGCTACGGCATTTGCTGAAGCTTGGATGATCTTTGAATGTAAGAAAATAGTAGCGCAGCCAATTACGCCCGAAGCTGTAGTTGATAAATCTTTACCGAATAAAGATTGGAGTAAAAGCGGATATCATAAAATGTATATCGGTGAAATATTGAATGTTTGGATTAAATAAACTCAAATGAAAAAAATAGCATTAATAACCGGTGCTACATCCGGTTTGGGCAAAGCAATCGCTTTGCGGCTGGGCAAGGAAGGGTACAACCTTATTATTACCGGACGAAGAAAGGATAAATTAGAAGAACTGGATAAAGAAATAAGCATAAACTATGGTTCTACGGTTCTCCCTCTATGCTTTGATGTAAGAAAATATAATGAGGTAGAGGCTGCTTTGGGCAACCTTCCTGAAAAATGGAAAAATATCGATGTCCTTGTCAATAATGCGGGGCTTGCTGTAGGGTTAGACCCAATTTACAAAGGTGAAGTTGACGACTGGGAAAGAATGATAGATACAAATGTCAAAGGTTTGTTATATGTTACTCGGGTGGTTACTCCGGCTATGGTAGAACGTTGCTCAGGGCATATAATCAATATAGGGTCTATTGCCGGGAAGGCAGTTTATCCGAATGGTGCTGTATATTGTGCGACTAAGTATGCAGTGAATGCATTGCATCAGGGTATGCGTATGGATTTGCTACCTTATAATATTCGAGTAACTCAGATTTGTCCCGGAGCTGTAGAAACGGAATTCTCATTAGTTCGCTTCAAAGGCGATAAAGGTCGTGCCGATCAGGTATATACAGGTTATGAGAATCTGGTTGCCGACGATATTGCGGAATCTGTTTATTTTGCCATATCACAACCTCCGCATGTGGATATTCAGGATATGCTGGTGATGCCTACGGCACAGGCTACAGGGAATATGTTCCATAAAAAGGAGAAATAGGAAGAGTAGAGCATAAAAGGCGTAGTTTCTTGTTGTAAAGAAATATATAAACTTTCCAACGTGTTTTGCATGAAGAAAAAAATATTGTAATTTTGCAGTACCAAAGCGTATATAATAATTCTTGAATTTGTTGTATGCGAACGAAAATGTAAATGGAGGGGGTATCCGAAAAAGGGTATTCCTTTTTTTTGTGCTTACCTCTGAGGTATAATGATTTAGAACTTAACATAAATAATGGATCAAAGAATAAAAGGCGGATTGTTAGTGTTTATTGGAGCGGCAAGCTTCGGACTACTTTCCACTATCGTAAAATTTGCATATGCCGAAGGTTACACACTCGGCGAAATCACAGGAACGCAATCTTTCTCGGGAATGGTCATTTTATGGCTATTGTATTTCATTTCCAAATCGGTAAAGAAAGGTGATAAAAAAGAAACGATTTATAATACTCAACCTAATACTAAATGGTGGAAAATAGTCGTTGCCGGAACCTTTACGGGGCTGGTTGGTATATTCTATTACCAATGTGTGAAACTATTGCCTGCATCGGTCGCTATTATATTGCTGATGCAATATCTGTGGATAAGTATGCTGATAGAAGCTGTCGTTTTCGGGAAGAAACCCGGACGTAAGCAATTGCTTCTACTTGGTATTGTTTTGATAGGGACACTGCTTGCCGGTGGAATATTTAGTCAGGAGATCATGTTGAACCTGAAAGGAGTCATTTTCGGGTTGCTGGCGGCCACTAGTTATGCTATTTTCTTGATGACAAGTGGACGTGTAGGTAACGATCTGCCTGTACTGAAAAAGAGTGCGTTGATGATTACTGGATCGTGTGTTATTACATGGATAATTTTTCCTCCATTATTCTTCTTTAATGGTATATATTTTGGTGGATTGGTCTTTTGGGGGCTGGCGTTGGCTCTGTTGGGTACGGTGGTTCCTCCTCTTTTCTTTTCGATGGGTATGCCCCGTGTGGGTGTCTCTATAGGTGCAATCCTTAGTGCTGTCGAGTTGCCTGTCGCAATATCATCTTCGGCATTTATATTGCAAGAATCGGTAGATGCACTTCGCTGGCTAGGAGTAGCCCTCATTTTGTCGGCTATAGTGGCTACAAATATTAGAACAAAAGGAATAAGCGGTTGAGTGTAATTTAAACTACGGTATAGGAAGAAAAGTAATAATGAGAGCTTATAATTTATATGAAAAAGATTATCTATTATAAACGCTCTTTGATTTATTAGTTCATAAAAACGAATTGTTCTCGCATTCGTTCCCATCTATTCTTTTTAACCTCAGAGTAAAAAGAGTAATACGGAGTTTCTTGCTTCGTTCCTAAAGCATGAGAACAACGTATAGTATTCATTATTATTGACTTCTTCGAAAGAAGAAAAAGTGACAAATAAAAACAACTTAAAAAGTGTCACTTTTGTCACCTTTTGTTTGTAATGTATTGATTGTCTGTGTTGTGTTGTTTTGCGTGTTTGTCACCTTTTTAGTTATATCCCGGGCTCTTATTTATTAATTGAAAGAAAACTCTACCTTTGCAATTCATTTTACTATAAGTATGCGCATAGATATAATAAGTGTTTTGCCTGAAATGTTTACAGGTCTTTTGGATTGTTCTATTCTTAAGAGAGCTCAAGACAAAAGCTTAGTAGAGATAGTTGTTCACAATCTTCGTGATTATACAACGAACAAACATCGACGTGTGGATGATTATCCTTTCGGAGGCGAAGCAGGCATGGTAATGCAGATAGAACCGATCGATAATGCTATCTCAGCATTAAAGGAACAGCGAATTTACGATGAAGTGATCTATACTTCACCGGATGGAGAAGTATTTGATCAGAAAATAGCAAACCAAATGTCGTCGTATAACAATATAATTATCCTGTGTGGGCATTACAAAGGTATCGACTATCGCGTGCGCGAACATCTGATAACCCGTGAAATATCTATAGGTGATTATGTTCTTACGGGAGGAGAATTGGCTGCTGCTGTGATGGCTGATGCCATTGTTCGACTTTTACCCGGCGCAATAGGAGATGAGCAATCGGCTTTGTCCGATTCTTTTCAGGATAATTTACTGGCTCCTCCTGTTTATACACGTCCTGCAGAATATAAGGGTTGGCGTGTACCTGATATTTTGTTGTCGGGTCATCAGGCTAAGGTGGATGAATGGCGCTTGCAGCAAGCTATGGAGCGCACCGAACGTTTGCGCCCTGATTTGCTCGAAAAGAAAGATTAGAACATTACCCTCACCATAACACGCTCAGTACCAGTAGTCCATTTGGCTCCGTTTTGTATCAGGCGAATGGCTTCATTGTCACAAGTTCCGCAAAGACTTTGTTTTACTTCAAATAGATATGGGCGTCCTTGTTCGTCAACCGAGAATTCAATGGCTACTTTACCTTTCCTGTCTTTGCACGAATCGTCGGTAGGTCGGCGCATTGCCGTTTTTAAGTAAGCATTATATCTGTCATATCCACCTATTGGCTCAGGTTTCCCCTTCTTTGTCGTAAGAGAAGTATTTGCTTCGTCTCTGAAGTTCTCGGGTGCATAAACCTCTATCATGCCATTGTCCTCTTGCTCGGATAGTACAGTCAGAGCTTCGGTATTGATAGACTCCTCTTTGTCTAATCTGAACTTGCTTATGTTGGGCTTATATGTTTTGGTTGCTTCGGTATTATGTTTTGCTATTACAACTATATTCTCTACATAGTATTCTTCAGGCACGTATATGTTGATAATAGAGCTAAAGCCTTTATCTTGTGCCTGTAGGTCGTTAGACTCATGGTATCCGATAATCATATATCCGACTATAGCAAAAATTACAACAGCTGCCGCCGCTATACTTTGCCATATAGGATGATGTTTCTTGATTGTTTTTGTTTTGGCATTCAGGCGTTCGTGTATATTGTTGATACTTGCCAAGTGATCATCGTCGATACTGTCGAAACCTTCTATTGCCTCATACATAAACGGATCTTTCATCGAATCTTTTTCGATCCGATGAGCATCAACGCCTTTCCTTTGTCCTTTTATGTAATCTAAAAAATTCATTCTTTCAGGTTTTTCTCAATGCAGATTTTTAAATTCCTTTTTCCGTTTTGTATATAGCTTTTTACACTCTTCAGATGAAATCCAGTTTCATCCACAATCTCAGCATAGGATTTGTCTTCGTAGAAGAACTTCTCCACAGATATGCGCTGAGGCTCGGGAAGCTGCTCCAAGCATTAGTTCAATGCATCTTCTTTATCTTCATTCGCATTCTCGCTTAATAGATCCAAAATAGGTTCAGATTCCATAAGTTGAGAGTCGAAATTTACTATAATTTCTCTTTTATTTTCTTTTAAAATGTGAAAACAGTGATTTTTAACAACACTATACAGCCAGTTCTTGAAAATCTTTATTTCATAGCCCTGTATTTTCTGTGAAAGATTCTCAAAAATATCTATTACAGCGTCTTGCGATTGTTCTGTGTTTTGCAGATACTTCAGGCACAACCCATAGATGAGAGGTATGTAGCGTTCGTAAAGCTGTTGGAAGTATTCAGCTTTACTCGTATCCTTAAAAAGTGACAAAAGCTCTTCGTCACTATACTCCTTTCTCTTATGCAGACTAAAAAAACGCAAGGCAATTATTTTTATCACAAAACTACAAGAATTTGGTTAAAATCCAAATAAATGATCCCTTTAACTACTTTGTCATAATATTATCTATTTGCTAATAAATGTAATATTAAATTGTTGGGGTAGTTAATTTTATGTATTTTTGTAAGTGATAATTAATGATGAGTTTAATTTTTTAACTTACACCCATTATGAAAGAAAAAATTGGAACAAATGCAGGAATCATTTGGACTTATCTTGATGCGGAAGGTAGTAAATCTTTAAAGGAAATCAAGAAAGCCTGCAAACTTACAGAAAAAGACATGTATGCAGCTCTTGGCTGGTTAGCCAGAGAAGGGAAAATTGCGTTTAACGAATTAAAGGACGACTTGCAAGTCGTTTTGCTTTGAAAGACCTAAACAAGCTTACAAAAGAGGGGTACTTATTACGTATAGTAAGTGCCCCTCTTTGTTTTTTTTCCTTATAATGTATTTTTCAATAATTAAGGAGCGTAATAATTTTGTTAATTCGTTGGTATTATCTATTTTTGTGTAGCATTTTGGCTATTATATGACTGAAAATGATGAAAAACTTCTTGCCGAGTTTGAGATAAGAATGAGGCAGTTAATGTATCTCTGTGATATGCTTAAAGAGGAAAATGCACAGATGAAGCAGGAATTGAAGCAAAAAGAAACAGCGATAGAAGCATTATCATTAAAGTTGGATGCGTTAAATGCTAAATATGACAATTTGAAGTTTGCAAAATCTTTTTCATCAGCAGACCCAGAGGAGAGGATGAATGCTAAAAAACGGTTGTCGAAATTAGTGCGAGATGTAGATAAATGTATCACCATGCTGAAAGCGTAAACTAAAAATGATGTTATGGATGAGCATTTAATTATTAATCTACGAGTGGCTGATATGAGATACCCTCTTCGTATAAAACGTAGAGATGAGGAAGTTTATCGTAGAGCTGCAGATGAAATAGATTATAAGTTAGTACAATATAAAAATTATTTTACAGGAGTTTCTACTCAGCCGTTGAGGGATGTCGACTATATGGCAATGACATCAATTCAGGCAGTGGCAGAGAAAGTTGAACATCAACTGCGAGCCGAAACTTTCGAGCATAGAATCCAGAGTTTGACAAATGAACTGGATGAATATTTGAAAGCGCAGGTAAAGTAAAGTTTTAAATTGATGATATATAAAGCACTAATTTCAGATATGAGATAAGTTTCATATTTGGGTTGGTGTTTTTTTTGTTTATTGAATATAAGTTTTTATCAAAGAAAAATAGAATATGGATATATTATTGTATGGAATTACCTTTCTTGTTGGAGCAATACTGACTTGGGTGGTTTTGAATTTTATGGCGAATTCAAAATTCAAACGTCAAGTAAAAGAGGCGGAACAAGAAGCAGAGGTGATCAAGAAAAATAAACTACTTGAAGTAAAAGAGCAGGCTTTACAGATGAAGTCTGAATTTGAAAAGCAAGTGAATAGTAGGAACTCGAAACTACAAGCTGCTGAAGCTAAAATTAAGCAAAGAGAATTAAGTTTGACCCAAAAGCAGGAAGAGCTTCAACGCAAGCGTAGCGAGGTAGATACAATCAAAACTAATCTAGAGGCTCAATTAGAGGTGATAGATAAGAAAAAGCAAGATCTGGATAAGCTTCACAAACAAGAGGTGGAAAGGCTTGAGGCGTTGTCGGGATTGTCGGCAGAAGAAGTGAAGGAAAAACTGGTAGAAGCTTTGAAAGATGAGGCTCAGTCTCATGCTCAGTCTTATATCAGTGAGATAATGGAAGAGGCTAAAATGACAGCCAATAAAGAAGCGAAGAAGATTGTTATCCAATCTATTCAGCGTGTGGCAACAGAGACTGCAATTGAAAATGCCATAACAGTATTCCATATAGAGTCTGACGAAATAAAAGGTCGTATAATCGGACGTGAAGGACGTAATATTCGTGCATTAGAGGCTGCTACAGGGATTGAAATCGTAGTAGATGATACTCCCGAAGCAATTGTCCTTTCAGGATTTGATCCAGTGAGACGTGAGGTTGCACGTTTGGCTTTGCACCAGTTGGTTGCAGACGGACGTATTCACCCGGCACGTATTGAGGAGGTTGTAGCCAAAGTGAGAAAGCAAATAGAAGAAGAAATAATAGAAACAGGAAAACGTACGACTATTGACTTAGGTATACACGGTTTACACCCAGAGTTGATACGCTTAGTTGGTAAGATGAAGTATCGTTCATCTTATGGACAGAACCTGTTGCAGCATGCTCGTGAAACTGCTAATCTTTGTGCGATTATGGCATCCGAGCTAGGACTGAATGTTAAAAAAGCAAAGAGAGCCGGATTATTACACGATATAGGTAAAGTTCCAGATGATGAACCGGAACTTCCACACGCTTTGCTTGGTATGAAGTTGGCTGAAAAATATAAAGAAAAAGCCGACGTTTGTAACGCGATAGGATCTCACCACGATGAAGTGGAAATGACAAGCTTATTGGCACCGATCGTGCAGGTTTGTGATGCGATATCCGGTGCTCGTCCGGGTGCTCGTCGCGAAATTGTTGAGGCTTATATCAAACGTTTGAATGATCTGGAGCAATTAGCTCTTTCGTATCCGGGCGTATTGAAAACTTATGCTATTCAGGCTGGTCGTGAGTTGAGAGTTATAGTTGGAGCAGATAAGATTGATGATGTGGAAACTGAAAAACTGTCTGCAGATATCGCTAAACGTATTCAGGATGAGATGACTTATCCGGGACAAGTGAAAATCACTGTCATTCGTGAAACCCGTGCAGTAAGTTACGCTAAATAATAAATTAGACTTAAGATTATAAATGAAGGGAGCTTTTTCGCTCCCTTTGTTGTTTTTAGAGACTTACGGGGTCACGGGCTAGTTATATATACTTTCTGATTGTATAGCAGGATTGACTAATGAGTGGGGTATATGTGAAAAATATTTTAAATGTAATACTGTAAAACAAATAGCTCAATGATAGTTTTGAGGATAAAAGTTATTTTGTTTACTTTTGTAACTTAGTGTTATAAGAATTAAAAAAATAAAATAATGGCGTACAAAATCGCAGTTTTTGATGCAAAACCATATGACAGAGTTACTTTTGATAGAGTAAATGAAAAATATGGATTCGAACTAACATATCACAAAGAACATCTCGATATAAATAATGTTGTGCTGGCTAACGGTGCAGATGCTGTATGTATTTTTGTTAATGCTGTCGTTGATTCAGACGTTGTAGCAAAATTGAAATCATATGGAATTAATCTGATAGCATTACGTTGTGCCGGTTTCAATAATGTAGATATTTTGGCTGCTGAAAAGCATGGAGTAAAAGTAGTACGTGTACCCGATTATTCTCCGCATGCTATTGCTGAACATACTTTGGCTTTGATGCTTTGCCTTAACCGCAAAGTCCACCGTGCTTTTTTACGAACACGCGACGGAAACTTTTCTCTTGTCGGGTTCGAAGGTTTTGATATGTACGGAAAGACTGTCGGTGTAATCGGTACAGGCAAGATTGGTAAGGTCGCTATAGGTTTGTTCAAAGGTTTAGGAATGAATGTGCTGGCTTATGATCTATATCCTGATAATGCTTTCGCCGAAGCAGAAGGTATTAAATATGTTACTTTGGATGAGCTATATGCCAATTCTAATATAATTACTTTACATTGTCCATTGACAAAAGAAACAGAGTATCTTATTTGCGATGAGTCTATCAAGAAAATGAAAGACGGCGTGATGATTGTTAATACAGGTAGAGGAAAGTTGATTCATACAAGACATTTGATTGATGGATTGTTAAGCCGAAAGATTGGCTATGCCGGGTTAGATGTATATGAAGAAGAAGGAGCATACTTCTACGAAGACCACTCTGATGCTGTGATGACAGATGATGTATTGGCTCGACTTTTGTCTTTTAACAATGTGATAGTAACTTCGCATCAGGCATTCTTTACTCAGGAGGCGATGGAGAATATCGCAAATACTACAATGAATAGTATTTCTGATTTCTTTGCAGGCAAAGAACTTAAAAACCAAGTAGTTTATAAAGCGTAACTTTATACACCGATTAATTTCCTTATGAACAAAGTTTTGAGTCTTCTTTTTTTACTCTTTATTGCAAATGTAACTTATGCAATAGGCTCAAGATTTGTTGTAGTAATTGATGCCGGGCACGGAGGAAAAGATACCGGGGCAACCAGAGGTGGATATAAAGAGAAAGATATAAATCTTGGAGTTGTCTTAGCTTTAGGCCAATTGATAGAGCGAAATCATAAAGATGTAAAAGTTGTATATACTCGAAAATCAGATGTTTTTGTAGATCTTGATAAAAGAGCTGATATAGCAAATAAGGCTAAAGCTAATTTATTTATCTCGGTTCATACCAATTCTACAGCAGCAAAGTCAACTACAGTATCGGGCGCTGATACTTATATTCTAGGGTTGGCTCGTAGTGAAGAAAACCTACAAGTTGCCAAACGGGAAAATTCTGTGATATTATTAGAAGATAATTACAAAACCAAATATGAGGGCTTTGATCCGAATTCGCCCGAATCGTATATTATTTTTGAATTCATGACGAACACCTTTATGGAGCAAAGTCTACAATTTGCTTCTTTTGTTCAGTCTGATTTTAGGAATGTAGCAAAGCGGGTGGATAGAGGAGTTCGTCAGGCCGGATTTTTGGTGTTAAGAAAAACAAGTGCTCCGAGTGTATTGATTGAGCTAGGTTTTATAAATAATCAATCGGAGGCACAGTTTTTATCAACAAAGTCAGGACAACAGTCGATGGCTACAGCTATCTACTCCGGTTTTAGAAAATACAAACGTGACTTTGATAAAAAACAAGGGAAATTAGTTGTAGAATCTACAGAAGTAGAAGATATTAGTTTTGATGATGTAGAAGAAGAAACGATAGCAGTTAAGAACGATCAGAATGAAGACAGGATACCTCAAGTGTCAGTTTCTGAAAAAGTAAGAAACAATACTGCGTCATCAAGTAAAAAAATAGAAAAAGATCAAATAGAATATAGAGTGCAGTTTCTTGTATCGCCTCGCAAGTTATCTGGAAATTCACCGGCTCTGAAGGGATTGTCTCCCGTGTCTTTTTATAAAGATGGTAGTGTGTATAGATATACATACGGTTCTACTACCAATTTTAATGAAATAACAAAGATACAGAATCAGGTAAGGTTGAAATTTAAAGATGCATTTGTTATAAGAATGAAGAATGGGAAGCGTATAAAGTAATAAGCACCGGATTAACTAACATACAATAGAGATACATTATGGGTAAAATATCTAAAGAAGTAAAAATAGGCATGGCTTTTGTAATTGCAATATTTATATTGTATTACGGAATCAGTTTCTTGAAAGGAATTAACTTGTTCAGGCCATCTAATTCGTATATGGTAGTTTTTGACGATGTTGCCGGATTAACACAGGCTACACCGGTAACTCTAAACGGTTATCCGATCGGTTTGGTATCTTCTATGAAATTGGATACAGAACACGGAAATCGTATCATTACTTATTTGGATATGAACAAAGGAGTGCAACTACCTAAAGGTAGTAAAATGATATTAGATGTATCTATGTTGGGCTCTGCCACAATAATTGTTAAAGAAAGCGATAATAAGACAGAGTTTATTTCTCCTTCGGACACTATAATTGGCATTCGAAATAAGGGCATGCTGGATGCTGCAGGGGGGATGATCCCTCAAATACAGAATCTCATGCCGAAGATAGATTCTATTTTGACCGGTATAAATGTACTGGTCAATAACCCTGCTTTATCTCAATCTTTGTCTGATGTGAATCAAATAACAGGAGATTTAGCTAAAACAACAAAACAGCTGAATGTAATGATGGCAGCATTAAATAAAGATGTGCCTACAATTACCGGAAACCTTAGCCAGGCTTCAACCGATTTTGCTACTATGTCGAAACAATTCAACCAAATTGATTTGGCTTCTACTTATAAGTCTGTTGATGCAACCGTGAAAAGCTTAGAAAATCTTTCAGCAAAAATGAATTCGAAAGACGGATCTATTGGTCTGTTGCTGAATGATAGACAACTCTATGATAGTATTGTCAATACCATGAGTAACGCATCTCTGCTTCTTAAAGATGTAAAAGAAAACCCTTCCCGTTATATTAATGTCAAGGTGTTTTAAGACCATTGTTTAGAATTGTTCTAAATAAGCAAAAAACATTATTTTTTGTAAAGGTGTAACACGAATGCTTTCTGAGAGATATTTCGGAATTGTTAAAATTTTGTTACATTTCATTATTGGCTACTAAGGTCTTGATTTAGATAGGCTTTTGAAGGTACTTCCCCTCTGATTGGGTTAAAGCTCTATAAGTGGTTGATATTAAACGAGATGCTTGCTTGCGAGGAATTCCAAATTTATACCCACTTTTTTTTATTGAAAATATTTTAGAAATTTACATTCGGAAGCAATTAATAAATATTCAAATTCATATTAAATAACGTAAATGGAACAAGTGTCAGCTCAGAAATTATGGTCAAATTGTTTGAAGGTTTTTCAGGATAATGTAACTGAGGCCGCTTTCAAGACATGGTTTCTGCCTATTGTCCCACTCTCGTACGAAAACAGGGTGTTTACGATACAAGTTCCCAGCCAATTCTTTTACGAATATTTAGAAGACAAGTTCATTGATTTGCTCAAAGCCACATTATATAGAGAAATAGGTAGCGATACGATATTGCAATATCGCATACTTATGGAAAATACTACGAATACATTAGTAGACTATCGTGGCGATGCAAAATCTTCTACAGATAAGATTGTACTAGGAAAGAATACAAACAAAGTACCTAATCCATTCCAAAAAGTAGTAGCGGATGATTTCGATTCGCAACTGAATAATAAATATACATTCGATAACTTTTTTGAAGGGGAAAGTAACAAGCTGGCTCGTACCGCAGGAGAAACTATAACAAGAAATCCAGGGAAGACAGCCTTCAATCCTTTGTTTGTTCATGGAACATCAGGTGTGGGTAAAACGCATTTGTGTCATGCAATAGGAAATAGCATTAAGGAACAATATCCGGAGAAACGTGTATTGTATGTATCTGCTCATTTGTTTAAAGTACAATATGCAGATGCGGGACGATACAATACGACCAATGATTTTATCAATTTCTATCAGGGCATAGATGTCCTTATTATAGATGATATTCACGAATTGGCCGGAATAGAGAAAACGCAGAATACATTATTTCATATATTCAATCATTTACATCAAAACAATAAGCAGCTTATTCTCACTTGCGATAAGTCTCCTTCGGAGCTACACGGTGTTGAAGAACGATTGCTGACTCGCTTTAGATGGGGATTAACTACTAAAGTTGATAATCCGGACAAGCTGTTAAGATTGAAAATCCTTCAGAATAAGATATTACACGATGGATTGTCTATTCCTGAGGATGTAGTAGATTATATAGCTGAAAATGTAACAGATAATGCTCGTGACTTAGAGGGTATCATTGTTTCTATTATGGCTCACTCTTTGGTATATAACAAAGAGATAGATTTACCTTTAGCCAGACGAGTTATTGGTCAGGCAATAAAGAAGATAGAAGCAAAGAAAATCACAATTAATACAATAGAATCTGCTGTTTGTGATTTCTACAATATCAAGAGCGAACTTATTCATACGGCTTCAAGGAAACGTCAGATTGTGCAAGCAAGGCAGGTAGCGATGTATCTTTCTAAGAGCTATACGGAAATGTCTCTTGCTCAGATTGGTTCCTTGATAGGTAAGAAAAACCATGCGACGGTACTCCATGCATGTAGGACAGTACGGGAGCAAATGGAAGTAGATAAAACGTTCCGAGAGGAAGTTGCTGAAATAGAAAAGAAATTAAAAGGTTGAATTTGAGAATTCAACCTTTTTTCTTCGCCACTTTTTTCTCCGCAAAATTATGTGTCCGCAAACTAGCTTTACAATATCAAAATTCTTCTTTTTTCATAATCAACGCTTGAGATTATCTTGTTCTGAATGCATCAACTAAGAATATTCAGGTTGAAATAGATACTTAAGCCTAATATTTAGTATTTTTGTAAGTTTGGATAAGAATGCTTATATAATTATGAATCAATCAAACATAAATATAAAGAATAAACGTGCAAGTTTTGATTATGAATTTATCGAAACATATACTGCCGGCATTGTGCTTACAGGAACAGAAATAAAATCTATTCGCCTTGGTAAAGCCAGTCTGGTGGATACATTTTGTATGTTCGAAAAGAATGAGCTGTGGGTACGTAATATGTACATTGCAGAATATTTTTATGGTTCGTATAACAATCATGCTGCACGTAGTGATCGCAAACTTTTGTTGAATAAGAAAGAGCTGAAAAAAATACAGCGATTGGTAAAAGAAACAGGATATACGATCGTACCTACCCGTATTTTCTTAAATGAACGGGGTTTAGCTAAGGTAAATATAGCTGTAGCACGAGGTAAAAAACAATATGATAAACGTCAGTCGCTACGCGAGAAAGACGATAAACGTGCTATGGATCGTGCTATGAAGCATTAATTGTATAGGGAATGTCACAGGGATTTAAAAGGATTTTATTGGAGCAAAAATACATTGTTCTTGCTTCCATATTACTGTTCTTCGGTATTTATGGACTGAATCATTATTTCCCTATAACGCTTGATGACTGGACATACAGTATGACAGCCGAAGGCAATAGAGTTGGCTTTTCTGACATTATTCCGTATCAATATGTTCATTATTTCAAGTGGGGAGGACGTTCAGTTGTTCATGCAATAGCTCAGTTTATGCTTGCTGCAGGTGTTTTCTGGGGTGATATCATCAATAGCATTGGGTATATAGTATTAATTTTAACAATCTATTATATAGCAAATAAGGGAAACAAGAGTAATTTGTCACTTTTTGTTGGAATAAATCTGTTGATATGGTTTCTTACGCCTGCATTGATCGAAAATGTTTTTTGGATTACGGGGAGTGCAAATTATATGTGGGGAACCTTACTTATCTTGTTGTTTCTATCTTTCTATTGCTCTGCTTACCTTACAGGAAAGTCTAAGGATAGTTGGATAAAAACCTGTGCAATATTTTTGCTTGGTATTATCGCCGGATGGACAAATGAGAATATGGCTGTGGCAATGATATTTTTCGTTGTATGCTTAATTATATTAGCGAAAAAGGAAAAGCAAACGCTACACAAATGGATGATATTAGGGCTTGTAGGAGCTATTGTAGGGTGTGCTTTTATGCTCTTAGCGCCAGGTAATTATATAAGAAATGCAGGAGAACTTAGCAACCTGAATTCGGGAGGCACTGAACCTATATACATGTTTTATGTTTATAGGTTTACAAGTATTTTGAAAATATCTACATGGTATGCACTTATTCCAACGGTTATATATCTAATTTCTTTATTTTTATATTTCAAATTCAAAAAGAAAGAAAGTAATAAGAAGACATTGTTTCTGTCTCTGTTATTTGCCGTTACAGCAGGTGTGGGAACGTTGGCTATGACCGGTGCACCTACTTTCCCTACCCGGGTGTGGTTTGCTATACTGATATTCCTGTTTATTGCTACAGGGTTGCTATATGCCAATCTGGATTTTTCCATTTCTGTGATAAAGAAGTTTTTATACTCAATCATTGGAGTTGCTTTTTTAGTCTTTGTTTATTCTTATTGGCTAAGTCTCGAAGACTTTAAACGAATACACGAAATATGGGCAGAAAGAGATCGGATTGTGCTTGCTGAAAAACAAAAAGGAATAAAAGATATTATAATATACGGACGTTTTAGTGCATCCGAATCTATATTGGTACGTCCCAAAACGGGAGATATTCCTTTAGATTCGATTGTGTGGATGCAGAATGCGTATGGAAATTATATGGGTGTAAACTCAGTTAAAATTTTTGATGTAGAAAATAAATAAATTGATGCAAAAGATACAAGATATATTGAAAGAGAGGATACTTATCCTTGATGGTGCTATGGGAAGCCTTATTCAACAGTATAAATTGAAAGAAGAGGATTTCAGAGGCGAGCGTTTTCGTGATAGTGCAATATTACAAAAAGGGAATAATGATCTGCTTAATCTCACACGCCCCGATATAATAGAAGAAATTCATCGAAAATATCTGGATGCGGGAGCTGATATTATTGAAACGAATACATTCAATGCAACAGCTATATCCCTAGAGGACTATAACATGTCGCATCTGGCAAAAGAAATAAACAGAGAGGCAGCGAAGATTGCAAAAAAAGCTGCTATAGATTATACAAACCTGAATCCGGATAAGCCTCGTTTTGTTGCGGGTTCTATTGGGCCGACTAACAAAACGGCATCAATGAGTCCTAAGGTTGAAAACCCGATTTATCGTGCTGTTACTTTTGACGACTTGTCTTCTGCTTATAAGGAACAGATAGAGGGGCTTGCGGATGGTGGTGTCGATCTATTGCTTATAGAAACGATATTTGATACGCTAAATGCAAAGGCTGCCTTATTCGCTGCCGAAGAGGTTCGCAAAGAACGAAATATTGAGTTGCCGATAATGATATCTGTGACTTTATCAGATAAAGCAGGGCGTACATTATCAGGGCAAACAATAGGAGGATTTTTGGCATCGGTCAATCATATAGACTATCTTTCGGTCGGGCTTAATTGTTCTTTTGGAGCATCAGATATGAAACCATTTCTAAAAGAATTGGCTCGAATGGCTCCAAGTTTTATCTCAGCATATCCAAATGCGGGGTTGCCAAACCAGTTTGGAGAATATGACCAGACACCTGATATTATGGCTGAGCAGATCAGCGAATTCATCGGAGAAGGATTGGTAAACATTATTGGTGGCTGTTGTGGTACGACACCCGAACATATAGCAAAGTATGCTGATTTGGTGAAGGATGCAAAACCTCACAAACCAGCTGAGAAGCCAAAATATATGTGGCTCTCAGGTTTGGAGTTGCTAGAGGCTAAGCCTGAAATTAATTTTATCAATATAGGGGAACGTCTCAACGTAGCAGGTTCTCGCAAGTTTCTTCGTCTGATAAAAGAAGAGAAATATGAAGAGGCTCTAACTATTGCTCATAAGCAGGTAGAAGATGGAGCACAGGTACTCGACGTGAATATGGATGAAGGACTGCTTGATGGTGTAAAAGAAATGACAACTTTCCTCAACCTGATGGCCTCCGATCCTGATGTGTCACGCATTCCTGTGATGATCGACTCCTCGAAGTGGGAAGTGTTGGAAGCCGGTCTAAAATGTGTACAAGGAAAGGCTATTGTAAATTCTATATCCCTGAAGGGAGGGGAAGAGGAATTTCTTCATCATGCTCGTCTTGTCAGACAATATGGTGCAGCTGTTATCATAATGGCTTTTGATGAAACAGGACAAGCTGATACATTCTCCCGTAGAATCGAAATCTGTGAGAGAGCATACAAATTGTTGATAAATGACGGATTCGATCCGCTTGATATAATATTCGACCCTAATATTTTGGCTATAGCTACCGGTATAGAAGAACACCGTAACTATGCTGTTGATTTCCTAGAAACTATTACATGGATAAAGAAAAACCTTCCGCATGCAAAAATTAGTGGAGGGGTAAGTAATTTATCTTTCTCTTTCCGAGGCAACGACTATGTTCGTGAAGCGATGCATGCCGTATTCCTCTATTATGCTATTCAGAGGGGTATGGATATGGGAATTGTTAATCCGGGGCAATCAGTGGTGTATGATGATATTCCACTCGAACTTAAAAATCTGGTAGAAGATGTGATCTTTAACCGTAGACCGGAAGCTACTGACGAACTTATCGAATATGCAGAACGCATTAAAAATGAAAAGAACGGGCAGACTGAACAAAAAGTGGAAGAGTGGAGATCGTTCCCGCTCGATGAACGTATCCAATATTCATTAATAAAGGGTATTAGCGATCACTTGGAAGAAGACTTGGAAGAAGCCCTTAGAGTGTATCCTAAAGCTGTGGATATAATCGATAAGCCTCTGATGGACGGTATGAACAAGGTAGGTGACCTGTTTGGCTCGGGTAAGATGTTTTTGCCGCAAGTGGTGAAAACAGCTCGTACAATGAAGCGTGCCGTGGCTATTCTTCAACCAACACTGGAAGCGCAGAAATCATCTTCGGCAGGGAGCAATAAAGCCGGAAAGCTTGTTATTGCGACTGTGAAGGGTGATGTTCATGATATCGGTAAAAACATTGTAGCTATAATTCTTGCTTGTAACAACTATGAAGTTATAGACTTAGGGGTTATGACTCCTCCTGAAGTTATTATCCAAAAAGTGAAGGAAGAACAGCCGGATATTCTTTGCTTAAGCGGACTGATTACCCCATCGCTGGAAGAAATGAGTATTGTTGCTCACGAGATGGAAAAGGCAGGATTCTCTATTCCATTGATGATTGGCGGTGCAACTACATCTAAACTGCATACCGCAATAAAGATAGATCCTAAGTATAATAATGGATCAGTAGTTTATGTCAAAGATGCGTCTCAGGCTCCTGCTGCTGTAAGTAAATTAATAAATCCGAATACAAAAGAAAATTATATAAATGAAGTAAAACAGGAATATTCTCAATTAAGAGATAATGCCGGAGATAAAAAGGCAGATCTGTTACCTCTGTCTGAAGTTTTAGATAAAGGAATGCTAATAGACTGGTCTGAATATAAAACACCCGAGCCGAAAGTAAAAGGGCGACAGGTTTTGAAGCGTATACCGGTGGATGAGATAGTTCCGTATGTGGATTGGAAGTTCTTCTTCCATTCATGGAATTTGTCAGCCCGTTATGCATCCGTGCAGCATATTGATGATTGTTCTTCGTGTCGTACGACATGGCTGAATTCTTTTCCCGAGCACGAACGAGAAAAAGCAAGCGAAGGTATGCAGCTTTATAAAGATGCGAAGGCATTGTTAGATCAATTGATATTTGAGAAAGTGGAGTATATCAATGCTGTTTTTGGTGTTTTTGAGGCATATAGCGAAAATGAATGTCTCTACATCAATGATGTCTGTTTTCCGATGTTGCGTCAGCAAAAAAAGAATGACAGAGGAGAATATTTGTCTCTTTGCGATTTTGTTGCACCTAAATCATCTGTTAAGAAGGACTATGTAGGAGGTTTTACAGTAACTGCCGGAGTAGGCTCGAATGAATTGATGAGCGAATTCGAGCAGCAGGGTGACGAATACAAAGTTCTATTACTAAAATCAGTGTTAGACCGGTTGGCAGAAGCTACAACTGAGTGGTTGCACGCAAAAATAAGAAGAGAGTATTGGGGCTTTGCTGCCGAAGAAAATATTTCCGTAAATGATATGTTTACTCTTAAATATCAGGGTATTCGTCCAGCAGTAGGCTATCCGTCTATTCCCGATCAGTCTATCAACTTTTTGTTGAATAATGACCTGCTACAATCGAAAGAAATAGGAGTAGAACTTACCGAAAATGGCGTTATGTTACCCAATGCTTCGGTAAGTGGAATAATCATATCTCATCCTAAATCGAAATATTTTAATATTGGAAATATTCTTGATGATCAGATGGAATCCTATGTTGAAAGAAGAGGTGAGGACGCAGAGGTTATTCGCAAATTTTTAAGTGCGAATCTGATATAAATATAAAATAAGTGACAAAACAGGTAAATAAGAAACCTTCAATAAAGTGTTACTTTTGTCACTTTTCTGGAAAATAGAAATGATGATTATTCCCCATTCCGGAGATATATGATTCAGAAAAAATAATATTATCACAATGGAATTTTTTGATCTTCTATCCTATAGCTTTTTTCAGAATGCTCTTCTAGGTAGTCTTTTTGCCTCTATTGCATGTGGAATTATAGGATCGTATGTTGTTATCCGCAGATTAGTTTTTATTAGTGGAGGGATAACACATGCTTCGCTCGGAGGTATAGGAATGGGCTTTTATTTTGGGTGGAATCCAATTCTGTCGGCAATGATTTTTTCTATACTGTCGGCATTTGGTATTGAGTGGCTTTCTTCAAGGCAGGGAGTTAGAGAAGATTCTGCTATTGGCTCATTCTGGTCTTTAGGGATGGCTGTTGGTATTATTTTTATCTATCTTAAGCCCGGGTTTGCACCCAACCTTTCCGATTATCTCTTTGGAAATATTTTAACTATAACAAAACCGGATATTTTATATCTGGCTGTTTTATCCTTGGTGCTCATCATTGTTTTTTTACTTTTTGGGCGACAAATACTTTTTGCAGCATTTGATTCTGATTTTGCAAAGACGCGCAATCTTCCTGTCAATCTGATTAAGTATGCGATGATGATGGGTATCGCAATAACAATCGTTTTGTCTATCCGTTTGGTTGGAATTGTTTTACTTATGTCTATATTGACGGTTCCTCAGATGACAGCTAATCTATTCACTTCTAATTTTGTGAAGATGATTTCGCTGTCCATTCTTATAGGGTTCGTAGGCTGTTTGGTCGGATTGTTTCTTTCTGCTGTTTTGGATGTGCCTTCCGGCGTATTTATTATTTTCACACAGATAATAGTATTTCTTGTATCCAGATGGATAGTCAAATTAATACATAAGAAACAATTGATCGGTTCTTTAGAGAGGAACTGATGACAGATAGTAAAGTAAACTAGAGTATCAGCCCTTTCCTATTATATCTTTCAGAGATATATTTTTTACACTGGATTTTCGGAAAAGCAGCGCACTGATACATATTCCTATTGCCAAGGTGAATAAAAGAGACATTGTCAGCATAAGATTGTGTGACATCTCTATAAGTATGCGAGGATTCTGTTCTACAATTGTTAGATCTGTAACCTTTATTCCGGCAAGCATTGTTTTATAAGCAAACATACCCGGTATCATCGTAATGCATGCCGGCATTGTAAATACAACAGGTGGACTGTCTACCTTATGTGCCGCAAAAATGCCTATCAGCCCTATCAGCACAGACCCAGCCAGAGTTGCGGTTATTAACCCGAAATCGAGCTGAACCAAAATAAAACGGATACAATGCCCCATTCCTCCCAGCAGGCCGGCTACCCATAACAAACGTTTAGGTGAACCAAATAATATAGCCCAACAGAAGCCGACGATGAATGCAATGCCAAAGTCGCGTAGTATATTTATAATAGTAAGTTCTTCCATTTTTTTCTAAAAATTATTGATCCCCATTAATGTAATACATAAGGTCATCCCTGCGGCAATACAAAGTAAAATAAACCCTCCGAATAAGGCTCTGTTGATTGCAGACGAGAGGTAGCCTTCTATCAGGTCTATAACACAATTTATAAGAGGGACTCCCGGTATAAGATATAATACGCCTGTAGCCATAGCAGCTTCGGGGTGTGCTCCGATTCCATATAGTCTTCCAAGTCCTGTAATAAGAGTGGTAACAAAAGCTGCTATCGAGATACAAATCATAGAGTTGAAATTCTTCTTAGAGAAGGCAACACGTACGAAATATCCTAAAAAAGCGGCAACAAAAGCAACCATAGCGTTCATCGAATCTCCTAATGAGAAAAGGCATAGGCCTGCACATGAAAGTCCGACAGCTATAGCAACATATATATCTTTATAATATGGTTTAGCTTTGATTAGAGCAAATTCGTTTTCCGCTTCAGTGATGGAAAGTTTCTCTTCTTTTACTTTCCACGACAAATGTGATATTTCGGTCAAAACAGCAAGGTGGACATTGTGAGGGGGCGAATTCTTAAATCTGGTGACTGTATTTGCAGGGTCGTTCATATCTTTTATAGTAATTAACAGTCCTTTGAACGTAGGATCTATATGCAGATCAAACTCCCATGTCGAAGCCATTCTCCCCAGATTACTATTGAGTCTTCCGCAATGCGCTCCCGATGCAAGTAGATAAGTTCCTATATCTAAAATGAGATCGGCTAAGCGTTGCGCTGGTATTTTTACTTTTTCTGTTGTATCTTTATACTCTAACATTCCAACCTTAATTTTACGACAAAGATATTAAAGAATATTTAATGTAGTAAACACTTATAATTGAGTTTATAAACGTGAATTTAATTTATAATAATATATAGCTTTAAATTAGTAATTTAAAAAGAAAACCATGTTTAAAAAGATTTGTTCAACCTTTTTTATATTATTATTCGTTTTTTCCATCAGTTCTTTTTCTCAGAAGAAACATACGTTTGAGATTAAGAACGGAGATTTTGTATATGACGGAAAACCGGTAAGAATAATTTCAGGCGAAATGCATTATCCGCGTATTCCTCATCAATATTGGCGTCATCGTATGCAGATGCTGAAAGCAATGGGACTGAATGCTGTGGCTACTTATGTATTCTGGAATATACATGAACCCGAACCTGGTAAGTGGGATTTTACAGGAGATAAGAATCTTGCGGAATATATAAAAATAGCAGGTGAAGAAGGATTGATGGTGATACTTCGTCCCGGTCCGTATGTATGTGCTGAGTGGGAATTTGGAGGTTATCCTTGGTGGCTTCAAAATGTAGAGGGTTTGGAATTGAGACGTGATAACGAACAATTTCTAAAATATACCCAGTTATATTGAAATAGATTGTATAAGGAAGTTGGAAATTTGCAAATAACTAAAGGTGGCCCTATTGTTATGGTGCAGGCAGAAAATGAATTCGGATCTTATGTCTCCCAACGTAAAGATATTCCATTGGAAGAGCATCGCAGATACAATGCAAAAATCGTTCAGCAATTAAAAGATGCAGGTTTCGATGTTCCATCTTTTACTTCGGATGGAAGTTGGTTGTTTGAAGGAGGTGCTGTTCCCGGAGCTTTGCCAACTGCAAATGGAGAAAGTAATATAGAGAATTTAAAGAAAGCTGTAGATAAGTATAATGGAGGACAAGGACCTTATATGGTTGCAGAGTTTTATCCCGGATGGCTTGCTCACTGGCTCGAACCTCATCCTCAGATAAGTGCTACAAGTATAGCTCGTCAAACAGAAAAGTATTTACAGAATAATGTGTCTATCAACTATTACATGGTGCATGGCGGAACTAATTTTGGTTTTACCAGTGGCGCTAACTATGATAAGAAACATGATATTCAGCCCGATCTTACTAGCTACGATTACGATGCACCTATTAGCGAAGCCGGATGGGTAACACCAAAATACGACTCGCTTCGTAATGTAATTAAAAAATATGTCAATTACTCTTTGCCTAAGGTTCCCGCTGCTATACCTGTTATAGAGATCCCATCTATTAAACTTGACAAGATCGCTACCTTAGACGGATTGAACTCAAAAGTAGTGGAAAATAATAAACCTATGACTTTCGAACAGTTAAACCAAGGTTATGGATATGTTTTATATAAAAAGCACTTCAATCAGCCAATAAGCGGTACACTGAAGATAAATGGTTTGCGCGATTATGCCATTATATATGCAAACGATGAAAAGGTAGGGGAGCTTAACCGATATTTTAATCAAGATTCTATCGATGTTGACATTCCATTCAATTCTACGTTAGAGATCTTAGTAGAGAACATGGGACGCATCAATTACGGATCAGAGATTGTTCATAACACAAAAGGAATCATCAGCCCTGTTATAATAAACGGAATGGAGATAGAAGGTGATTGGCAAATGTACCAGATACCGATGGATGAAGCTCCTGATTTTAGTAAGATGCAAAAAAATAGCGTATTTGGTAACACCGAATCAGCAGCGAAACGTCTTCTCGGAGCTCCGGCCTTATATAAAGGAACATTCAATCTGACAGAAACAGGGGATACATTCCTCGATATGGAAGATTGGGGCAAAGGTATTGTCTTTATAAATGGTAAGAACATCGGGCGTTATTGGCATGTAGGACCTCAACAAACGTTATATGTTCCGGGGGTATGGCTGAAAAAAGGACAAAATGAGATCGTAATTTTTGAACAACAGCATGATAAGCATCACACAGAAGTAAGAACAACAAAAGTTCCTGTGTTGACAAATCTTAAGTTGCCTCAATAAAATAAATATAGAAAGAGGCTGTCTAGTCTCAGACAGCCTCTTTTTTATTTTCAAAGAAACGAAATCTTATTCAGATTTTTGAACTTCTTGTATAATCTCCATACCTTTCATTATTGCCTGCTCATTCATTGGCAGTAAACCATGGTGACGTTCAGGTAAAGATTTTTTCAATCCTTTCATAACGTTTTCGAGTTTTACCATTGGGCTTACTTTCAATAATCCACCTAGAACAATCATATTGAATGCTTTCGTATTTTTCATCAATATAGCTGTATCCACAGCTTCAACTTTATAGATATTGATATCCTTGCGTGTTGGTGGATGTTGAAATCCGTTCGGGTCATAAATTAATATTCCTCCCGGTTTTACATGCGACTCGAATTTGTCCAATGACGGCTGATTTAAAATAATCGCAATATCAAACTCATTCACTATCGGCGAGCTGATGGGGCTGTCGCTCAATATTACAGTCACGTTAGCTGTGCCACCACGTTGCTCCGGTCCGTAAGAAGGGAACCATGAAACTTCTTTATCTTCCATCAGACCTGAATAAGCAAGGATTTTACCCATAGATAATACACCTTGTCCTCCAAAACCTGCTATAATTATTTCTTGTGTCATGTTTCTTTGTTTAAATATTTTTCAAATCGCCTAAT
This sequence comes from Dysgonomonas sp. UBA7630, assembly GCF_002483985.1. NCBI lineage: Bacteria > Pseudomonadati > Bacteroidota > Bacteroidia > Bacteroidales > Dysgonomonadaceae > Dysgonomonas > Dysgonomonas sp. UBA7630. The sequence goes on from NZ_DLIY01000015.1 coordinate 50,248, forward strand.
GGATATGCAGGAAACATATTTTCTACCATCCAATCGTTAGCTGCCTGAGGTGACATTTTCCATCCGGCATTACATGTAGATACAATTTCTACAATAGATGTACCTTTATTCTCCATCGAGTTTTCGAACGCTTTACGTATCATGCGTTTCGCTTTCTTTACAGAGGCTGCTGTATGAACGCTCTGACGAGTAGCCAGACAAACTCCTTGTAACTGAGCCAACAGATCGAGAATCTTGAGAGGGTATCCACTCTCGTGAGTATCGCGTCCGTTAGGAGATGTTGATGTTATCATTTGGCTAAGGGTTGTTGGAGCCATTTGTCCCCCGGTCATGCCATAAATTCCGTTATTTATAAAGATTATAGCAATATTTTCACCTCTATTAGCCGCATGTATCGTTTCACCAGTACCAATGGCAGCTAAGTCTCCGTCTCCCTGATATGTAAATACCATTTTATCGGGATTCAGTCGTTTTGCTGCTGTAGCCAGTGCCGGAGCACGTCCGTGTGCAGCTTCCTGCCAGTCGATATCCAAATAGTTGTATGCAAACACAGCACAACCAACCGGAGCTATACCGATTGTTTTATCACGCAATTCCATATCATCAATAACCTCAGCTATCAACTTATGAACTACACCATGTGAACAACCCGGGCAGTAATGCATGTCCACATCGTTCATCAACGCAGGCTTGGCATATACTAGGTTAGCCGGATCTATAATATTTGTACTCATAATTGTTTAAACTTTGAATTTTAAGGTCTCAGACCTACTTACTATTCTCGCAAATGTAATGAACACTTGCCTATCTTAATATCGTTTTTCAACAGTCAAATTTATTCTGCAAGGCGTCTACTACTTCGCTTGGTGTAGGAACAATTCCACCCAAACGTCCGTAATGTTCAACCTTTACTTTACCGTTTACAGCCAAACGAACATCCTCGACCATCTGTCCGGCGTTCATTTCCACTGTAAGCATTCCTTTTACCTTTGTTGAATATTTGTCAATCTCCTTCGATGGGAACGGCCACAAAGTTATTGGGCGTATAAGACCCACCTTTATTCCTTGAGCACGTGCTATCTCCATTGCCTTTTGGCATATACGGGCAGCAGACCCAAATGCAACAAGTATATAATCTGCATCTTCGCAGTTTACTTCCTGGTGCAAACAAACATCTTTCTCTATCTTCTTAAACTTAGCTTGAAAACGGAGGTTATTTATCTCCATCTTATACGGATCAAGTTCCAGCGAAGTTATTACATTCGGTTTTCTATCAGCTGGTTTTCCAAGGGTAGCCCAAGGACATTGTTCGCGTATCTCCTTTTCGGTTCTTCTTCGTTTAAATTCCGGAAGTTTTACCTTTTCCATCATTTGCCCGATAACACCATCGGTAAGTATCATAGCCGGTGTTTGATATTTGAACGCGAGATCGAATCCCAATGCAACAAAGTCCACCATTTCTTGTACCGACGCAGGAGCAAGAGTTATCAGGTTATAATCGCCATGCCCTCCTCCTTTTACAGTTTGGAAATAATCGGCTTGCGATGGTTGTATTGTACCCAATCCGGGTCCTCCACGCATAACATTCACTAACAAACAAGGCAATTCGGCTCCGGCAAGATAAGACACCCCTTCGAGCATTAAGCTCATGCCCGGGCTTGAAGATGAGGTCATCACGGCCTTGCCGCATCCGGCTCCCCCGTAAACCATATTTATAGATGCTATTTCGCTTTCAGCCTGAAGTACAACCATACCGGTAGTATTCCACGGTGCTTCGGCCATCAACGTTTCCATTATCTCCGATTGAGGAGTAATAGGATAGCCAAAATATCCGTCTGTCCCATATCTAATTGCAGCATGAGCTATGGCTTCATTGCCTTTCATTAAAACTATTTCTTCTGACATAATTTTTGGTTAATTAAAAAAACGAATCTACTAAGCGAAAAAGCTGTATTGATTCGTCATCATTTATTCAAATTTTTTCTTGTAGACTGTGAGACATCCGTCAGGACATACATAACCACAATTGGCACAACCTATACAAGCATCTGGATTTTTCATGTAAACGTAGTGATAACCCCGACTGTTAACTTCACGAGGTTGAAGTTCTAAAACATCACAAGGACATGAAACCACACAGAGGTCACAGCCCTTACAACGTTCTTCGTTTACAACTACTGTTCCTTTTATTTTGGCCATTTTTCTTTATAATAATTTTTTTAGTAATCGCTAACTATAATAAAGTTCTCATTTGATCCCCACACAAAGGTAGATGTTATTCTTATTATATTCCTTTTTTTTATGAATAAAGATGTTAAAAAAAAGATGTCTTAAAACATATTGAGCTAGCATTTTATCATACAAAATCCAATAATCTCTATCTTTGGGGAGGTTCGGTCTTTATTTGGTTAGGTTTCCGCTGGTTGTACTTACTATTTGTACTAAATCTAGCGGATTTAACTGAATTTGTAAACCTCTTTTTCCGGCACTAATGTAAATATATTCGAACGCTTCATAAGATTTATCGATATAGGTTGGAAATAATTTTTTCATACCAATAGGAGAGCAAGCGCCTCTTATATATCCTGTGATGTTAAGAAGCTCTTTCATCGGTATCATATCACAACTCTTATTTCCTGAGATTTTCGCAGCTGCTTTCAAGTCAAGCTCTTCTGCTCCGGGTATAATACAAACAAAATAACCGGATTTATCTCCTTTCAGTACCAGTGTTTTAAAGACCTGTTCAACAGGTTCTTGTAACTGTTCGGCCACATGTATGGCACTAAGATCGGACTCGTCAACCTCGTATGGAATAAGCTTATATTCTATTTTCTCTTTATCCAAAAGCCGGACGGCGTTTGTTTTATCAATCTTCATTTCTTCTTATTTTCCTGCAAATAAAACAACTAAACACGATAGATGTTTACAAAGTATGTTTTCTACTCATATTAATTGCCATTATTGCTTTCTCATATATTAAGTTCAGAAAGAAAAAATACAGCGCTAAGATTGGAGAAAAGCACTGATTTTGTCAAACGTAAATCTAAATTGCTCGTCTACTTCATCTGCGATTTTTGGTAGCGCAGGGAATGGATCTTCATGTATATATTTGTATGGATAATCCAGAATTTCGATATTGATCGGGATATCCCTGCGTGAACCTTGCAGTGTATTTATCACTTCATAGGCGGGAACAACTTCATCCTTCGCCAATGTTATAGCATAAAATTGATGGCTCATTTTTCGGAATACTTCTTCTCGGCATTCTGTCAGTACCCTATAATTGAGCATGCTTCTGAAGTTGTTGCCTTCCGGATGTGTATGCATATAATGACGAAGCACTTCGTCGCGCTTCATATGGCTATCCAGATGTTCTACGACATAGGAATAAAGACTTACATTGGCTTCACTGTCGAGAATAAATTTTGACACAGGGGATAGTCTGTTGAATACTGCTCCTCCACAAAAAGTAGCATACTTGGAGTTAGAGAAATGCCCGTCTTTGTTACTCATCATCAGTATTTCGCCTAAGAATGTACCTATAGAATATGAAAAGAAATCGATAGAAGCATCCTTATCTATAGCGGGATGTAATCCTTCCTTGAAATTCTCTACAAAGTCGATTACATCATAGTAAGTTTGCAACCCCGACCAAATAAAACGTTGAGGCTTATTATGCAAACGTGTACTGATGGCTACATTGGATAAACTGGAACAGATAACATCGGGGTGGCGCATTTTTCGTTGCTCGCTCACTCTGTACATTTCACGAGTACTACTCCAAACCGCAGGAGCACGATTCATATGAAATGCTATAGGGAACATAACTATTGATTTACCCGTTTTGTCGACTATATGCTTAGCCCACGGTAAATATTTATACCAAGTTTTCTCATTAAAGCCGTGAAACATGAGTATAATGCCTTTCGCTTTCGTTTCTTTTTTAGGCATTATCATGTGATATCTGAACTTGATATTCTCTAATATTTCAGCATCTCTCTTGTTCAACATTTCCTGAATCACATCGGGTTCATAATCTTCAGGTACACTCGGTATAAATTCATAATCATCGTTATTGCCCAATCCTCCGGGAAGGATAAAACGATAATTGGAGTCGAAGGTAAAGTTACGCATTACCAAATTTTGATCGATCTCGATCTCACTATCTGTATAGTTCTCGATCTTCTTTAGATGATTAAAAAGGTCTATGTACTTCATTTTATTTTTATTTTTCTACCAGTAATTGATGTCCTATTCTACAAAACAAACATTTGCGAAGTTCGCAATATTCTCTCTTCAGTTGAATCATAGCCTGTGAGTCGGCTGCACTGTTTAATGGCATTTTCAATTTTGCAAAAAGCTTGGTTATACTATTTTGTTCAGGTTTTAGCATTTCCAAAAACTTTAGAGCTCGTTCGCAAAGGGTTTCATTGTCTATACTTTTCCCATATATAAATAATATCGGAACTACAGTGTTGATCAGTAAAATGTCGAGAGACGAATCACCTAGATATTTAGACTTACGTTCCGATGTTACTCCAAATGCGTAATGGGTTTGCCAATACTCAGAAGCATTGACATGAAACATCAGCCGGATACGTCCGATATCATCACAAGCTGTAATTTTAGAAAATAATCCATGTGAACTATGCAACAAAGAAGCCAGTTGGGCAATTCTTATCTGAGGAAAAGCCGTAGGCCGTGATCTCATACTTTTGAATATATATGAATCTAACGGTTTCAAATCATATTTATTTTTCAGAAACTCATATTCTTTTTTCAACAAAGAGAAGTAATCGTCTTCAACTTTCACATTATCAAGCATACCCGCCTGTCCGAATAAAAGAGCTTCTATTTGAATAATATTGTCTCCTTGTTTTTGAATACATTTCAACGGCAGACTAAGAGCTAATCGCTCAAAGGAGTCGGAGTTGAGACCGAATCCAAAATTTCGGGTAAGCAGCACATAAAAAGCATCTTCCCACGAGTTCTGGAAACGCTTAAGTAAGCTTTCTATATGGTTTGCTTTTCTTTCAAGACGCTCTATCAGTAACGTATTCATCCACGAGTTGAGATGAAAAGATGGAATGTTTCCTATATAGTTGCGACAAGGAATGTCTGTATTGGAATGAATGAGGAAATCATAATTCTCTTTTATATGCTGCGGATAGACTATCTCGCACTGGATAACAGATTGCCCCAGTTCATTAAACACTTCACAATTAGCCTTCTCTACGACATGAAGTATCACCGAGTTGTAGCTTTTATTTTTATGATGGTTATGCACTTTCCATTGATCAGAGCTTGTATGTATTTCTATATTTCCTGCCCATAGTTCACCATCTATTTTTATTTTAGCATTAAAATAGTCGGGACCCTCATTCGTATTTGGCAAGCCTACGTCCAAAACTTCTATCTGACGACCATCAGTCGTTTTCAGTTCTTTCTGATAGAGTTTGAATTTCCAGATGTAGTGTAAAATGTCTTCCATAAGTTAAGTGTTAGGTTGTCGATCATAATCCGGTAATACCCATTTTTTTCATCAGAAAGCTTGCGTTCATATTTTGAGCTACTCCTTCCCTGATTTTGTAGGTAAATGAGAGATGATCGTCTTTAATATCCGCCTCAAAGCGGTAATTCTTTATAGCATCGGGAAACTCTTTTTCAAGGTCGCCCAACAATAAATCGTGTGTAGCGATGATACCATTCGCCACAAGTGACACCAATTGTTTCATTAAAGCTATAGAGCCTTTTTGCTTATCTTCCGAGTTGGTGCCTTTCAGTATCTCGTCGAGGATAATAAATAACGGCTCGCCCGATTGCAGACGGTCGATTATCATTTTCAGACGCTTAAGCTCTGCAAAAAAGTAAGATTCGTTTTCTGTAAGCGAATCGGAGGTACGAAGATTGGTCACTAGCTTGTATGGATAGAATTTCAATGAAGAGGCACACACCGGAGCCCCGGCGCAAGCCAGCATGAGGTTTATACCTACGGTTCGCAAGTATGTGCTTTTGCCTGCCATATTTGCTCCCGTGACTACAAGGAAAAAGGGATGGCTCTTTATTGTTACATCGTTGCTTACGCATACCTTCCGATGGAGCATCGGATGACCAAGGTTTTCACCTTCCAATATATATGTTTCAGATGCCTCGGGATAAATATAGTCGGGATGGTTGTAAGCATATACAGCAAAAGACACCAGACTGTCAAACTCTGCCAAAACTTTTAACCAGCTTCCGATATTTTCTTGATGGCGGCTTATCCACTTTTCAATCTTTATTGAATAAATAATATTCCAGAAGAAAATGGGATTGAGAAGAAGCAACCCCAAGACATTGGATGACTGATCGAGGTTGTTGCTATATGATTTTAGCTGGCGGATAGCTAGTGAGGCAAGTTCCCGATCTTTAATTTTATTTTGTAATTCGATTAATAACGGTGATTTAAACTCTTCGGTCTCTATTATTTCAAATAGGCTTGAGTATGTTTGTAGTGTTTCTATTTTCTTTTGAAAAAAACTCATCTTCAGTCGAATGTCTTTCATCGGAGTAAGGCTTGCTATAAAGAAAATAGTCCAACAAGATCCTAGTATTGCAATAGGCATCAATCCAAAAGAACTTAGAATAATAGATAGAGTAAACACAGCAGGGGCGATATATACAAAGTATCGCCAATAGCTTTCAGATAATAAGCGAGTTTGCATAAATTGACGGGAGAAGTGATCTATATCCAGCCCTTCGGTTTCGCTCATCTGTCCTGTTGCTCTCAGGTGGTTGAGTAGCCGTGGGTTGCGACTCAATTCTTTTACGGCTTCCTGATGTGCAATAATATCATCTTTTTTCTCAAAGGTCTTTAGCAGGGAGTCTGCCAGTTTATTCTTGCCAAAAGAAGTAACAGTACGGTTTATAGACTGAAAGAATGAGTGATTTCCAAATAAGTCGAGATCTACACTATAGCTATGGCTGCCATCAACCTTTTCGGGTGCTCCATCGAAAGCTGAAAAATCATAATCGATACTTTNNATAGCTTGTTGTGATATTTCAGCAGATAGAGAAAGATGACGACTGTTATAAAAATAATAGAGACAACCGAAACAGTATGTCCCCACATTACCCAGCAAAGGAGGATACATCCCAAAACAGTAACTAATCGCAAAGTTCCGATCTGAAAAATAGAACTTTTTAATTTAGTCAGCTTTTCGTCTTCTCTTTTTATAAGATCCTTATATGATTCTTGTACTTCTTCTAGTGTCATTCGCTAAAGTTATAGATTTTATTATAATTAATCGTATGCTAAAACAATTCGTGTAAGACATCGAGCGACTTCAGTGCCGGAAAGTCGTACAGATGCAAACGGTAGTATTCCAATATTCTATTTATGATGTTAATCCGATCTTGCCGAGAGAAAACAAAATGATGCATATTTTCGTACGTAATACGTGCCAGCATAGATAAAGCTTTACTGTCGTACCTGTTAAGATAATGATTATGCAAAGGTTGATAATGAACAAACTCGCCGTTTATCATATCAAACAAATTATTTTCCTTATATTCTTCAAGGTTAGGGTAAAATCCCATAAAGTGGCTCAGTTTGAGCATAAATACCAAATGGAAATTAGCTATGCTTTTATCTGTCATCTCGAGTATCTGTACCGACTGTTCAAGAAAGTCGAATAGCAATTGACTGGTGTCGGCATCTTTTAAGACCCTTGATAAAAATTCGGAAAGGAAAAAAGTCATTGACGTTTTTCCCATATCTCCCGCTATCTCATATAAATAAAAATCGGAGCGGGCTTCTCTGATTCTTTGAATATCTCTATTGCTTTGATGCTCAACTTCCATGTCGAGTATCGCTAGAGGCGAAAATAAAGATTTAGGAACTTTTGAGCCCTTACCTCTTGCTTTGGACACCATATACGTTACCCGCCCGAAGGATTCGGTGAATAACAGAGCAAGCAAATACTTGTCGTTGTAGTTTATGGTATTCAGTACCAGTCCTCTTGTCTTATAAAGCACTTCGATAATGTTTAGCTATACAAAAATACTATTTTTTATCCGAGTGAGATTCGTTATCTCTACAAAGAAGATAAAAGGGGATAGTAAAAAAGGAATAAACTCGTTTAGCTTTATCTTCAATTATTATCTTATTATAAAGAGCCGTTCGATGTGTGATAAATATTGTAAAGGGTAAAAGTAACATCGAAAAACAAGTAAAATACTGTCACTTTTGTCACTTTTTACAATTTCTGATCTATGGAGGTTATTTATTAAACAAGCATGAATTATCTCAGCCATGTAAAAATAATTGACTAACTTCGCATATAATAAATATAACGTTATGTCTCAAAAAATAAAAAATATACTTTTTGATCTAGGAGGAGTTATTATAAGCCTGAATAAACAGGAAGCGTTGAACCGTTTTACGGCTATTGGCTTCCCTAATATTGAAGATTATTTAGGTGAGTTTCGTCAAGAAGGAATATTTCTGGAGTACGAAGAAGGTAAAATAAGTCCAGAAGGTTTTTATAAAGAATTCCGCAAGTTATGCGGTAATGATAATATTGCCGCCGAAGATATCGATAATGGATGGTTAGGCTTTTTAGCGGGGATTCCTCCATACAAATTTGAACTTTTGAAAGAGCTTCGCAAAAAGTATAAAGTATACTTATTAAGCAATACAAATCCGTCTGTAATTAAATGGGCTTCAAGTGAGGCTTTCTCACCCGAAGGTTTGCCTATTCAGGCATATTTTGATAAATGCTATCTTTCTTTTGAGATAGGGCATGCAAAACCCGACAAGGAGATATTTGACTTTATACTTGCCGATTCGGGAATGATTCCGTCCGAGACTCTGTTTCTTGATGATGGCAAAGCGAATATAGAAATAGGTAAAGCGATTGGCTTTGAAACTTGTCTGGTCGATCAAACAGAAGACCTAAGAAAAGTGTTTACTGATAGAGAGCTATTATAAGTTAATACTTAGGATATGCAGTTAGTTGATAAGACAAACAAGATAGAACTTCCGTCATTAGTGGCTACTATTGGCTTTTTCGATGGTGTGCATACAGGACATCGATATCTGATTGATCAGGTGAAAGAAGAAGCCGCCAAGCGAGGTTTACCCTCTGCCGTCATAACTTTTCCTGTACATCCGCGAAAGGTGTTGCAAAAAGACTATCAGCCGTCTTTACTTTGTGGCTATGACGAAAAGATAGAGCGTCTGGCTACTACCGGAATCGATTATTGTATTTGTCTCGACTTTACGGTTGAGATATCACAAATGTCTGCGAAGAGATTTATGCAGGATATTCTGAAAGAAAAACTGAATGTTGATTCTCTCATCATAGGCTACGATCATCGTTTTGGTCACAATAGAGAAGATGACTTTTCTGATTACGAACGATATGGCAGTGAAATAAAAATGCAGGTCATAGAAGCTAAAGCTTTACCCGGGCTCGAACATGTTAGTTCGTCACGTATACGTAAGCTTCTGGCAGAAGGATACATCCGTAAAGCGGGGAAGCTATTATCATATAACTACACCATCTCAGGAAAGATTGTAGAAGGATTTAAAGTAGGTAGGACGATAGGTTTCCCAACTGCCAATATACAGATATGGGAGACTTACAAGGTAGTCCCTGCTTTTGGCATATATGCAGTCTATGTACATGTCGAAGGTGTTAAATATGATGGTATGCTTTACATTGGTAAACGTCCTACGCTGCATAATGGAGATAATATAAGTATAGAGGTTAATCTCTTCGATTTTGACGGAGATCTGTATAATAAAACCCTCACGGCAGAATTTCTTGATTTTGTGCGTCCTGACGAAAAATTCTCAGATATTACGACTTTAAAGGATCAGATTAGTAGAGATAAAGAGACTGTAATAAAAGTTATTGAAAATTATAAAGGGCTTAATACCTAGTCTCTAAACCATATCTCAGTTATATAATCCTAAAATATTAACTTATAACAAAAAAATAATAGATAAAGAGTTAAATAACTGATTTTTATTTTTATATTTGTGGAGCATTAGAGTTCTTAACAGTATAGTTTAAATTTTTCTTCGCAAGTCACTTCCCTTCTTGGTAACCTTTCTTGTCTAGTTTATTTTAGCTTTTTATTCTTATTTACTTCTTCTGCAAAGTATTAAATTTTAAATTTTATTTTTTTACAATGAACATTTTTATTGCAGGGTTGAGCTACAGCATCAACGACAATGATTTGAGAGATTTATTCAACGAATACGGTGAAATTTCCTCAGCAAAAGTTATTATGGACAAGGCTACAGGCCGTTCTAAAGGTTATGGATTTGTTGAACTTGAAGACAATGCAGCCGGACAAAAAGCTATTGAAGAATTAAATGGTGCTGAATATGACGGAAGAACTATTTCTGTTTCAGAAGCTCGTCCTCGTACAGAAGGTGGAGACCGCCCACGCAGAAACTTCGATAACAACAGAGGTGGAAACGGTGGTTTTAGAAGACGTGAATATTAATTAGTATTCTACATAAACAATAAAAGGTGCCATTTGGCACCTTTTTTGTTTTTATTAATTGACAGGCGATATCAATATGCCCATTTTAAGTATAAAGCTCCCCATGTAAATCCTCCGCCAAATGCTGTAAGGATGAGGTTGTCTCCTTTCTTAAGCTGAGATTCCCATTCGTGTATGCACACCGGAATTGTGGCGGCACTTGTATTACCATACTTTTGTATGTTTACCATAACCTTGTTTGGCGAAAGTCCCATGCGATTTCCTACAGCCTCGATGATACGAATATTTGCCTGATGAGGAACTAACCAGTCTACCGATTCATTTGATAGATTGTTGCGTTCCATTATCTCTACAGAAACATCAGCCATTTTAGATACGGCATGTTTGAATACGACTTGTCCTTCCTGATAAACATAGTGCATGTCTTTATCTACGGTTTCGTGGGAAGCCGGATATGCCGACCCTCCTCCATATTGGTGGAGATGAGTTATTCCAACTCCGTCGAGATGAAGAATACTATCCATAATGCCAAACTCCTCTTCAGTTGGTTCCAGCATTACAGCACCTGCGGCATCTCCAAATAGAGGACATGTAGCACGGTCTTTATAGTTGGCTATAGATGTCATTTTATCTCCTGCAGCTACAATTACTTTTTTGTATTTACCTGATTTGATAAAATTAGAACCAACCTCTAATGCATATATAAAGCCTGAACATGCAGCTTGGATATCAAACCCTAAAGCATTTTTTATTCCACAAGCTTCAGCTGTCATTGCAGCCGTTGATGGAAATACATAGTCAGGTGTAGTAGTGGCAAAAATGATTACCTCAACCTCTTCTGGTTTGGTATTTGTTTTCTTCAATAATTCTTTCACAGCTTCGGCTCCCATAACAGAAGTTCCTTTGCCTTCGCCTTTGAGTACACGACGTTCTTTGATTCCGACACGGGTCATGATCCATTCGTCTGTAGTATCCACCAATTTTTCAATATCACTGTTGGTGAGAATATCCTCAGGGACATATGCTCCTATACCGGTAATTGCAGCTCGAATCATTGTATTTTTTGGTTTTGTGAGTATTTATAAAAAAAATGCCCTAATATTAGGGCTTAAAGTCTTGGTTTAAGATATTAAACCGCCGCTCCTTTTTCTATTGCCAATTTACCTCTGTAGTATCCGCACTCAGGGCAAACTGTGTGGAATACATGCCAAGAGCCGCAATTAGAGCATACAGCTAATGTTGGAGCTACTGCTTTGTCATGAGTTCTTCTTTTAGCTGTTCTAGACTTTGACTGTCTTCGTTTCGGATGTGCCATCTTTTTGTTTTATTTAGTTATTTCTATATATCTGAATTAAAAAATCAAATTCCTGTTCTTATTTAATCCTCGTCAATAGAGACATCTTTCAATGCGTCCCAACGAGAATCTGTAAGGGATGAGTCGTCCTCTATTTCGATATCATCCAAGTCGTCTTCGTCTGAATCTTCATCGGAAGTACTTTTAGCTCTATGCTTATTTAACTTAGAAGACATTGTTTTATTGCATGTGCCCGGAGGATGTATTCGTTTTGCCGGTAAACTGAGTACAATAAATTCATACAAAAACCATGCGATATTAATTTCTCCATCATCTTCAGGGATGATAACGATCTCATCACTTTCTTCAGAGTATTCTTTACCGAATTTAACGATAAGCTTGTTTTTTGTTTCCACATTCATGTTGATGTCGTCTAAACATCTATCGCATGGAACTAAAACAAATCCGGAAATATCAAAATTGAGCTCAAAAATAGTACTGGTCTTATTTAAAGATACTACTACTTTTAAGTTGCCCCTTTTTATATCGGCTGTGCCGTCATCAATAAGAGCAAAGTACTTATTATCCAAGTCATACTTGAATTCATGTTTCCCTTCGGTTAAACTTCTCAAAGGGATATTATATAAGCTAAACTTTCCCACGTATTGTATTTAAAACTCAAAAGAACGGCGCAAAGGTATAAAGTTTTTTTGGAATAAATAAATATTTTAAGTCTAATCTTGAAACAAAGTGGGTGAGGGATTCAAATGTAAATGATATGATTTTGAATTTGTATATAAAAAAGCTACATAAAAATTAATTTATGTAGCTTTCTCTTAATTAGCGTAGTAATGTTGTTTGTTTTCTCTTTTAATATACCTTTAAAAATAAAGAATATATAGTTTTAATTATGTAGTGTAGCTTTGTTTTTAAGTATTGTTCTAGTGCTCATTTAGTATATAGATGGAGGGGATATAAAAACGTTGCATATAAATTTTCTTTTTTTTGTTTTTTAACAAAGTGTGTTTTGTGTAAATTGCTGATAAATAGTTTTTTAGTTTGATTTTGCTATAGAGTTATAAGAGATAGGAAAATATTCATTAGCGTAAGGTGAGATAAATAGAGAGCGCCACATAAAAATTAATTTATGCGGCGCTACTTTATAGATAGTTGTTTTTTATCCGATTGTAATCAGAGCAACTCCTTCTAGTACAGAGTCTCCTTTAGATACATGTATACCGGTAACTTTTCCGTCCTGAGTAGCTTGGATAGCATTCTCCATTTTCATAGCCTCAAGCATAACTACAGTTTGTCCTTTCTTTACTTCGTCACCTTCATTAACTAATACGTCGATGATGATGCCCGGAAGCGGAGATTTTACACTGCCTGCACCACCACTTGCTGGTTTGGTTGGTGCCGAAGTTGTAGCTTTAGGTGCTGCAGTGGCAGTAGCTGCCGGTGCTTTCGAAGCCGGACGAGTAACAAGATNNAGAGTGATTTCTTCCTCGTTGTTTACCAATTCTACTTTATAGTTGCTTCCGTTTACTGCAACTTCAGCAAGACCGTTATCCATCTTGTTTACGGCTACTATGTATTCCTGTCCGTTTATTCTATATATGAACTGTTTCATAATAATTTATCAAATTTTATTTTCTTACTGGCATTTGAAGCATAGCTTTACTTTTGTCAGCCCATGGTAGATAATCTTTCGACACATGTTTGATCGTTAGCACATTGCTTTCTATGTCGTGCTGGTTTTGCACATCATATATAGCTAAGGCTATAGCTGCTAATACTTCTGACGGTATATTATTATTACTCATAATACTAATTCGTTTAGAGATTATAGAGGCAGGTTGTCATGCTTCTTAGAAGGATTGACTTGCTTTTTAGTTCTCAGTTGTTCCAAAGCGCGGATAACGCGGAAACGAGTATTTCTCGGTTCTATTACGTCATCAATATATCCATAGCGTGCAGCGTTGAAAGGATTACAGAATAATTTGTTGTATTCTGCTTTCTTTGCAGCAAGTGCTTCAGCCGGATTCTCAGATTCTTTGATTTCTTTCGCGTAAAGTACTTCTGCTGCTCCATCGGCACCCATAACTGCGATTTCGGCAGTAGGCCATGCGTAGTTGATGTCGCCACGAAGTTGTTTACAGCTCATTACGATGTGTGAACCTCCGTAAGATTTACGTAGAGTAACTGTTACTTTAGGTACTGTAGCTTCTCCATATGCATAAAGAAGTTTTGCGCCATGAGTAATTACACCGCCGTATTCTTGACCTGTTCCAGGAAGGAATCCAGGTACGTCTACCAATGTCACCAACGGAATATTGAAAGCATCGCAGAAGCGTACAAAACGAGCTGCTTTGCGTGAAGCGTTGATGTCTAGTACTCCGGCAAGGTATTTAGGTTGGTTAGCCACGATACCAACAGATTGACCATTCATGCGGGCAAAACCAATTATTATGTTCTTAGCATAGTTTCCATGTACTTCAAGGAATTCGCCATTGTCGACAACCGCACCGATTACTTCAAACATATCGTATGGTTTATTCGGATTGTCAGGGATGATTTCATTTAGTAAATCCTCCATTCTGGCAATTGGGTCTGTGCATTCTTTGCGAGGAGCTTCTTCCATATTGTTTTGAGGAAGGAAGCTATATAAGTGACGGATCAAAGATAATCCATCATCTTCGTTTGCTACAGAGAAATGAGCAACCCCCGATTTGGTAGTGTGTACGCTTGCTCCACCAAGCTCTTCTTGTGTTACATCTTCTCCGGTAACAGTTTTTACCACTTTAGGTCCTGTAAGGAACATATAAGATGTGCCTTCTGTCATCAAGACGAAGTCTGTCAAAGCTGGTGAATATACAGCTCCACCGGCGCATGGGCCGAAGATTCCTGATATTTGAGGTATTACACCCGAAGCTAAGATATTACGTTGGAAAATTTCTGAATAGCCGGCAAGAGCGTTAACTCCTTCTTGTATACGTGCGCCTCCCGAGTCGTTGATACCGATTACCGGAGCACCTACTTTCATCGCCATATCCATTACTTTACAGATCTTTAATGCCATAGTTTCGGAAAGTGATCCTCCTATAACAGTAAAGTCTTGAGCGAAGACATAAACAAGACGACCTTCGATCGTACCACAGCCTGTTACGACTCCGTCTCCAAGAAATTTTTGTTTGTCCATTCCGAAGTTTGTACTGCGATGTTCAACGAACATGTCAAATTCTTCGAAACTGCCTTCATCCAATAAGATGGCTAAGCGTTCGCGTGCAGTATACTTGCCTTTTGCATGTTGAGCTTCTATTCTCTTTTCTCCTCCACCGAGGCGTGCCTTTGCGCGGAGCTCTATCAGCTCTTTTACTTTTTCAAGTTGGCCCATGTTTTAATATTTTAGATTCTAATTAAATTATAGGATAATGCAAAAATGACTTTACTTCATTGTGGGTTTAATGAGTAAAGTCATCTTCTTATTTATTTTTTTGGAGTCTCACAAAGTTCTGTAAGAACGCTTCCTGTTGATTTCGGGTGAAGGAATGCGATATCAAGACCTTCAGCACCACGGCGAGGGGCTTTGTCTATTAGTTGAACTCCTTTAGCTTCTACTTCAGCTAAAGCGTTTGCTACGCCGTCTTGAACACACCATGCAATGTGGTGAATTCCTTCTCCTTTTTTCTCAATAAATTTAGCAATTGTGCTGTCTGGACTTGTCGGTTCAAGCAGTTCGATTTTTGTTTGGCCTACTTTAAAAAAAGCGGTCTTTACTTTTTGATCTTCAACAACCTCTATGCTGTAGCATTTTAAGCCTAAAACTCCTTCATAATAAGGAAGTTGTTCTTCGATGCTTTTCACAGCAATACCTAGATGTTCAATGTGCGAAATATCCATGTTATATTTGAATAAAAAGTTATTATTTAGTTCGCCCCAAAGGTACTATTAAAATATAAGACAACGAAATTAAAATTATAAAAAAACTTGTGTTATGCACAAAAAATAAGAAACTGTGCATTTATGGAAATATGTTACAGTTTATATTGATATTGTGGTTCTTGTAGTTGTGCTACGTAGCAATATATCCATATTTAGTACTAATTGCTATGTTATTAATATTGATTGTATATTGCCTATACTCATATCCCTTTTATATCAAATAGATAATTTTGTGAACAATGTGTTATAGATGGTTGTTATAATATGACCTATTGTTCCATCTTTTAAAATGATATTGCTATGAGACTTAGAGATGTTTTGAAGGTAGGGGATATATTATATAGAGTTGACCCCAAAAAGTTGTCTATAAAGGTATTTAAGATTGACTCTCCTGACGAAGTTGTAAATTTTACGACGACCAATTATGAGGACTTTTCCGTAACGTGTGAAAAGAAACGATTCTCTTTGCCTTTCGATAACTTCCCGTTTGAGTTTAAAGGACTTATATATTTCCAGAGTGAAGATGAAGCGAATAACTTTATAAAAACTCAAATAGGATTATAGTTGTTTAGTTTATACAATTGCTATTGTATTATAATACAAAAAGATTATCCCGACCGGGATAATCTTTTTTGTTTTTATGCTTTACGCTTCTTATTCTTGTCTCGAAATCTTACCACTTCCGGATATTGACTGATCTATTTGTGGGTTACCTTTGTACTTAACACTACCACTACCAGAGATACTTACGTCTAGATATTTGTTGGCATATACAAAAAAGTCTCCGCTCCCAGATACCGAACATTTAACAGAGTCGGCAACCAGATCTGTAGCTATTACTTTACCGCTACCTGATATTCTGGAGTCTATGTTTGTTACTTTCCCTTTTGCATCTACATCGCCCGATCCCGATACTCTTGTTGATAATGAATGACATATAAGGCTGTCTATAATGATGTTGCCACTCCCTGATACAGACACATCTAATTTTGATGTTTCTAACTTGCCTTTTAGGTGAGCTTTCATAGAACCGCTGATGCTTAGGCTTGTCAGGTCTTTCGAGTTAGTATATATCTTGTATGTTGTAGGGCTTATATTTTCCTTGCTTTTGAACGATAGCACGTCACCATCTGTTTTTATTATCAACAACGGATAAATATTTTCATCAGTTTCTACACGCACATATGGTGCTACGTCGGGCTTTTGTTCATAAACGAGTTCACCGCCTCCACCAAATTCAATGGCTTTATAGTCAGATATACTAACTTCGTTTTCTACTATTGTTCCGTTACCTCTTACCGAATTGAAGTTACAAGACTGGGCAACAAATATTAATAAACTAATGCTGATTGTGTATAAAATAGATTTCATTTCTATAATAATTTAAAATTGTTAACTTATAGATATGACGGCATAACTATGTTTTTGGTTACAGAAAAAATCAAAAAAAATTAAATAATTTTATTTTTAATGAAAAATACAACCAGCAGCACCCATCCTGCAATCATAAACATGCCTCCGATAGGGGTAATGGGACCTAGAAATTTTAAGTTCACATTCCAATATTCGGAGAAGGCTAGAAAATAAATACTAAACGAAAATAAGAATACACCCACAATGATGGAGATAGCAGCCCACTTCTCGAGTGAGGATGTGAAAGATAGAGTCAGGCCTATTATCAGCAATACAATCGCATGATACATTTGATAACGCACCCCTGTATCGAAGCTCGCTAGCTTATCGGGAGTTAGCATCGCCTTGAAGGCATGTGCTCCAAAAGCTCCAAGTATAACAGATATAGTACCGTATATACTTGCTGCAATTAATACGAGTTGCTTCATTATCTTTTATCTATAGGTATGTATTCACGAACATCAGCTGCATTTTTATATGCAGGACGGATGATTCGTTTTTGCTTAAAGTTTAGTTCTTCAATGCGGTGTGCTGTCCATCCTACAATACGAGCCATAGCAAACAACGGAGTATAAATTTCCTGCGGAAGACCAATCATATCGTATACAAATCCGGAATAAAAGTCCACATTGGCACATACCTGTTTGTTAACATTTTTCCCTTTCGTTTCCATGAAGTTGAAGATCGCCCGCTCTTCTAATAAGGTGTAGAAATTATACTCAGCTTCACGGCCTTTCTCGATTGCCAAATCCCGGGCCATTTCTTTCAGGAGAACAGTGCGAGGATCTGATATGGTATATATAGCGTGCCCGATACCGTAAATAAGCCCGGTGCGGTCATAAGCTTCTTTGTTCAATATCTTACAAAGGTAATTGTCTATTTCTTCAACGCTGGTCCAGTCTTTAACCTCACTCTTGATAGTTTGTATCATGTCTATAACCTTCAGGTTTGCTCCTCCATGAAGAGGACCTTTCAGTGAGCCTATGCCTGCGGCAATAGTAGAATATGTATCGGTTCCTGTAGAGCTGGTTACGCGTACCGTAAATGTAGAGTTGTTCCCTCCACCGTGGTCGGCGTGTACCATCATGGCAAGATCTAGTATCTTTACATCCAGTGGAGTGTAGTGGCGTCCTTTCATCATGTAAAGGAAATTCTCGGCAAGAGAAACATCCGGCTGAGGGTGTCTTATATGTAACGACTTACCTTGTCCATGTCGTATGGCATTATGTGCATAGGCTACTATGGTAGGGAATGTTGCAATCAGATTGACGGATTGCTTGATTAGGTTTTCGGGAGTCGTATCGTCCGGATTCTCATCGAAAGTGTATAGTTCGAGCACGCACCTTGATAAATAGTTCATGATGTCTTTTCCTACCAAGTCTAATATATGCATTACGATTTTAGGATTCAAATCCATAGTTCTGCTTATTACACCCGAAAACTCTTTTAGTTCTACTTTGCTTGGCAGATTACCCGATAGAATAAGATAAACGACTTCTTCAAATCCTAGTCGGTCTTCTTTTTGAGCTCCTTTTACTATATCTTCAAGGCTAATTCCCCTGTATATCAGCCTTCCCGGTATAGGCGTCAGATTTCCCTCAGCATCACGTTCGTACCCAACAACGTCACCTACCTTTGTGAGACCAACAACAACCCCTGTATGGTCTTCATTTCTAAGTCCACGTTTTACATTGAAAGTTTTGAAAAGTTCATTGTCAATGTTGCATGTTGTTTCTACTGTTTTTGATATTTTTTTTATTGTTTCACTATCTTTTAATCTATCCATAATATCTGGTTTTAACTGTTTGTCAATGGTACTTATTAGGAACAAAAAATTATTCAAATAGGTTCTTGAATAGGAGAAATATATTTAGAATACTATATCGCAATTTTTTTCTGTTTCGTCTATTTTTGCTCCTAAAGTTTTGTAAAAGGATATCGCAGGCTTGTTCCATTCAGAAACTTGCCACCTTAACCTGTCGCACTTCTCTTTCTCGGCATGTTTGATAACTGCATTGATGAGTAGCGTGCCGATTCCCTTCCCTCTATATTGTTCTTTTATGTAAAGGTCATCCATATATAAGGATTTACCCACCCATGTGTAATATGCAAAGAAAAAAGTAGCATATCCTATAATCCTATCATTTTCGTCTCTGGCTGTAAAACCATGAAGGAATTCTTTCTCGGATATCATCTTTTCTACCGAATTTTTCATCTTTTCCGGTTGGTTCTGGAATGTTGCAAATTCAAGAAAAAGAGCAACTAGTTCTTCAAAATCATTCTCTTCAATATGTTTTATTGTTATCATATTTGATCCTTACTCTGTGAAGTTATCAACGGTTTTATCTTCCTGCCAGTTGTATTCTATTCTTTTTGCTATTTCTCTTGCTTTTTCTAGCCCCTTTATGTCTGCTATAAAGCCTAAAGCCATATCTATTCCTGCGCTAATACCTGAAGATGTATAGTATTTGCCATCTACGACCCATCTGGCTTGTTTTATCCAAATCACTTTGTCGGAGCTTTGTTTTACCCAATCGAAAGACCGTTTGTTCGATGTTGCTTTTCTTCCGTCCAATAGACCCGTCTTTGCCAGTAAGGCACTTCCTGTACAGACGGTGATAACAAATTGGCTTTTGTTTGCCAGATGTTTAATTGTATCAATAAAGCCGGAGTTGTTTATTTCATCCCTTGCGCCCATTCCTCCGGGAAGAAATAATACTTGATCGGAGATAAACTGATCAAGTTTTTCTGTCGCGATGTGTACATTGTCTTGATTCGAAATCAAACCGCCATCCAGAGAATAGTATTTGATTTCCCATTCGTCTGCTTTGCCAAAAACTTCCACAGGACCAAATACGTCAAGGGTTTCAAAGTTGTGAAATAGTACAACGTTTATGATCATTGCTACATTGTGTTTCTATGTAAAAGGTGACAAAAGTAACAGGTTAATGATGTTCTCGTAATGTCACCTTTTACTATTATGTGTAACTTTATAATGAGATAAATAAAAATTATTTTTGTTTCATATAGTTCAGGGCACTACCGGCTTTAAACCAAGCTATCTGCACCTCATTATATGTATGGGCAACCTCAAACGATTCTTTTGTGCCATTCTTGTGTGTTAGTTCAACAGTCAGGTTCTTTCCGGGTTTAAATTCGGAGAGTCCGATTATGCTGATTTTGTCGTCTTCCTTTATTTTTTCATAGTCATTCTTATCCACAAAGGTAAGTGCCAGCATCCCTTGTTTTTTTAGATTTGTTTCGTGTATACGAGCGAAAGACTTAACAAGTATAGCTTTTACATTCAAGAAACGAGGCTCCATCGCAGCATGTTCACGAGAAGATCCTTCTCCATAATTTTCTTCTGCAACAACAACAGACCCTAACCCCTCGGCTTTAAACTTACGAGCCAATTTTGGAACAGGAATATATTCGTTCGTTTCCTGATCAAGTACTGCATTTGTCTTATCGTTGAAAGCGTTTACCGCCCCAATGAGCATATTGTCGGAGATGTTATCCAAATGTCCTCTAAATCGAAGCCATGGTCCCGCCATCGAAATATGATCCGTTGTACACTTTCCTTTTACCTTGATCAGAAGAGGTTGTTCTATAATGTCTTTGCCATTCCATGCCGCAAATGGCGCTAATTCTTGAAGTCGTTGTGAATCTTTTGCTATGCTGATTTCGATATCCGATCCATCTGCAATTGGTGCTAAAAATCCGGACTCTTTCAATTCATATCCCAACGGAGGTAATTCATATCCTTTTGGCTCTTCCAATTTTACTTTCTCCCCCTCACTATTTACTAAGGTGTCAGTCATAGGGTTGAAACAAAGATCACCGGCAATGCTCAATGCGGCAACAATCTCAGGAGATGTAACAAATGCGTGTGTATTTGGGTTTCCGTCGTTTCTTTTTGCAAAGTTCCTGTTAAAAGAGGTGACGATAGAATTCGCACGCTCAGGGTCTTTGCTTTCACGTTTCCATTGTCCTATACATGGGCCGCAGGCATTCGCCATTATGGTAGCGCCCACTTCTTCGAAGGCCGGAAGTATGCCGTCTCTTTCGGCTGTATAACGTACTTGTTCCGATCCGGGATTGATAATGAATTGTGCTTTAACTTCTACATGCTTTTGCTTTGCGTCTTTTACGATTGATACTGCTCGTGATAAGTCTTCATATGATGAGTTTGTACACGACCCAATCAAACCCACCTCCATTTTTTGAGGATAGCCTTTTTCTTTCACTACTTTGGCAAATTCCGAAATCGGATGAGCTGCGTCGGGAGTGAATGGCCCATTTACGTATGGTTCGAGTGTCGATAGGTCTATTTCTATCACCTGATCGAAATATTCTTTCGGATTGTTTACTGTTTCTGTATCCGGTTGAAGATACTCGATTACTTTATCTGCCAGTTCAGACACATCGGTGCGTTCTGTTGCTTTCAGGTAATCTGATGATTTTTTGTCGTAAGGGAAGATGGATGTTGTTGCCCCTACTTCTGCTCCCATATTACATATCGTTGCTTTTCCCGTAGCAGATAGCGAGCTCGTTCCATCTCCGAAATATTCTATAATAGCATTTGTGCCACCTTTTACGGTAAGTATTCCTGCCAATTTTAGTATTACATCTTTTGGTGAAGCCCACCCGGATAGCTTTCCTGTGAGTTTTACACCGATCAGCTTAGGCATTTTTAGTTCCCAAGGCATCCCTGCCATAACGTCTACTGCATCGGCACCACCCACGCCTATTGCTATCATGCCCAATCCTCCAGCATTAGGAGTATGAGAGTCCGTTCCTATCATCATACCTCCCGGGAAGGCATAGTTCTCGAGTACTACTTGGTGTATGATACCGGCTCCCGGTTTCCAAAAGCCGATGCCGAATTTATTAGATACGGCACTCAGAAAGTCATATACTTCTTTGTTTGTTACTTCGGCCGTGTTCAGGTCTTCTTTTGCCGATTTATGAGCTTGTATCAGGTGGTCGCAGTGTACTGTGGAAGGCACAGCTACTTTTGTTCGTCCTGAGTTCATNNGCAACCCTATCGGGTGAAAAGTTTACATAATCGGTGGCACGGACATAGTTTTTTAAAGGCTCATCTGTTGATAGGTGAGCGTATAGGATTTTCTCGCTAAGGGTTAATGGTCGCTTAAGAATCTTCTTTGCTTCATCAACTTTTTTGGGGTAAGATTCATAGAATTTACGAATCATCTCTATGTCAAACGTATTACTTTTCATCGATCATTGTTTTTTTAGTTATGTCCAAATACCTAGAATAACAAAAATAATAAAAATGTTCTATTATGTGACGTCTTTTATATAGAAAGATTATATTGCGCATAGATAAAGTAAGCTAAAATTGAATATCTATATATAAATGTAAGATGTGGATAAAATCGTTGTTTTTAGATAATATGGAATAGTTGTATATTAAACCTCGGTCTTTTAAAAAAGTCTAAGAATTTTAGTTAAAGGCTTATTTTAGCAGGATTTTCTTATTTTTGTAGCTCTAAACAATTTTATGGCATGAAGAATATCATCTTTATATTAATTCTATTATTCGCAACATTATCTATAAAGGCTCAGTCTTCCTCAGAAAAACTCATTAGAGAAGGGGTTAGCCTTCATGATAAGGGGCGTTATAAAGAAGCCATATCTTCTTATGAAGAGGCATTGAAGGTAAATCCTTCGTCAATGTCTGCTGTTTACGAAATGTCTTTGTCTTATTTGAAGCTTAATAATTATGAGCGTGCTGTAAGCTTAAGCTCAAAAGTTATTAATGCCAACTTTCAGCCTTTACTTATGGATGCCTATATTGTAAAGGGTACGGCACTGGCTAATATGGATAAGATGAGCGATGCAATTAAAACGTTGAACGATGCGGTTGTCAGATGTGGAGATGAGTATTTGCTACACTTCAACCTAGGACTCTGCTACTTCAATAGCAAGGACAATAAAATGGCTGCGCATCACTTGCGTAAAGCGATAGAAATAGATGCAACACACTCGAGTGCATTCTTGTTGTATGCTTATGCCTTGAACGACTTGGATCAGTGGGTGCAGAGTTTTTATGCATTCCATTTCTTTTTATTGTTGGAGCCCAATACCGAAAGATCGAAAGATGCTTTCAGTGAGATGCTGGATATATTGAATGCCAAACTAGAACCCGGTTCAGTAAGGTTGACTCCCGAAGATGGCATAGACCGTGAATGGCTCTATAAGAATATACAATTGAAGAAACCGCAAGGTACGGATAGTGCCTCTGAATATTCTTATTTTGTAGAGGCTTCTAAGCTGATATTCTTTACTATAGCGCAAATGCAGAATGACTCTCAAAGTGGATTGTTGTGGTTTTTCTTTGTTCCTACCTATGAAGAAATCTTAGGTTCGGGACATTTTGATACTTATTGCCGCTATGTGAGTGTCGCTTATTTCCCCGAATCGCTTACATGGTGGGATAAGAACAAGACGCAGGTTGATAATTTCATCGAATGGTTCGAGCATGGTCAGGGTGAAGCCGATGAAGAAGCCGATTTTGGTGATGATTCGGATTTAGAATAATAGGGTAATTGATATTTGGAAGATTTATAGTAAATGTCACGGGAGGCAGAAGAACAACTTATAAAGAGGCTTCACGAGCCCAAAACTCAACAGGCGGCATTTGCCGAACTGATGAAGGAGTATAGTGAGCCTTTGTATTGGCATATACGAAAAATCGTATTGAGCCATGATGATACGGATGATGTCTTGCAAAATACATTTATAAAAGTATGGACAAGTATCGAAAACTTCCGGGGAGACTCCAAATTGTCTACCTGGCTTTATCGTATAGCTGTTAATGAGGCTATTACATTTCTCAATAAGCAGCGATCTCTGAACAATGTTTCGATAGATGATGCAGATACGTTCTTGTTGGGTAAGCTCGAAGGTGATGAGTACTTTGACGGAGACGAAGCTCAACTGAAACTACAGAAAGCTATTCTTCTTTTACCCGAGAAGCAGCGTATTGTTTTCAATATGAAATATTTTGATGAAATGAAATATGAAGATATGTCTGAAATTTTAGAAACCTCTGTGGGTGCGCTAAAAGCGTCTTATCATCATGCGGTAAAAAAAATAGAGGAATTTTTAACAACGGAGAATTAAACCTTTTATCTAAATAATAGTCTATAATACAGATAAGGAATCTAAAGATTAAACAATCATGTTGGATAAGTTTGACAAAAGCAAAAAACCTTTTAAAGTTCCCGAAAATTACTTCGAGAATTTTAATAACAGGATAATGGATCAACTGCCTTCTAAGGAAGAACCAAAGGTAAAGACTGTTCCGTTGTGGAAGAAGGCATTGCCTTGGACAGCAGCTGCGGCAGCAATTGTTGGTATTTTGTTCTCAGTTGGTGTTTTTGACAAAAACAATATGCCTTCGGATAAACAATATGCCAATCAAAAGACGGATATGACCGGAGAAACTATTGCATATACCAGCGCTCAGGACGAAGAGGATTACTATCTTTTTTTGCAGGATGAGGTAAGAAAATCTCAATTTAAGGAAATGTTATATAACTATTAATAATGAATACCGATATGAAGTTGAAAAGTATTCTGGTTTTGTTGTTGCTATTCTGTTTTACGTTTTCAGTTGCAGCCCAGAATAGATCAAGACAAGGTGGAGGACGGTTCGATATACAAGCATTCAACCAGAAGAAAGCAGAGTATTTAAAAAAAGAACTTAACTTAACAGATGCGGAAGCTAAAGCATTTTTGCCGTTGGAAGCAGAGTTTTCAATGAAGAAATATGAAGCTAACCGTGAGGCACGAAGAGAGACCCGCGAACTGAAGCGTAAAAAAGACAAAACGGATGCAGATTATAAAAGAATTGTTCAATTGAATTTGGAATCGGAACAAAGGGATTCTCAGTTACAAATCGAATATTATAAGAAGTTTGCAAAAGTACTGTCGGCTGAGAAGTTGGAAAAGTATAGATCAGTTGATATTCGATTCAAAGAAGACGAATTGAAGCGCCACAGGGAAAGATTCAATTCCGGTAGAGATTCGGATTAAAAGTAAAAAAATAATGACATAAAGTTTGGTTTATTGCAAATAATGTATACTTTTGCTTTTATAAAAATAAAATTATGAGCAATAAATTTCATCATCATCATTATAGTGTTACTCCCGTTGGGTAAGTAAGTATATTGATGTGGTGTTTGCCAAAATATAGAAGAGCTTGCCTGATAGAGGTAAGCTCTTTTTTTGTTGCTGGAAAATAATATAAAATTAATATATCATGGTATTAAGAATTGCTGTTCAGTCGAAAGGTCGGCTATTTGAGGAAACGATGGCGCTTTTGCAAGAAGCCGGTATTAAACTGAATAATATTAAGCGTACGCTGCTTATTCCTGCGAAGGATTTTCCCGTAGAGATTCTCTTTTTGCGTGACGATGATATCCCGCAAGCTGTAGCTACGGGGGTTGCCGATATCGGTGTGGTAGGAGAAAATGAATATAGGGAAAAAGCTGAGGCGGCGGATGTCGTAAAAGGCTTAGGATTTAGCAAATGCCGCTTATCGCTGGCTATTCCAAAGGATGAAAAATACGAAGGTGTGCAATGGTTTGAAGGGAAGAAGATAGCCACATCTTATCCTCATATCTTAAACCAGTATTTAGCAGAACAGGGTATTAAATCAGAGATTCATATTATTACCGGATCGGTAGAAATTTCGCCTAGTATAGGTCTCTCAGATGCTATTTTTGATATAGTGAGCTCCGGAGGGACATTGGTAAGTAATCGTCTGAAAGAGGTTGAGGTTGTAATGCAATCGCAAGCCTTATTGATAGCAACAAAAAACTTGCCACAGGAGAAAAAGGATATCCTTGACGAACTAATATTCAGGATAGAAGCTGTTCAGAGTGCAGAAGGGAAAAAATATGTACTTCTGAATGCACCCGAAGATAAGCTTGAAGAAATATTTGATATCTTGCCGGGGATGAGAAGCCCTACAGTTACCCCACTAGCTACAAAGGGTTGGTGTTCTGTTCAGTCGGTTATAGAAGATAAACGTTTCTGGGAAGTTATTACCAAATTAAAAGCATGTGGTGCTGAAGGCATTATTGTATTACCTATAGAAAAAATGATTTTATGATAGAAGTTTCAGATGATATTGTATTATATCCATTGTCTGTAGATGACATCTTTAAGATATTTAATACGCTCAACAACGAGAGAGAATATATGCGTGAATGGTTACCGTTTGTAGATGCTACAAAAGAAGCGGAAGATACGGGTAATTATGTGAGATATGTATTGCAGACTGCCGACAAACAATTTACTATATACTATAAGGATCAGTTTGTAGGACTGATTGGTTTCAAAGATACGGATACCGATAATAAGAAGACAGAAATAGGATACTGGTTGTCTCAATATGCTCAAGGTAAGGGTATCATGATACAATCGGTTGCTAAACTTATAGAACATGCCTTTGGTGAACTGGATATGAATCGTATTCAGATAAAGGTTGCTGTAGGTAATGATAAGAGCCGCCGTATTCCAGAAAAGCTTGGCTTTCACATGGAGGGTATAGAGCGTGACGGCGAATTGTTGGTAGATAATGTGTTTACTGATATAGCTGTCTACAGCTTGTTGAGGAAAGAATATAAGAAGTAAATTATGCAGATAATAAAATATCCTTTACGTAGCCAGTGGGCAGAGATACTGGCTCGTCCTGTTTTCGATACTTCAGCATTGAACAGCACTGTTAGTTCTGTACTCGATGATATAAAAGAAAGAGGAGATCAGGCTGTCTTTGAATATGAAGAAAAGTTTGATAAAGTGAAACTTCTCTCTCTGGCTGTTTCGGCACAAGAAATTGCAGAAGCTGAGAATTTAGTTTCTCAGGAATTAAAGGAAGCTATCAGACAGGCAAAAGAGAATATCGAAATATTTCATCGTAGTCAGATATTTGAGACGAAAAAAATAGAGACAAGCAAAGGTGTCACCTGTTGGCAGAAAACCGTTGGTATAGAAAAAGTAGGACTTTATATTCCGGGGGGGACAGCTCCTTTGTTTTCTACAGTGCTGATGCTTGCTATTCCGGCTAAAATTGCGGGCTGTAAAGAAATTGTCCTTTGCACTCCTCCCAATAAAGAAGGTAATATACATCCGGCTATATTGTATGCGGCAAAAGAGGCTGGTGTAGATAAAGTCTTTAAAGCGGGAGGGATACAGGCTATTGGCGCTATGGCTTACGGTACGGAATCTGTGCCTAAAGTATATAAAATCTTCGGACCCGGAAACCAGTATGTGATGGCTGCGAAACAGCTTGTAAGCCTCAGAGATGTAGCGATAGATATGCCGGCAGGGCCATCCGAGGTACAAGTGATTGCAGATGAGACATCCATACCTGCATTTGTTGCTGCTGATTTATTGTCGCAGGCAGAGCACGGAGCAGATAGTCAGGTGATATTAACAACAACCAGTGAATCGCTTATCTCCGAAGTTCTGCACGAAATAGAGCGACAATTGTTTGAGCTTCCTCGTCGTGAGATTGCACAGAAGTCATTAGAAAACAGTAAGCTAATCCTATTAAAAGATAATAGGGAAATTATAGATATAACCAACGAATATGCACCCGAACACCTTATTATAGAAACAGCAGACTATGCAGATATTGCAGACGAAATAGTAAATGCAGGTTCTGTTTTTCTTGGAAATTATACGCCGGAGAGTGCCGGAGATTATGCTTCAGGGACAAATCACACGTTGCCTACTAATGGTTATGCTAAGGCTTATAGCGGCGTAAATCTGGATAGTTTTGTGAAAAAGATAACTTTTCAGAAGATTACAAAAGATGGTATTCACAATCTTGGCAAAACGATTGAAGTAATGGCAGAGAACGAACAATTGTTTGCTCATAAAAATGCAGTAACTTTACGGCTAAAGGACAAAGAAAAATGAAATCATTTAGTTTATTGGTTACGATCGTACTATTGGTCGGCTGTTCGGCTTTTGAGAAAACAATCAATAAGGCTCAGTATGTAAATGCGCACAAGGTAATTTACGAAAAATATTTTGGGGAGAGAGTTGAAATACGAAACAAGGTTCAAATAGCCAGATTAGTTGATATCATAGGCTCAGCACAGAAGGAAGCTCTAGACTTTATTCCGAAAGATCAGTTTGTGTTTATTGGAAGTAAAGATACTATCTCTATACAACGAAATGGAGCATTGCTGAGAGACGGAAATGGTACATATCGCTTAGGTGCTTACATGTCGACAGAACTAAATAAACTGTTAGAAAAATGATTCAGGCCAGAATTATAAAATATGGTACAGCAGACTATGATAAGATGGTTGCTCTTCGTTATAAAATATTGAGAGAACCGCTCGGACTTACATTTTCTGCTGGATATCTCGAAAAGGAGAAAGAGGATATGCTCTGTGTTTGTGAAAATGAAGGGCAGATTGTAGGTTGTTGCATTCTTACGCCAATAGATAAAACGGTAGTTCAATTGCGTCAAATGGCAGTAGATCATTCGGTTCAAAAAAAAGGAATAGGAGCAGAGTTGCTCTTGTTCGCAGAAGAGTCTGCAAAAGAAAACGGATTTGATAAGATTGTATTGCATGCCCGAAAAGTTGCGATAGGATTCTACCTGAAATATAATTATGATATAGTTGGGGATGAGTTTGAAGAAGTAGGTATTCCTCATTTTGAAATGCAGAAAATACTGTAAACATACCAAGAAAAATATTCGTATAAAGACATATATAAATTGAATAATGATGGAAAACGAAAAAAAACAAGTACTGGAAACAGTCTTAAAATATGTAGATATTACATTAACTCCTTTTGGAAAACCTCAACGTACAGTTATAGATATAGAGAAGAGAGATCCGATGTATGATGGTAATGGCGTTGTGTATATGCTGTCTATATTCGAGAAAGGAGAACTGGTGAATAACCGTATCGGTACTTACATGGTTCTGTTAAATAAAGGTGATCAGGCAGGGTTTCATGAGCATGGGACTAAAAAAGAACAAGAATTATATGTGTTGGTTCATGGTGAAGGTGAATATATAGAACGTGAAGGATTGGACAAAATTACTAGAAAGTTCAACCTGAAAAAAGGAAACGTAACATCTATTCAGGGAGATAATAATTATCACTCTATAATCAATACGGGGAACGAGCCTCTGATCGTATTTGTTGTGACTACATATCAGCCTAATATATAAATAACTTTAACTCATAGAGCCTTTTGTTAAAATATTATTTATATTTATTGGAATTAATTGATTGTCTAATTATAAAATCTGTTTTATCATGAATAAAAGAATATTGATGCTAGCGGGCGATTTTGTTGAGGATTACGAATTGATGGTTCCTTATCAGGCACTGGTAAGTGTAGGATTCCATGTAGATGTAGTATGTCCGGGTAAGAAAGCCGGAGAACAGGTTGCTACGGCAATACATGATTTTGTAGGATTTCAGACTTATGCAGAGCTGAGAGGTCATAACTTCACATTGAACAAGACTTTTGATAATGTAAAACTTGAAGATTACGCAGGATTGTATATTACAGGAGGACGAGCTCCTGAATATATTCGTCTCGATCCTAAAGTAATAGAATATACAAAGTATTTCTTCGAAAAAAATCTGCCTGTTGCAGCTATTTGCCACGGTATACAGGTGCTTACTGCCGCAGATGTGGTTAGAGGAAAGACGCTTACCTGCTATGTAGCTGTAGGGCCTGAAGTAAAGTTGGCCGGCGGTAATTACAAAGATATTCCCGCTACCGAAGCTATTACAGACGGTAATCTGACTACCTCCCCTGCATGGCCCGGACATCCGGCTATACTAAAAGAGTTTTATAAACTTCTTGGAGTTAAAATTGAATTGTAAATTATAGAAGTATAAGAGAATGGGAGTGCTCAAAAGTGTATTCTTCTTTTTTGAGCACTCTTATTACTCTAATATATAGCAGTGCTCGCTGCGTAGTTAAGTTAAATAAATAAGATAAAAGACATCTAAACTAAACAGTTTAAAGGAATGAATTTACAGCAGCTTGTGCGCAAGAATGTATGGAATATGAAGCCTTATTCATCGGCCAGAGATGAATTTAAAGGAGAAGCATCTGTGTTTTTAGATGCGAATGAAAATCCACTGAATGATAAGTATAATCGCTATCCCGATCCTTTACAGTGGTCTTTGAAACAAAAAATAGCTAAGGTAAAAAATATAGCTCCCGAAAATATTTTCTTAGGTAATGGCAGTGATGAGCCTATCGATTTGGTTATTCGTGTCTTTTGCGAACCTCGCATTGATAATATTGTTGCCGTTGATCCTACTTACGGGATGTATCAGGTTTGTGCAGAGGTGAACGATATAGAGTATCGGAAGGTATTGCTGAACGAAAACTTCGATTTGGATGCTCAGAAGCTGCTCGAAAAAACAGATCGTAATACAAAGTTGATATTCTTATGCTCTCCTAACAACCCTACAGGAAACTTGTTGAGCAGGGAAGAAATCAAAAAGGTATTAGATTCTTTTACGGGTATTGTAGTCGTTGATGAGGCTTATATAGACTTTGCTTCTGAAGCGACATGGCTGAATGACCTTGATAAATATCCTAATCTGATAATTCTGCAAACATTCTCTAAAGCATGGGGATTGGCTGCTGTACGTCTAGGTATGGCTTTTGCTTCGGCTGAGATAATTAAGCTGTTCAATAAGGTTAAGTATCCATACAATGTAAATATTTTGACTCAAAATTTTGTTGGAGATGAATTAGACAAACTCGAATTAAGAAAGCAGTGGATTGCGACCTTGCTCGAAGGACGAAATTATCTGATAAATGAGTTGCCAAAATTACCTTTTGTAGAGAAAATATATCCCACAGATGCCAATTTTATATTGGTAAAGGTTGAGGACGCCAATAGCCTGTACAAGCAATTAGCAGATAAAGGTGTAATTGTTCGCAACAGGAACTCGGTCTCTTTGTGCGCCGGATGTCTGCGTATAACAGTAGGTACTGATAAAGAAAATGAGATGTTAATTAAAACTTTGCGAGCGTTATAAACATAAACATATCAATAGAGAGGGAAATCCGATCTAAAAGCATATACAATATATTATAATGAAAAAGAAAGCTCTATTTATAGACCGTGATGGTACATTGGTTGTAGAACCACCGATAGATTATCAACTGGATAGCCTCGATAAACTTGAGTTTTATCCAAAGGTTTTTCGTAACCTTTATTTTATCCGAAAGAATCTCGATTTTGAATTTGTGATGGTTACCAATCAAGATGGATTGGGTACCCCATCCTTTCCCGAGGATACATTCTGGCCGGCACATAACAAAATGCTTAAGACGCTGGAAGGAGAAGGAATTGTATTTGAAGACATCCTTATTGATAAAAGTTTCCCTGAAGATAATGCCCCAACACGAAAACCTCGTACAGGTATGTTAGGAAAATATATGACAGGTGATTATGATCTTGAGCATTCTTTTGTGATTGGAGACAGGCAAACAGATGTTGAGCTAGCAAAAAATCTAGGATGTAAAGCTATATTTATGCAAGATGAGTTTGTTTTGCCTGATGAGCTAAAGGATATATGTGTGCTTCAAACTACCGACTGGGACGTTATCTCTGAGTTTTTGTTTGCCGGAGAGCGCAAAGCAGAAGTGAAAAGAACGACCAAAGAAACAGATATATATGTTGCACTCAATCTGGACGGAAAAGGACATTGTCAGATATCTACAGGTTTAGGCTTTTTCGATCATATGCTTGAGCAAATAGGAAAACATTCGGGGATGGATCTTACCATACAAGTTAAAGGTGATCTGCATGTAGACGAGCATCATACGATAGAAGATACTGCTATTGCTTTAGGTGAAGCCATATATAAGGCATTAGGAGATAAAAGAGGCATAGAACGTTATGGCTATAGCTTGCCTATGGATGATTGTTTGTGTTCTGTTGCGCTTGACTTTGGAGGTCGGGCTTGGTTGGTTTGGGATGCAGAGTTTCATCGCGAGAGAGTAGGGGATATGCCTACCGAAATGTTCCTGCACTTTTTCAAGTCTTTGAGCGATTCGGCGAAAATGAACCTCAATATAAAGGCAGAAGGCGCGAATGAGCATCACAAAATAGAAGGCATTTTCAAGGCATTGGCCAGAGCTTTGAAGATGGCGAAGAAGAGAGATATCTTCAATTACGAACTACCTTCTACCAAAGGCGTGATTTGACTATTTAATGTGAAATTGATGCAATAAATAAAGTAAAAGCCTGTTTTTAAAGGTACATTAACTACTCATTTTTCATTTTTTGTGTAAGTTTGCACCAATGAAAAAATATACAGTATTTCTTTTCTTATTTCTTTTCGCTTCTCTTGTTGCGGAAGCACAAAACAAGAAAGCTTTACAGTCTCCCGCAATAGTGGAGAAAGCGGATTCTATATCTGCAAGTCTTGGTAAATTGCCTCCGAGTGGACGAAAAATAGATACAGTAAAAGTAGAAGTTCCTAATATATATGTGTGGAAAATAACACCACGTTTGGGAGAACGTATATTTATTCCTCGCGATTCGGCTGTAATAGATTTTCATAAAAGTATGTTAGTGGATGGGAAAGGTGTAGCCATTGGCTATTTGGGCAATGTAGGCTCTCCTTTACAATCCAAAATATTCTTTGAACGTCCCGAACCTTCCCGTTTTATTTTTCAAGATCCGGTACGTGCATGGCGAAAAGGGCCGGAGGATCAGGTGTTCTATAATACTAAAGTGCCTTACTCTGAGATTAAATATCAAAGTGGAGGTGGTGGAGAAAGTGCTGAAAATCGTTTTCAGGGAGAGATATCTATGAATATGGGTAAAAAACTGAATGTCGGTTTTGATTTTGACTATATCTATTCTCGTGGATTTTACAATTCTTTGTCAAATAAAGGAGTAAGTTATGACTTCTATGCCAGCTATATAGGTGACAAATATAAGATGCATGCTTACTTCCAGAATAATAATTTTACTATTATCGAGAATGGTGGTATATCCGATACATTATATATTTCAAACCCTGACCATCCCAATGTAGTAAATAATGGAAACTTCAAAGGGAGTTCGTTGGATATTCCTACACGAATGCAGGATACTTGGAACAGACTCAGAGGTCGTAATCTGTATGTGACTAACAGATATGATCTGGGTGATGATACAGAAACATATCCTGTAAATGATAGCGTGATGGGAACACGCAAAAAGAAGGACTATGTTTCGTTAGCAAGTGTGATCTTTACAACGCACTATACAGATCAACGTCGCAGATTTAATTCAAACTATAGTAATATAGCGAATGTATATACCCCACAGCTTTGGAATGGGGAGAAGGGCTGGACTACTCTTTCGGATCCGAAGTATGAAGCGAATATTGATGATTATATGTCATATTATTCTTTCAAGAATACATTGGCATTAGCGATGAATGAAGGCTTCCGGAAATGGACGAAATTTGGTTTAACAGCCTTCATTGAGCATGATCTGCGTAAATATTCTATGCCTTTTTTAGGTATCGAGGAATCAGGGACTATGTATGGTCTTCCAGGTGCATCGATGAAGGAAAGTGAATATTCATTGCTTGTAGGAGGAGTCTTAACGAAGGAAAAGGGGAAGTTTTTAAGATATAGGGCTACAGCCGAAAAAGATTTACATAATAGCGATTACAGGCTCGAAGGAGAAATTACTACTCGATTGAATTTCAGAAATAAAGACTTTTCGGTAAAAGCTAATGCTTATATAAAGAATATAAGTCCAAGTTTTTTTCAGAACAATTTTTCATCTAAGTATTGGAACTGGAAGGATATGGGTTTGAAAGATACCCGTCGTGTTTATATAGGCGGAGAGATTGTTTTTCCAGAACTGTCATTTTCTCAGACTCGGATAAGTGGAGGTGTTGAAAATATAACAGGTCTTATATATTATAATCAGGAGAAGAGAATAGCTCAAAGCAATGAGGATATACATGTGATAGCTTTACGCCTCGATCAGAATTTCAGATCCGGGATTTTTCACTGGGATAATCAGGCTGTATATCAATACACCAAGAGTGAAGAAGCATTACCTTTACCTCAATGGAGTTTGTATTCAAATATATACCTGACTACTAAACTGGCTAGAGTATTGACATTGCAATTGGGCGCAGATGCTTATATTCATGCAAAATATCATATGCCGGGCTACGAGCCTTTGACTATGCAGTTTTATAATCAACAAGATATGAAACTCGGTGAATTTCCTGTTGTGAGTGCTTATCTGAACCTTCATCTAAAATATACTCGCTTTTTTGTTATGATGTATAATGTAGCAGAAGGGATGTTTGGTGCGGAATCATTCTCTTTATATCGTTATCCGGTAAACCCTCGGGTTTTAAAATTAGGAATTTCATGGCAATTCAATAATTAGTAAAATTATGAAGAATAAGGCTTTCTTATCGGTTCCCATAATTGTTATTATTCTGATTTTTGTTTGGATTTTTATACGGAATAATGCTACAGATAAGAATTTTCGTGACTATTCTCAGATTCAGCACGAAGGAGTACTCCGCGTAGTTACAGACTATAACTCTGTTGGCTACTTTGTGTTAGGCGATACGATTGCTGGCTTCAATCACGACCTTATTGAATTATTACAGGAGAATATTCCTTTAAAAATAGATATTCAGCTAGAATCTAGTATAGATAAAAGTATGGATGGATTGAGAACAGGAAAGTACGATATTGTGGCTAGGAATATACCTGTTACTTCAGAGCTGCGCGACTCTGTAAATTTCACAGAAGCCATTGCTCAGAACAGACAGGTGTTGATTCAACGTAAAAAAAAGTATAATGATAATATAGATCCGATTAGGAGTCATTTAGACCTGGCTAAGAAAACGCTTTATGTTCCTGCTAAGTCTCCGGTTATCCTTCGGATACAAAACTTGGCGCATGAAATAGGGGACACAATATATATAAAGGAAGATCCGGCCTACGGCTCCGAACAGCTGGCTATGATGGTAGCATCAGGAGATATCGATTTTGCAGTTTGCGACGAAAAGGTAGCAGCTAATATTGCCAAGACATCGCCCGAAATAGATTATTCAACTTTTGTAGGTTTTACTCATTTAGAGGCCTGGGCTGTGAGGAAAAGCTCCCCTGTCTTGCTTGATTCTCTGAATGTTTGGATCAGTCGTATAAAGGGGACGGAAGCATATAATAAAATATACAAAAAATACTATAATTGAGTTTTTTTTAGCGCTATTTTAGTAGAACTAATAGAGTTTGTTATTCATCATTGAAAAATACACCATGCGAATATAAAATTTTTCTGCATTTTTATATGCTGTTTCAAGAAAAATGATTAAAATTGCTAAGTGGACTTTGCAATGACATAAAAAAAAGTTACCTTCGTCGGGGTTTTAAGGAATATCGAGTGGAATCTTTTTTTCGGACACATAAGTATTTAGTTGAACATCTTTTCGAAGATGCAACTCCCAGGCTGTTAATGCAACAGATTGACTGGTCGCGCCGTTTGATTGGAATCAAGGGGGCGAGAGGTGTCGGGAAAACTACATTCCTTCTGCAATATGCTAAAGAGTTCTTTGAGCTAGACAAACGAGACTGTTTATATATCAATATGAATCAGTTTTATTTTACAGTCAGAACAATCTTTAGTTTTGCAAAAGAGTTCGTAGAAAAAGGAGGTAAGACGCTTCTACTTGATCAGGTATATAAGTATCCGGGGTGGTCTAAAGAATTGAGAGAATGTTACGAATGTCTTCCTCAATTGAAGATCGTATTTACAGGCTCTACTGTGAACAAGCTCGGAGAAGATGCAGAACTGGCATCTATTGTAGATGTATATAATTTAAGAGGTTTTTCCTATCGGGAATTCTTAAATATTCAATTTGGAAAGAATTTCAAACCGTATGGTTTGGATGACATAATAAATAATCATCGTGAAATAGCAGAGAATATATTCTCAGAGATCAACCCTTTAGAACATCTATGGGGTTATATACATCACGGTTATTATCCGTTTTTTCTTGAAAAAAGAAATTTTTCGGAAAATTTACTCAAAACGGTAAATATGATGTTGGAGGTAGATGTGTTGTCTATCAAACAAATAGAGATGTCTTATTTGCCCAAATTAAGAAAATTGCTGTATCTATTGTCTTTGTCTGCACCGGGCAAACCCAATATCAGCCAATTGAGTACCGACTGTGAGATATCCAGAGCTACAGTGACTAATTATCTGGAATATTTGCGTAGTGCCAGATTGATAAATATGCTTTATAGAGAAGGAGAGGAGTTTCCAAAGAAACCCGACATGGTCTATATGCATAATACGAATCTGATTTTCCCTCTGAAAATATCAGATGTGAATGATCAGGAGCTGCGTGAAACATTTTTCTACAATCAGGTGCATCACAGCGATAGCAAATTGAAGAAAGGAGCTAAAAGCGGAATGTTTATTGTCGAAAATGATGACAAGAAATATAAATTTAAGATAGATGGTCAAAAAACCAGAGGCAAACATAAACCGGAGATGCTTTACGTAATAGCAAATCTAGAGAGGGGTGATAGAAATATTATTCCTTTATGGCTGTTTGGTTTTTTATATTAAAAGAATAAGGAGCTGATAATTGAAAAGTTGTCAACTTAGCCAAATCAAAAAAATGTAAACTAAAAAAAGATAATCAACTATTAAAAAGTATGGCTAAACAAAAAAAATTCATTACATGTGATGGTAATCAGGCCGCAGCGCATATCTCTTATATGTTCAGCGAAGTGGCTTCGATATATCCAATCACACCATCATCAACTATGGCAGAGTATGTTGATGAATGGGCAGCAGCCGGACGCAAAAATATATTCGGCGAAATCCTCAGAGTGCAGGAAATGCAGTCGGAGGCTGGTGCTGCTGGTGCAGTTCACGGATCATTACAGGCTGGAGCTCTAACAACTACTTATACGGCATCGCAGGGATTGTTGTTGATGATCCCTAATATGTACAAAATAGCAGGAGAGTTACTCCCTAGCGTTTTCCACGTATCGGCACGTGCTTTGGCGGCACAAGCTTTGTCTATCTTCGGAGACCATCAGGATGTTATGGCAGCTCGTCAGACCGGGTTTGCTATGTTCTTCTCGGGCTCGGTACAAGAAGTTATGGACTTGTCTGCTGTTCCTCACTTGGCAACTCTCGAGTCTCGTATTCCTTTTATGAACATTTTTGATGGATTCCGTACATCTCACGAAATACAGAAAGTGGAAGAAATGAGTCAGGATGACTTAATTCCTCTTGTTAACCAGGAGGCTCTTAAAGGATTCCGTGATAGAGCATTGAATCCAGAAAATCCTGTAACTCGTGGTACTGCCCAGAATGATGATATTTATTTCCAATCGCGTGAAGCTGCTAATAAATTCTATGATGCAGTACCTGCTATTGTTGAAAAATATTTAGAAGAAATCAATAAGATTACAGGGCGCAAATACGGCTTGTTTGATTATTACGGAGCTGAAGATGCCGACCGTGTGATTATAGCTATGGGTTCGGTAACAGAAGCAATTAAAGAAACTGTAGACTTCTTGAATGCCAAAGGAGAGAAAGTCGGCTTAGTAGCAGTTCACCTTTATCGTCCATTCAAAGCTGAAGCTTTCCTTTCTGCAGTTCCTAAAACTGCAACAAGAATAGCTGTACTTGACCGTACAAAAGAACCGGGAGCTCTTGGACAGCCATTGTATATGGATGTAAAAGACTGTTTCTTCGGTAAAGCTGATGCCCCTACAATTGTTGGTGGTATTTATGGACTTTCTTCTAAAGATACCACCCCGGCTCAGATTATGTCTGTGTACGAAAATCTGGCAATGAACCTGCCTAAGAACGATTTTACAATCGGTATCGTAGATGATGTTACATTCAAATCATTACCTCTTAAAGAAGAAGTTTCTGTAGATGATACTACTTATGAAGCTAAATTCTATGGTTTAGGATCGGATGGTACAGTAGGAGCAAACAAAAATACAGTTAAGATTATCGGTGACAATACCAATAAATATTGTCAGGCTTATTTTGCGTACGACTCTAAAAAATCAGGAGGATTTACAGCATCGCATCTTCGCTTTGGTGATAATCCTATCCGTTCTACATATTTGGTAAATACTCCAAACTTTGTAGCATGTCACGTTCCTGCTTATTTACATTTGTATGATGTAACTAAAGGATTGAAGAAAAACGGAACATTCCTTCTCAACTCTGTATGGAGCAAAGAAGAAGTAGGAAACTACCTTCCTGATAATGTGAAAAAATATCTTGCAGTCAACAATATCAATTTCTATATCATCAACGCAACTCAGATTGCAACAGAAATTGGTCTTGGAGGCCGTACAAATACAATCCTTCAATCAGCATTCTTTAAGATTTCGAATGTAATCCCTTACGACTTGGCTGTAGAACAAATGAAGAAATTCATTGTGAAATCATACGGACGTAAAGGTGAAGACGTTATCAATAAGAATTATGCTGCGGTTGATCGTGGTATCGAACTTGAAAAGGTTGAAGTTCCGGCAGAATGGGCAAATATTGTAGTTGGTAAACCTGAAGAAGATGACGCTCCTGAGTTTATCAAAAACGTAGTTCGTCCAATAAATGCACAACGTGGTTACGATCTTCCTGTATC
This sequence comes from Dysgonomonas sp. UBA7630, assembly GCF_002483985.1. Classification (NCBI taxonomy): domain Bacteria; kingdom Pseudomonadati; phylum Bacteroidota; class Bacteroidia; order Bacteroidales; family Dysgonomonadaceae; genus Dysgonomonas; species Dysgonomonas sp. UBA7630. The sequence continues at coordinate 89,108 of NZ_DLIY01000015.1, forward strand.
TGTTTTCGTAGGTCGTGAAGATGGTACATGGGATCATGGTACTACAGAGTATGAAAAACGCGGTGTTGCTGCTTTTGTGCCTGTATGGGATGCCGAAAACTGTATACAGTGTAACCAGTGTGCTTATGTTTGTCCTCATGCTACTATACGTCCGTTTGTTTTGGATGCAGAAGAGCAAGCTCAAGTTCCGGGCGATGTTACTTTGTTGAAAGCACAAGGTAAACAATTTGATGGTATGGGCTTCCGCATTCAAGTGGATGTGCTAGACTGCCTTGGTTGTGGTAACTGTGCTGATATATGTCCGGGTAAGAAAGGAAACTCTGCTCTTACAATGGTTGAGATCGGATCACAATTCCCTGAACAAGACAACTGGGACTTCATGGTCAAGAATGTAACTAGCAAGGCTCATCTTATTGATACTAAATTGAATGTGAAGAACTCTCAATTTGCAACTCCGCTGTTTGAGTTCTCGGGTGCATGTTCTGGTTGTGGAGAAACTCCATATATCAAACTTGTGACTCAGTTGTTTGGTGATCGTATGTTAATTGCCAACGCTACAGGTTGTACATCAATATATGGTGGTTCAGCTCCATCTACTCCATACCGTAAGAATGAAGAAGGTAAAGGACCGGCATGGGCTAATTCACTATTCGAAGATAATGCAGAATATGGTCTTGGTTTTGCCTTGGCTAATATCACTATGCGCAACAGACTCGAAAAACTGATGAATCAAGCTCAGGATTGCGATAAATGTTCACCTGAAATAAAAGCTCTATACAAAGAATGGGTAGAAAATAAAGATGAGGCTGACAAGACAAAAGAACTTACAGCTGCAATGTTACCATTACTGGAAGTAGAGAAAGATAAATGTGACTACTGCAAAGAGATATATTCATTGAAACAATATCTAATCAAGCGTTCTATCTGGATATTTGGTGGTGACGGTTGGGCATATGATATAGGTTTCGGTGGATTGGATCATGTATTGGCTACAGGCGAAGATATCAATATTCTGGTATTGGATACAGAGGTGTACTCTAATACAGGAGGTCAGTCTTCTAAATCTACTCCGATAGCAGCCGTAGCTAAATTTGCTGCAGCAGGAAAGAAGATTCGCAAGAAAGACCTTGGTATGATAGCTACTACATACGGTTATGTATATGTAGCTCAGATTGCTATGGGTGCTAACCAAGGACAATGTCTGAAAGCGATCAAAGAAGCTGAAGAATATAAAGGCCCATCATTAGTTATTGCATACTCTCCTTGTATCAGCCATGGTCTGAGAAAAGGAATGGGACATGCACAGGATGAAGAGAAAGCAGCAGTTGCTTGCGGATACTGGCATCTATGGCGCTACAACCCGATGTTGGAAGAGGAAGGCAAAAATCCATTTACAATGGATAGCAAAGAGCCTGACTGGTCTAAATTCCAAGCGTTCTTAGGTAATGAAGTTCGCTATACATCTCTACAAAAATCAAATCCTTCTGAAGCTTCTGAGCTATATGAAGCAGCACAGAACAATGCGATGTGGAGATATAATAGTTATCAGCGTTTAGCTAATAGCAGTTTTGGCAAATTTGACGAGACAAAAGAACTGTAAATTAATAAATATTATCGATGAGAGGGGAGCCTGGAAAGGCTTCCCTTTTATGTTTTTAAGAACACGCAAAATCCAATCGTTTATTGAGTTAAGTTATTATTTGATAAGAAAATAAATAAATATTAAAAAAAAATATTATCTTTGCCAAACTTGATATATCGTTACTATAACTGTTACAAAACAAATGAACAAAAAAACTTTACTGACTTCACTGCTATTGGTGTGTGTATCAATAGTTTCTTATGCTCAACGTCAAAGCTCAGAGCAATATTCAGTTCCTTCGAGGAATGAATATTTGTTAAAAGATCCAGTGTGGTTCATATCCATTGGAGGTGGTGCCCAATTATATGTGGGCGAGGATGATAATGGTGTTCCGTGGAATAGGACGTCATTTTCTAGTAGATTAACCTTTGCTCCAACACTTTCCGTTGGTCGTAGAATGAGTACATTAATTACTCTACGAGCTCAAATATCAGGAGGAAGTATACATGGCTTCAATGATGGTTGGAGCGGAACTTACGATAGATGGTGGAAACATGGAACGAATGGCGAAGGGTTAAAAATGTTAACTAAAGATCCCGCTTGGGATTATATGGGTTGGATTGAAGGTGTTGATTATGAGTATAGTGCTGTTGATGAGAGTGGAGTGCCTGTTTGGCATCCTACAAAATATCAACCAAACGAACAATATTATATGCAACATTTACGTTATATGAGTATAACTGGAGATGTGCAGTTAAATTTTCTTAATCTTATAAATGGATATAAGCCCGAACGTAAGTTCGAAATAAATCCTTTTGTAGGTGTAGGCATGTATCAGCGCTTTGCTCATAGAGGAAATCTTCAGGGTACTTTCTTTGGTGGAAGCGGCGGTTTGAACTTAGGCTTTAATTTAACTCGTAACTGGCAAATATTTGGAGAGGGAAGAGTCGTTTTACTTAGTGATACCTTTGATGGACAAAAAGGGGATAAAAGTAATAATGGGCTAGCTCAGGCAACACTAGGTGTAACCTATAAGTTCACAAATCCAAAATATATTGACCCTGCTATTGAAACTCGTTTACGTTTGCCTTACAATATAGCCCGTGCCTGTGACAATATGGTTCTTGTTCCGGGAGGTAATATAGAGTTAGGGACAGGTATTGATCCTTTATGGGGAGATGAAGTTCCTCGTAAACTTGTTGCTGTTAGCCCGTTTTGGATGGATGAAACCGAAGTTACAAATAAGCAGTATCGTGAGTTTGTATATTGGGTGCGTGACTCTATTATAAGAGAGCGTTTGGCAGATCCGGCGTATGGAGGAGACCCAACGTTTAAAGTTTTAGTAAGACCAGAAGATCGAAATAGTGCTGTTGGGCAGCGTTTAAACTGGAGTAAGCCAATTCCTTGGAAAAATCCAACTCAACGCGAACAGGCTGCTATAAACAGTGTGATAGGAGGAAATCCTTTTGCTGCGGATAAATCCGGATTGATAAATACTGCTTTGAATTTTAAATATGACTGGTTTGACGTAAAAAGTTATAATGCGTTTTTGGCAAAACTAAAAGAAGGCGATGCACGTTCTATAGTTATATCCAAGGATACAGCTTATGTAAATCAAAGAGGTGATATTATTCGCGAAACGTTAGCAAGATCATCGCACGGAGATAAGATTGATTTTACAAATACATATATTGTAAATGTTTACCCTGATGTGATGGCATGGATGACAGACTTTGCTAATGCAAAGAGTGAACAATATGTTGGTAAATATTTTAATGATAAGGCTTATAATAATCATCCTGTGGTAGGTGTATCGTGGGAACAAGCGGATGCTTATTGTGCATGGCGTACAGATCGCTATTTGGCTGAAAAGAAGTGTAGCTTAGACGGTTTCGAAGGATATCGTTTGCCTACAGAAGCTGAATGGGAATTTGCCGCAAGAAACGGACGTTCGGAGTTGATTTATCCGTGGTATTCGGATAAAACGCATACAACCGATGGGCTCGCTCATGCTAACTTCAGAGCATCAAAAGATTTGAAAGACTTAATGTCCCCTGTGGCAAGCTTTTTACCAAATCGTTTTGGACTTTACGATATGGCGGGTAATGCGGCAGAATGGACAACTACAACATTTACGGAATCTGTAGACCGTATGGCTGATGAAGCTAATCCTGATTTCAGCTATAGAGCAGTACTTGCAGACCCAAGAGTGTTGAAACGTAAAATTGTAAAAGGAGGTTCATGGAAAGACTCTACGGTTAAATCCGGAGATCGTTCTGTTGAATTTCAAGATAAAGGCCGTTCATTCATTGGTTTCAGATGTGTAAGAACATGGAGCTTTGATGAAAGGGGTAAATTCTATTAAAAAATAATTTTTAAGAGAGCTCTCAAAATGGGAAAAGCGTGGCATAGTTTTAGGCGATTTATTGCAAGTAGAAGAGGACAGACAGTGTTTAATATTCTTTATAGTTGGGGTGCTGCTGTAGTCATCCTGGGGGCAATGTTTAAAATTATGCATGTACCCGCAGGGAACATCGTTCTGATGATCGGAATGATTGTCGAGGTTATTGTTTTTATCGCTGCAGGGTTCGACTATTCATCTCCATCAAGTGATGAGGTCGGAGCGAATGCTTTATCCGGAGTAATAGTAAGTGGTGGGGTTGGATATGACGAATCCCCTTCTAATATAAAACTAGCAGAGGGAAGGAAATCCGGAGATTCTATAAAATCCTCCGGAGTTTCCGGCTCTTCGGTCGTTGTTCTTGGCGGTTCGAGTGGAAATGGAGTAACAGCTGTTTCTGGCAGTGGATCATCTTCATCATCGCCTACAGGGCAACCTTCTGCTACTCGTACAGGTTCGGCAGATTATGGACAGAGTGCAGCAAATACAGCTCAGAATTTAGAAGAATTCTCCATTACAATTAACTCGTTGAATGAGGCTTCTCAGAAACTGTTGAAAGCATACAATCAAATCACCGAAACAAATGGTTTTGTAGACAATCTGACTACATTAAATCAGAATGTGAGTGGTTTGAACGATGTCTTTAATGCACAATTACAGACTATAACTGAACAAATGTCGGCTATCAGATATATCAATGACAGTTTGGCAAGGATGAAGAATTTATATGATGGAGCTATTGGTGATAGTTACATGTTCAGAGAAGAGTCTGCGAAAATGACCAAACACATTGAGGCTTTGAACAATGTATATGCTCGTTTATTACAAGCTATGACAACGAATAACAATCCAAACCAACCTAAATTCTAAAATAATCGGGGAAATAGAAAACAGAATTAGAAACCTAAAGAAGAGAATATAAAATGGCTTTAAGTAAAGGGCAATTGACAAGGCAGAAGATGATTAATCTCATGTATCTGGTGTTTATTGCGATGCTAGCTCTAAATGTTTCTACCGAAGTATTGGATGGATTTGTGATGATTAATGATAATATTCAGGAATCTATAACCGTCACAGATGAAAGAAATAAACAGATATACGCAGATATAGCTGCTTCTTATGAGACTAACAGAGATAAAACTCAGGACTCATATAATAGGGCACAAAGTGTAAAGGCTAAGACCGATTCTATTTTCGATTATTTGCAGTATCTAAAACTGGAAATTGCGAAAAAGACAGATGGAGCCGATGCTGATATAAATAATTTGAAATCGAAAGATAATCTCGATGCTTCTTCCGAAGTAATGATTTCACCGGTGGGTGGTCAGGGAAAGAAGCTGAAAAAGATACTGGACACGTATAGGGAAGCCATGATAGCGCAGATTCCTGATGAGAGCAAACGTAAGATTGTAAGCAGTACTTTATCTACTGAACCTTCTGCAAGAGCGAAGAAGGATCATAAAGATTGGATAACTTCGTCTTTTGACGGTATGCCAAGTATTGCTGTGCTGACTTTCCTTTCAGAATTGCAAATGAATGTGAAGCAGGCTGAGGGGGAAGTTCTGAATGATCTTGCTAAAAATATCGACTTGAAAGATATTCGTGTCAATGAACTTAGTGCGTTTGTTGTTCCGCAGTCAAATATGGTGATGAAAGGTGTACCTTACAAAGCCAATATTATAATGGCGGCAGTAGATACAACACAACGGCCTCGTATTGTAATAAATGGTAAAGAGTTACCAACCGCGAAAAATGGTTTGTATGAAGTAGGTACAGGAGCTTCCGGTACATATAAATTCGATGGATTTATCGAACTAATGGATAGAAGCGGATTGCCTGTAAGACGTAATTTCTCTCAGGAATATACAGTAATGGAACCTATGGCCACAGTCGCGCCATTCTGGATGGATGTGCTATATGCCGGAGTTCAGAATATGTTGACTATTGCTGTGCCGGGTGTAGCCAGCCAGGACGTACAGGCTACAGTGTTAAGTGGAGGGACATTAACTCCTTCGGGCAAAGATTGGGTTGCAGTGCCTTCACCATCTCTGATAGGTCAGAAGTTTATAATTTCTGTATCTGCAAAGGTGAATGGAACACAACAATTCATAGCAAGGAAGGAGTTGAGGATCCGTCCGTTACCGGAACCATTAGCGTTTATCTCATATACAGATCAGAACGGTGCACCAAAAGTATTTAGAAAAGGAGTTATAGCCAGATCTATACTGCTGGGCACACAGGGTATAAAAGCTTCTATCGATGATGGTATTCTGAATATTCCATTTCAGGTTTTGAGCTTCAGAACAATGTCTGTGGACGCTATGGGAAATGTAACTCCTGAAATGTCAAGTGGTGCTAATTTCTCATCTCGTCAGGTAGAACAGATGCGAAGAATGACTAGAGGTACAATTTTAATAATATCAGGGATAAAAGCTAAAGGCCCCGATGGTATAGAAAGAGATCTATACCCAATGGAAGTAAGAATTAATTAATTAACACAAAATACACATCCTATGAAATATATTGTTTCATTAATGTTGGGTGGACTGCTCTCGGCAAGTTCACTCTTTGCACAAAACTCAGCAAATAACGAATTCAGAATGATGAATGGCGCACCTGTCACATCGTCCACAGAAGATATGATTACAGAGATTTCGTCCAGAGAACTTTTTCTTATGGAGAATTCGATGAACAATTATTCATCCGCTACATGGACTAGAGATATATACAGAGAAGTATATGATGTAGAGGGTAATGAATCGTTATTTTACCCAACAGTGTCAACCGAAAAACGTGCGAATTTATTTTCTCTTCTGATTAATCTTTTATCAGATAATACAATTGCCGCGTATAAATTCGAAGATCAACCCGACTTCAACGATGATAGTAAATTTACAGCAAAAGAGGTGATGGATCAGAATCGCATTGGATATACAGTAAATGACAATCGTACACTTACCATAAAAAGAGAAGATTTGGCGAATATGCAAATCACTTGTTACCTTGTAAAGGAAAAGTGGTATTATGATATCGCAACAGGAAAAGGTGACGTGCGTGTAGAAGCGATTTGCCCTGTAATTTGTGATAGAGGAAGAGAATATCCGATGTTTTGGGTAATGTTTGACGATATCAGTGTATATCTCGCCAGAGCGATATCACCTGTGGCTGTGGCTAATGTTACTCCCGTATTAAGTAATGCTTCTTTTTACGATATCTTCAGAAACAGATATTATAGAGGGTGTATATACCGTGTAGGGGTGCGAGACTTAGCTAAATATTTTACGACCCCTGAAAGTCTTACAAAAGAACGCAAACGTATTGAAAGCGAACTTGACTTTGTGCAATCCCGTTTTGATGCTGTAGCAACAGCTCATCAGAAGAATTAAGGAATTATGAGTTTTATATAGCCGAATTGAAGGGGGGGGGATCCGTATGGATACCCCCTTTTCTTTTGCTAGTTTTTTTTGTGTAAATTAAGTTATAAAAAGGAATTATTATCGCATTCGCTCTTATCTGTTTTTTATCACAGAGTAAAATGAGTACCACAGAATTTTTGTATTATATACTTATATACAAGAAAAAAGCTTAAAAGTTTCCTCTTAAGCTTTCTTTGTGAATAAATATAAGTAATTCTGATTATTTTGGTCTTACAAATACTTTATACTCCCATGCTTTTAGAGACTGGGGTAATTCCGGAACATTCACTCCTGCGAAATAATCGGTATAGCTGCCACGTCCTATGGCGTCATTGCTAGTATACTTGATATCTTTATTCGATAAGTTGAGCATTACAACAATCTCTTGTCCGGCTCTTTCTCTCGAATATATCAACAGCTCCTTATTTGCAGAAGTATTATATTTCTTGAATGTGCCGCCTTGTCCGGCTTGTAACGCAGGATGGGTATGTTTTAATTGGTTTAGCTTCTTATAGAACTGTGTTATTCTATTTTCTGCCCATGAAGGAACCATATCTTTTTCGAAGAATGACAAGCGTTTTTTGAGTCCTACTTCCTGACCTGTATATATCATTGGCATGCCATTCAACGTGTAGGTAAGAACTGCAAACGCTTCAACACCTTTTCCGTAGCGTTCAAACTCTGTTCCATTCCATGAATTTTCATCATGGTTTGTTAAAAAGAGCATTTTATAAGCGTCCGGGCACATTATAGTATCCAGCTTTTGAGTATATGATGTAATATCTTCTGCACTCTTTGTTCCTTTGTTTACATCAGCCATCATGTGCATCAACTCCCATGAGTAGTTTGCATCAAATGCGTGTTCCAGTAAATCATAATTTTCAGATTCAGCAAGCATAAATACAGGCTTGATGCTATCTAAAGTTTCACGTACATCGTTCCAGAAATCGGTAGGTACTTCATGAGCCATATCACAGCGATATCCGTCTATATTGAAATCCTTTATCCAGTATTTCAAGGCATCTGTCATTGCGGCTCTCATATCTTTATTGTCATAATTCAGTTCGTAGGTATCAGTCCAGTCATACGGGCTTTTGATATTACCAAGACTATCTTTCATATACCAATCGGGATGTTCTGTAGTCCAGGCATTGTCGCAACCGGTATGATTTGCAACCCAGTCCAGTATTACTTTAAAGCCCATCTCATGTGCTTTATCTACCAGCTTTTTGAAATCCTCTTTTGTTCCAAATTCAGGGTTGATATCTTTATAGTCTCTTACAGCATAGTAACTTCCGAGAGTGCCTTTTCTATTCTTTTCCGAAATAGGATGTACAGGCATAAACCAAAGCACGTCTACACCCAGCTCTTTGAGTCGGGGAAGATGTTGTTCGAAAGCGGCAAAGGTTCCCTCTTTGGTATACTGTCTTACGTTAACTTCATATATTACAGCGTTCTGAGTCCAATCCAAGTGTTTGACTGTGCACTTCTCTTCTTGTTGCGCCCCAGAGCTTTCTGTTTGAGGTTTTGGTTTACATGCATAGCTGGTAAGAGCTATTAATGTGATTACAAATAATAATTTATTTTTCATAAATATTTATTCTTTCAGATAATTATATTTTCTAATTATTTAGCAGATTCAGGTTTAAGTTCTTTATGTGAGTCTTCGACAAAAGATACCGATATAGCAGCCAAAAGCATGGCTATCCCTGCAACCACCAACATCATTATAGAGCTGCCACCAACTACATGCTTTAATATAAGCCCGCCTGTCAGCCCCGCTACGATCTGAGGTATGGTAATCGTTGCATTAAAGATTCCCATGTATAGCCCCATTTTGCTAGCCGGTAACACGGCTGATAGTATAGCGTAAGGCATAGCCAGTATACTTGCCCAAGCAATACCGACACCTACCATAGAAACAAGTAATAGGTATTTGTCTTCAAACACATACATAGACATCAGCCCTAAAGCACCAAGCAGTAATGAAAAGGAATATACTTTTTTGCGACCGAGCTTATCAGCGATTTTAGCCATGAAAATAGCAAAGATAGCTGCAAAGATACCATATACACCACTCAATACTCCGTTCCAGTTTCCGGCTTCGTTATATGCCGCAGAGAGAGGGTCTGTTGTATGCCACACATTCTCTGCAATTCCGCCGATTGCATACACCCACATAATGAAGAGTGCAAACCATGAGAAAAACTGTACTATAGCCAGTTGTAACATTGTTTTTGGTGTGGCTTTGAGTACATCTATAAAAGATTTCTTTTGTTTTTCTTCTTCTGTTATATTATTATATTCTTCATACTCTTTCGGGGCATATTCTTTGACACGAATACTTGTCCATAACACTGTCAGTAAAAGTGCTGAACCTCCTATATAAAAAGACCAGATAACAGATGGTGCAACCTTTTCCCCCACACCGGGAATATTCTGAATACCTATCCAAGTAAGTATAAATGGTAGGAATGATCCAACTACAGCTCCAATGTTTGTAAGGAAGCTTTGAGTTGAATATCCTAGATTTCGTTGTTTGTCATTCACCATATCGCCAACCAAAGAGCGGAATGGCTGCATAGAAACATTAAAGGCACAATCCATAAATAACAGCATGAATGCTCCAAAAAATACAGGAGGCATAATAGCTGCTACAAACTCGGAATTTGGCATAAAGAACATGGCAACGGCCGAAACTATAGCTCCTCCCAAAATAAATGGAATACGACGTCCTAGACGTGTCCATGTACGGTCACTCGACATCCCGATGATTGGTTGTACAATGAGCCCGGCAATAGGGGCAGCCAGCCAGAATAATGGAAGATGATGAGGGTCAGCACCTAAAGCTGATAAGATACGACTTGTTTGAGAACTTTGTAAAGAATATCCGATTTGTATTCCTAAGAATCCGAAACTGAGGTTCCAGATTTGCCAAAATGTTAGACTTGGTTTTTGTTTCATGGTTTGTCCGATTATCTAAATAAACCTATTGTTATTAGCCATCAGACAAGTTACGTGTTGTCTGCCTGACAATTAATGAAGTTTTTATTATTTTGTTTTTCCTTGAGGTATTCTCAGGGTTTTCTATTTTCTCTAAAATTAGTTTCATCGCTTCCATCCCGACCTCTATAGGATGCTGATCCATAGTTGTTAACATTGGGTCGGTATCTTGAGATATATTAGAATTCGAAAATCCACAGATAGAGATTTCTTCAGGAACCTTGAATCCTAACTTTTTACAAGCAAGTAATATTCCTGAAGCCGTATAATCATTCATTGCCATAAAAGCATCAGGATGATTGGGTTCTTGCAAAATCTCCATTGCTCTTTCATACCCGAGCTGTTTTGTGTCTGCGGTACGTATCAGTTGTTCATCAACAGGTATCTGATGTTTTCTCAGAGCGTCTAAATAGCCATTTTTCCTGTTTTTTGAAATCTCAAGATGTGAAGGTGCTGAAAAGAAGGCTATACGCTTACAGCCTGTTTTTATCATATAATCTACAGCAGTAAGTGTTCCATTATAATCGTCCACTACTACTTTATCTGAATCGATTCCGGTACATATCCTATCGAAGAAGATGACGGGAATATCATTGTCTATGAGTTCCTGAAAATGATCGTATTTTGTTGTTGTCTTCGACTGAGAGATTAAAATCCCACATACTCGTGCCTTTATTAGTGTTTGCACATTCCTGGCTTCTTTTTTATAGTCTTCAAGCGATTGGCAAACAATTACATGGTAATCTTTTTCTTCAGCAACTGTTTCCATTCCCGAAAGGACTCCCGAAAAAAAGTGATTAGCAAGTTCAGGTACAATAACTCCAATAATATTGTTGTGTTGAGTTCTGAGACTTAAAGCCAACGCATTTGGCTTATACTTATGTTTTTTTGCATAATCCTGTACTATTCTCCGTGTTTCAGGGCTAATGTCCGGATTATCTTTCAACGCCCTCGATACTGTCGAGGGCGATATATTGAGATCCTTTGCAATATCTTTAATAGTAAGAGGCCCTTTTTTCATGCACTAGAATTTTGATGATACTTTCTATAAAAGTAATCAAAATTCTAATATAAAAACACTTCTTGGTCTAATTGTTAACGTCTCACCATCCAAGTTTATAATATTTTCAGTGATAATATCTTTAGCCTGACTTTTAGGTAGTATTTCTTTGTAAGTAGCCAAATTAATTGTCTTTTCACTATCCGAGCCACTTAATATAACAACTACCGATTTTCCATTATACTTACGCTCATAAACGTAAACGCCATTGGTTGGTGCAAAATGCTTTAGAGTCCCTTTTGCTATTGTTTCATTCCCCTTGCGCCAGTTTAATATCTTCTTCATGTAATCGAAGGCCTCGTTTTGTTGAGCCGTTCTTTCATTCGCCTTAAACATATTCACCGCATCACCTTGCCATCCACCGGGGAAGTCGCGACGAAGATATCCATCACCTTCACTTTTGTCTGCCGCCATTAATATTTCTGTACCGTAATATATTTCAGGTATTCCACGAGTCGTTAGCAGAAAAGCAATAGCTTGTTTATATCTGTTTAGATTTGATGTTTGTTTTTCATTCTTGAAAAAGCGTGATGTATCATGATTGTCAAGGAATATTAATAGGTCTCGGGTGTTTTCGTAAACGATATCCTGCCCTAAATATTCGTATATGCGAGATAGCCCCAAATCCCATGTTGTTTCTTCGTCAAAGGCTTTTTCCATCACAGACAATAGAGGAAAGTCCATTACACTGCGAAGGTTAGAGTTTCTTGGTGCAGCCAGTTTGCTGTCTTTTTGCCAGAAAGCAATAGCTACGTTGTTGTTTAACCAAGTTTCGCCTACAATATTGAAATCAGGATATTCTTCAGTAACTTCTTTACACCAGCGAGACATCATATCGTAGTCGGCATAAGGGTGGGTATCCTGACGAATGCCATCGATACCACTATATTCTATCCACCAAATACTGTTTTGAATTAGATACTTTGCTACATGTTCGTTACGTTGATTGAAGTCCGGCATAGATTCAACAAACCATCCGTCAATTGCCAGTTTTTTATCTGCCGCTGAAGCATAAGGGTCATGTTGCGTTGTAGTCTTATAAGATGTTTGAACGTATTTGTTTGGATAATTAAACCAGTCTCTGGACGGCTTATCAGTGAATAGGTAATGTTCACTTCCACAGTGGTTGAATATCATATCCATAACTACTTTCATTCCCTTCGCATGAGTCTTGTCTACAAGATCAACAAATTCTTGGTTCGAACCAAAACGACGGTCTACTTTGTAGTAGTCGGTAGAGGCATATCCATGATAAGAACCTTCGGGCATATCGTTTTCCAGTACCGGATTGAACCAGATAGCTGTCACGCCTAAATCATGTATATAATCCAAATTATCAGCTACCCCTTTGAAGTCTCCTCCATGGCGGGCATATTGTTGATTTCTATCTACTTTGGTTTCACGCATCCCCGGAATCACATCATTTGTAGGGTCTCCGTTCGCAAATCGATCCGGCATAATGAGATATAAAACATCACAGGAGTTAAATCCAACTCTTTCGGAAGAGCCTGCTTTACGTTGTTTAATCTCATAAGGAATAACTTTTTTTTCTTTACCTTGCTGTAAGATAATATCAAATTTCTCAGGTTGGGCATTCGAAAGATCTAAATATAAAATAAGATAGTTAGGATTTTCAAGCTTTACAGTTTCTTTTATTCTGGCCGTTTTGGAAGTAATACTTACATCACATTTAGATATATTATTTCCGTGAATCAGCACTTGCAGTTCGGGGTTTTTCATTCCCGCCCACCAGAAAGCCGGATCTACAGTCTTTATATCAATTGCTAGAATTGATTGACTTACAAAAACAAGAAGTAATAAAATTAAACAGTTTCTTTTCATCGGTATATTTATATATATAGGTTTATTCTCTTCCGGATGATTTTACCATCTCTTTTACATGTGCATTATATTCTTCGGCATCTAATAATTCCTCCAGACTGAGGTGCATGCGATATCTCCAATAATGTTGTGCTATCGCCGGAATATTTATACGTTCTTCTTCCGGGTTCTCTCTTTTCAGCTTATCATCTATAGAGAGCCAGTCTTGAAGTGGGAGTATAGCGAGCATTGAAGGAGAGTTTAAGTGATTGGTTACAATCTGCGAGCATAGCTCAGAATTAGAGTCTTGCGGAGCTGCTCCGTTTTTCCATAATATTTGATTGTAATACTTCTGTGTTGTTTCTCTGTTTTCGTTCCACCATGCTCTTATCGGAGCCATGTCATGAGTAGATGTAGTACAAACACTCATATATGGCAAGTTGCCCAGATAGTTGAAAGCCATGTCTTTTACTTTAGGCATACGCTCTATCTCCAGACTGAGTATTTGCAATTCGTTCATTACAGACGGAACAGACTCTGGAACCATCCCAAGGTCTTCTCCACATACAAGCATGCGTGTAGAAGCTATAAGGCTAGGCAATTTGCTCATGGCTTGCTCTCTCCAGAATTGAGAGTGGCGGCGATAGAAGAATTCGTCATAAAGCCTGTTGAACGCGAGTTTGGCATTGTTGTCCAGATCGGCATACGAATGGGGGTACTGTGCAGCAATACGAGGATGATATTTACAAGGTTCACGTTTATCTTTAATAAACAAAACTTCGTTGCATAAACTGTACAGTCCGTTTCGTATAACATTGCTTTTATTATCAGTTTTATTCTCAAATAAAGCTTTAATCTTCACTTGTGTATTGCAAGAGTCTTTCAATTTGAAAGTTTGCCAAGCAATTGGAGTTAGATATCTATCAATAACGTCTTGAGTATATTCTCCAAATACATCATTCAGAAAATGTTCGTGAATATAAGGACTGGTCATTCTATACTCATCAAACCACATACCCCACGACTGTATTTCTTCCACAGTCATCGGTATCGCAGGGCTAAAATACCCTAAGAGACCTTGTACCGATGATAGAGGTATCTCCCAGATGCGGAAAAAACCTAATATATGGTCAATCCGATATGCGTCGAAATAATCGGCCATTTTGCGGAAGCGCTTTACCCACCATTGGTAGCCGTCTTTCGCCATTTCATCCCAATTGTATGTAGGGAATCCCCAGTTTTGACCGAAAAACGAGAAATCATCAGGTGGCGCACCCGTTTGTACGTCCAGATTGAAAAGGTGAGGTTCTACCCATGCTTCAACACTGTTGCGGCTTATACCGATAGGTATATCTCCTTTTAATACAACTTCATGTTGATGAGCATACTCTTTTACTTCCTTCAATTGTATATGTAGCAGATATTGAGTAAAGCAAAGCATCTCTACGCTTTCTTTTGCTTCTTTATTTGATTTTATAAATGCAGTTAATTTCTTTTTATCAAAAGAGTTTTGGGTTTTCCATAAAGAGAAATTTGCCGTTTTGTACACGTCACGGAAGTATGAAAAACAAGCATAAGGGAACAGCCATTCTTCATTTTGCTTATAGAAAGTGAGATAGTCTTTACTTTTGAGGGTTGATGTTCCGATCTCTTTAAATAAATCTTTTATATATGACGACTTAAGGGCTAGAACCTTATCATAGTCTATTTCTTTTAATGCATTTAGCTCTTTAGCTTCACTTTCGTATTTCTTATATAATTTCTCATCCTTAAGAGGATAGCTCTTTAAGCCTAAATAGATAGGGTGGAGGGCATAAATTGATATCGCATTATATGGGTACGAATCGATCCACGTGTGCGTGATTGTAGTATCGTTGATCGGTAATATTTGTATGATTTTCTGCCCTGTAAGGGTAGACCAATCAATCATTTTTTTGAGATCGGAAAATTCACCTATCCCAAAGCTATCGTTTGACCGTAGCGAGAATACAGGGATAGATACTCCGGCAGCTTTCCAACTCATCCATTCGTGACGATAGTCAAGTGCCTCTACTCTTACTGTATCTTCCTTTTCGGTGATGGGAGAGAGCACTCTGTTTGAGCCCTTTTCCCAATGAATTATCTTTTTCTCTGAATTATCGTATATAGCTAATTTATACTCCTGGGGAGTTTTTATTGAAGATGCATTGATTGCTACTTGCCATTCTCCAAAATTAGCAGGAGTAAGGTATATGGCCTTTTCAATATTCCATTCGCCTAAAGCTTTTGACGAACCCGAAAGAATCATTGTTTGATTTTTCTTTATATACGGGCAATTTACCTTCAGTAGAATAGTTTTTTTGTAATACTTCAATTTTAAAGCATTATCATGATGGAAAAAGCTTTCCGAAAAACCTGAAGTATAAAGATATCTCTGAGATGGAACTCCACGCCATGAATCCAATACATCGAAAGTCTTGCTTGCCTCCAACAATAACGTATGAGGATCTCCCCACTCTTGTGCGGTAACTATTTCATTTTCTTTTACAGTATAGCGATATTCTATAGATGTATCATTTGTTTCGAAGTCAACAATCCATTCACTTGAAGAGATACATGTCATTTTCAGAGCCTTCTTCTCGTCCCAGTTGCCTAACTCGGGGCAAGATCCGCAGACATAGATATTTTGTCCCCAGACAGTATGATAGTCGATATGTAACTTTATTTTCATGTTGCAGTTTTTATGGTTATAGATTAATGGTCTTTTTATGCAAAAGAGTATATCTGCTAAACAAAACTACATATTAAAGTATGATACTATGGCTTTAGAGGATTGTTTTTTTATGAAAATGATTTGCAAACGATTGCATTAGAACATAAAAAGCACAGAATCAGTTCTGTGCTTTCAATGCTTTTGTTGATTATTATTGAGGTTGAAAATGTTTTCCAATCTTTTCGAATTGGAATCAGAAACCAAAGCCATCAATGACAACATCTTCTTTCTTTTCTTCTTTGAAAGCTTTACGCTGTTTGTGCTCCTTGTTTCCTTCCACGTATATTGCTCTGTATGGGCGAACAGGACAAATATATTCGCAGCCGCCACAACCAACACAGATGTCAGGGGTGATGAATGGGATGGTCAAACCTTCGTGACCTTCGTATGGGATCATCGTTACGGCTTGAGTAGGGCAGTGTTCTGCACAGGCTCCGCAATTTGTCCCTTCGGTATGGACTATACATATATCTTCGTGAAAAGTAACACGACCAATTTGAGTCATGTGTTTTTCTTCCATCGTAAGTGATTTTAGAGCTTGACTTGGACAAACATCAGAGCAAACAGTACAATTGTAGTTGCAAAAACCTTTGTCGTAGTTCATCATAGGTTGCATCATACCTCCTAATCCATATTCCATAAAGGCAGGCTTGATAACCTTTGACGGGCATCGGCTGATGCAAAGATGACATGCCGTACAGTGCTCTAGTAAATGTTCTGCACTTACCGCACCCGGAGGACAAATCGCATTCTTACGGATGTACTTATCATTACCGATCAACTCGGCAGCTTTGTTTTGGGCATACGCAGCAGGAACTGCTATCGCTGTGGTGAGTCCGGCAAAAAGGAATTGTCTTTTATTTTTATCTGTTTTACTATTTGCTTCCTCTGTTGTCCCACGTTTTTTCTTGAAGGATGGAGAGAACGCAAGTGCATTCTTTGAGCAACTGCTTAAACAATTGAAACAATCTACACAACGAGTATAGTCTACAGTGTGATTTTTGCTGTCGATACACGAAGCCTTACATTTCGTAGCACATGAACCACAGCTATTGCACAAGCTCTCGTCTATCCTGATTTTAAATAAGGAAAACTTGCTTAAGAAACCCAATACTGTGCCTACAGGACAGATGGTGTTACAATATGTTCTTCCATATCTCCAAGCAAAAAAGCCGATAGTAAAGAATGTAATCAACGCCACAACAAAAGAAAATAGGCTAAGCATGACTATTTCCACTTTGTAGAAAGTATAATTACCAAAGCTTGTAAAAATAGATTCTAAAACATTGTTGCCACCCATATAAACCAGGCGGAATGCATTCGAGATAATTCTTCCCCATGCACTGTAAGGATCGATTAATCCAAGTAGGATAGGGAATCCGGCGAAGAAGGTAATAATTGTCGCAGCGAGAACACTCCAGCGAAGAATGTTTTTTGCTTTACTGTAATTGTAGCGTTTCTTTTTCTTTGAGAATAAGCGTCGTTTAGAAAACCAGCTTACGATGTCCTGATAAATTCCCATTGGGCATATAGACGAGCAGTAGATGCGCCCGAAAAGTAAGGTTAGGATAGCTAAAAAAAGAAGAATAATCAAACTACCTCCCAGTATTGCGGGAACTAGTTGTATCTGGGCTAACCCGTGAAAACTTTCAGGTAGTAAGGCTGCAAAGTCCAGAAAATAGAATGTTATGAGAGTGAATATCACAATAGATATCCCTACTCGCAAGTACTTAAGCATTTGATGATAGTTATAGTTTAATTATATTTTTATTCTCTTGATGTTCAGTTTTTCAATATCCATTGTTCCCAGTTTTAGCTTTTGTCCGTTAGCCAAGTGACCTACATGGTCGAGTGGCATCTCTCGTACCTGACCAAAGAATTTAGTAGCGGCAGTATCTACTGCAACAATATCTTGTGATACGAACAATCCCTTTGTCGTTACCACATCGGATGCCGATCTTCCCTGAGGCCCGTTGGTTTTCACGATACGGTATGCATCCACTACATTCAATACCGGTTTTTTAGAATATGTACACACGTCAGCAATGCATTGTTGCAGTCCGCTTGCATGAAATATTCTTCTATCCCATACAATGCCCATATAGTTTTTCATCGAGATAGTGAGATTCGCTCCACCATGATGTTTGAGTACAGGCGTGTTGATCCATGCATCACAGTCCAGAATGGCTTGATGTATCTTTGTGCTTTGCAGGGTAACACCGTTAGGCAACGACACACTTTTGTAGTATGACTCCTCATGAGCAGGTACAACCTTTGCGCCGGCGGCCTTTGCAGCAGCTTCTATACCGCTATTCTTGTAGCATTTGAGCCAGTCGTCACAGGTGTGATCAAATACCGTAACTTCCTTAGCTCCGGCAGCAAAGCACTGTTTAACAATCTCGCTGACCAGCTTAGGGTTTGTATTTCCGGCAAGCTCGGGAGCTTTGTCCCATCCAATGTTAGGTTTAACTACAACTTTATATCCTTTCTTTATAAATTTACCCATACCTCCCAGTTCTGAGATGGCACGTTTAAACATAGCGTCAGGCTCTCCGCCCATTACGGCTACCATATCCACCGGCTTACCTGTCTGAGTGTTTTCAAGCGTTTGGGCCAGTACGTCCATACCTGCGCTTGTCTTTATTGTTGCTGCAGCACCGGTGATGGCTATTGCTCTTAGAAAATTTCGTCTGTCCATAGTTAATCTTTATTTAATAAAACCTTATTTTAAAATCTTAAATTGACACCACCAAACACTGTTGCTCTAGGCATGGGGTATCCTGCATTTATTTCATATTTCTGAGCCAGAAGGTTTTCTCCTCTTGCAAATATTTCCAGCATACTTATAGGCTTGTAAGCTGCTCTGATATTCCATAGAGTAAATGTTTCTTTCTTTGCTTCTGTATTTGTCTTTTTGTTCTCAAGCACGGTATATAGCCCATCTATAAACTGAATACCTGTAGATAACATCCATTTGTTATACGAATAGTTTACCCCTGCATATAACTTGTGTTCGGGAGATGCCAGAACTTTATATTTCATATGCAAGAAGCTGTAGTTTGCAGACAGATTTACATGTGGGGCTATTCTATATTGGGTTGCAAATTCCAGCCCATAATTTTTTATCTTTCCTGTATTTACATTCAATGGCTTGTTGTTTACCATCACAGTCTGTATGCTATTACTCCCATCTATATTATACAAGCTCAGATCAAAATTTAATGCTCTGTTAAGTAACTTTTGAGATGCTGATATTTCGTAATTCATCAATCGCTCGGCTTTTAAGTCGGGATTCTGAGGAGGGAACATGTACATTTCGCGTATAGTAGGATTGCGGAAACCCTTGCTTACGATTCCTTTTATTATGGTATTCTCTGTAGCTATGTAACTCACTCCGGCTTGTGGAATATATTCTGTCCCGGTTATAGCATGATGATCTACTCTTATCCCGGCATTCAGTACTACTTTAGAAGCCAGTGTTTGCTGGAAGTTTATATATCCTGCAACCTCATTTATGCTTTTCTTGGCTATGTCTGCATCTTCTCTGTTATCCAGAAATCTGTTCCATGCATGCCCTCCGAAATGCTGAAAATCGAACCCTGCGGTTGTTTGGTTTCCTTTAAAGAAGCTGTAGTTTTGGTAGAGGGTAATACCTACCATCTTATCGTTCGACCTGAATCTATAATCTTTGGCTTCTTCTGTAGGCGGATACCCGTCATTGATCTTGTGCGAGCCGAAGTTGTAATAGAGTTTAAGAGCTCCTGATGTTCTCTCGTAGTTGTTTTCAAGAGAGAATGATGTTACTCCACGGGTAATATCGGCATCATTATCGATGACAGGACTATTCACTGCTCCGGGGTTTGATGCTTTGAAATTAGTCAAATCAAGATCTATAAATGTTTTCCAGTTAGTAGTGAAATCATAACCGACTTTTGCATATCCGCTATATTGCTCAAAATCCATGTTTTCTCGCTGTCCGTCCGAACGGTTGTAGCTTAAAGATACGTAGCTGCTGAACTTACCCGAACGGATAGCATTGTTCGCCTCTGTACTGAGTGTGTTGTATGAGCCATACATGGCTCTAACCTTTGTCTTCACCCCATCTTGCAGTTGCTTCTTAGTTATAATGTTGATGACACCACCCATTGCATTCGATCCGTACAAAACGGAGGCTGGTCCACGCACAACTTCTACTCGTTCTGCCATTAATGACTGATACGAATCGGCTAGAGGATGTCCCATCAATCCCATATATTGTGGGTGTCCGTCTATTAACATCAGCATTTGTGTGGTAGGGCTTCCGCCTATACCACGTATTGTCATACCTCCGGCAGATCCTGCTGCAACACCGTAGCCCATAATGCTTCGTGAAGTAACGAACAAGCCCGGTACTTCCTCTGTAATAATAGGCAGTAATGATTGTTCAAACCGACTCTCGATTTGTTTACTTCCCACTATGCTTACACTCATCGGGAGATTATTGATATTTACAGCCGGACGTGTCCCGGTGACGATAACATCTCCTAATTGGATAGAATCTTTAGGGATTGAAATCGGATTGTTGTCTATGGCATAAGTAAGCTGGGCAAATAATAAAACAGAAGCAATGGCACTAATTGTTTTCTTCATTCATTTTTATAATAGCCACGGAAACTTGAAGCAATCTTCATCATATAGGGCATAATCAGCTTTTCCGTTTACCGCGAATGTTTTAACTAGTCTGGCACCTTCGAGCAACTTACATGCCAACGCTAGAGATGCGCCCGTCTTCACTCTATCTTCTACCAGCAATATAGATTTGCCTTTGAAGTCGAAGCCGATGGGAGCCATCAATTGCGGACTTTCATATTTGGGCTTTTGGTAAGCGTCGCGTAGGTTTATTTTTAACAGATGGATATCGATATTTAGTCTTTGATTGAGAATAGCAGCAGGTATTATGCCTCCATTAGCGATAGCGACAATCATATCGAAGCTTTCATGAAAAGCAATGTCGCGGAAGCGTTCTAATACTTCCGAAAAAGACTTGTTATCAGACATTTTGTATCTTATATTTTAGCGATAGCTTTCAATAAAGCGTACCCCCCGAATATTTGTATTATCATTCCCGGAATACCAATACGGAAATCTTGTACTGCTGTAAAGAAATCTTTTACGATAGCCCATTCTATCAATGTACCTGCTATCTGATATGTCAAAACAGCGGCAATTATTCCTAATAGAGAAATTTTTTCGAGTCGATGTGCTGCATAAGCCGCAGCTCCTGCTAATAAGGTAGACTTGATTAGTATGGCAGGGAGTAAAGCCACCGGAGGCATTCCAAATAAAACACTATTGATAAGCGGAGATAATATTGCAGTTAACAAACCAACCCGTAGGCCGTATTTGTACGCTGCTATCAGCGTGAAAAAGTAGATAGGAAGCCAGGTTAAGCCTCCACCAGGTATCAAATGGCATATCTGAGGAAGTGCAATGTTTCCGACAACGAATAACAATGCAAACAAATATGTTTTAATCTCTTTGTAAGTTAAGGAATAAAGTTTTACTGTTGTTTCCATAATTATAGTAAATTAAAGTATATGTAATTATTTATTTTATTCGTTGTCCTTTTCCGGATACCTGAGCCAGAATAAATATAAGTTTATGTAAAATAATGAGGAGTGTTATTTTATCTTACTGGCATTCTCTATATTGGTGTTAACGAATACAATACTAAAAATAATTATTGAAACGAACAAATATTATAATATCTTTTCACTTTTAGGCATAATGATTATAGTATCAGCGTAAAAATAGAAATTAATAATCAAACCTTCTATAATATCTGATAAAATATTTTTTCTTCTCGGAGCTTAATGCATAGATATTGTAGTATATCTATTTTAACTTATGGCGCGAGACGCTCAACTTCCCAAACTCCATCTTCAAGCACATATTGTATTCTGTCGTGCAGTCTGTTGCTACGTCCTTGCCAGAATTCGATAAGATAAGGTTTAACAATATATCCTCCCCAGTTTTGAGGACGGACTATATTTTTGTCTTTAAACTTAGATTCATATTCATTTATAAGTCCTTCCAAGTATTTTCTGTCGGGTATTGCACGGCTTTGGGGTGATGCCCAAGCTCCCAACTTGCTCTTTGCCGGACGGACTTCGAAGTAAGAGTCTGATTCTGCATCTGAGGTTTTTTCAACAATACCTTCTATTCTTACTTGTCTTTCCAATTCATTCCAAACAAAAGTTAAGGCACAGTACTTGTTTAGTGTAATTTGATAAGCTTTCTTGCTATCATAATTAGTAAAAAAAACGAATCCTTGTGGTTTAATCTGCTTGAGTAGTATCATACGCGAAGATGGTTTCCCATCGGGAGTTGCTGTTGCCAGATTCATCGCATTTGGTTCAAGTGCTTTCGCTATAATAGCTTCGTTAAGCCATTGTTCGAACATATCCATTGGGTCGGATAGGACATCGCTCTCGTCTAGTGTTTTTAAAGTAAAATCTCTTCGTATATTAAATAAATCTGTCATAAATTATGGTTAAAATAGTAGTGAGTTTATTATTGTATATATAAGATAACAAAAAAGCAGTCTTTTTGTTGTTTTTTTATTTCTTTTTGGTTGTTAATGTTATGATATATAATTTATTATATTTTTATTTTGCTCTTTGTTTATCATCTTTTTTTTTGTTAAAAGGTGACAAAAGTGACACATTTTACTTCCCTTTATCTTGTCACTTTTTCTACTTCAGTATTCGTAAATATTATTTGTGGAAAGCTTGTATATAATAAGATAATAGTTGTGTGTAAAAATGAAAAATCCTCACTGACATCACGTCTGCGAGGATCTAGATCAACTAAAAAAACTATCCAATAGAAAAGTTATGCCAAACAAAGTGTATTAATACTTTTCTTTTGTCTCTTGCTGTATCTGTTGCATTGTTCACAGACACTATATCCTAATAATATTCCTAATATAAAATCTTCTTCAGGTGTTAATAAGTTCAACGGTTTGTCTCCACATATTGCGTTGGCTACTAAGAGGCATTCCTCTTTGCCGAAAAAGACATTTATATTACCGTTTTTCAGATGGCTTATTTTATAATTAATCGAGTTTTTTCCCAATTTCCATCTGACTTTATCTTCATATTCTCCGGGTAGTGTACACAGTACTAAGCTGCGCACCCCTTTTTTGTATTCGTAAATCAGGTGAAAGAAAACACGCATATTGATTTACTTTGTTAAATTGCTTTTTTAAGGTCTTCTGTCCAAATTGCAATGCGTTGATCTGTAAGGTTCGACTCGTTGTCGTTATCGATGAGCAAACCAATAAATTCGCCATCAACAACAGATTCAGAACTGTCGAAAGTATATCCCTCTGTGCTTACCTTACCGATTAGCTGGCAACCTTTACTCTTTATTACACTGTATATTTTTGATAAGGCGTCGCCAAATGTATCGCTATACGAAGATGAATCACCACATCCAAACAGGGCTACTTTTTTGCCATTCAGATCGGCAGCCTTTACTTTGTCGATATAGTACTCCCAATCGTCTTGAAGGTCACCTAATCCTAATGTTGAAGAACCGAATAATATTACATCGTAAGCTGAAAAGTCTGTATTCGCCTTTGCTACATCATGTAAGTCAGCCTTGCTTACTTCCAGTTTTTTTGCTATTTCTTCCGCTACTTCTTGTGTATTGCCTGTTGTTGAGCCGTAGTATATTCCTATTTTTGACATTCTGATAAATTTAAAATGATTAAATATCTAATTTTCTGTTTACAAAGTAATAACAACCAAGAAATGTATACAATACCAAGTAATAATGATATTTATGTCATTTTTTCATTATTTATGAGTAGGAATCATCGGATGATGGAAGATTATCAGTTATATAAACAAAAAAAAGCAGCCTGATACTCAGACTGCTTTCTCTATGTTTTAAACTTGTTTCTTAAGCTTCTGCTTTAGGAAGTACAGAAACAAATGATCTGTCGTTTCTTTTTTTGCGGAAAACCACTGTACCATCTACAAGAGCAAATAATGTATGGTCTTTACCAATACCTACATTTTCTCCCGGATGATGAGTCGTTCCTCTCTGACGAACTATGATGTTTCCTGCTTTTACAACTTCTCCACCAAATGCTTTAACGCCCAATCGTTTACTTTCCGATTCACGGCCGTTTTTCGAACTACCTACACCTTTCTTGTGTGCCATTGTCTTCTGTTTTTAACTGATTAAGCAATAATTTCTTTTACTATAACTTCTGAAAATTGTTGACGGTGACCGTTTAGTTTACGGTGTCCTTTTCTTCTTTTCTTGTGGAAAATAAGAACTTTATCACCTTTTGCTTGAGAAACAACCTCAAGAACTACTTTTGCGCCATTTACAGTCGGTGTACCTACTGTTACTGTGCCGCCGTTGTCAACTAATAATACTTTATCGAACTCAACTGTTGAGCCATTTTCTGCATTGATTCTATGAACAAACAACTTTTGGTCTTTTTCAACTTTCATTTGTTGTCCTTGAATGTCTACAATTACGTACATCTGTTTTGTTATTTACAGGTTATGTGCCTGAGGCGAACCGTTTTATATACAGTTTCTTGTTAGCCTATTAGCAATCGGGTGGCAAAGATAATTAATCTCTACTAAAAAATAAAATATTTGTGGAAAAGATTATCGTATTTCTTTGATTTTTAATTCACCTGTCAAGTCATTAGGGATTGTTGCGGGATCTACTCCCATGATGGTAACGATGTTTCTAATGTCTTGTGAGGTTACTTTACGGTAAGTAGTGAGGGTGTTGGGCGTTATAAGATATTTACTAGCCGCTGTGCCTCCATGCAATGAACTTTGTATAAATATAGAGTCTCCTTTAACCTCGTATGCGTCGGTAGACTCACTGATAAGTCCGTCAGAGCCCGAAGATCCTTTTTTTCTGATTGTAGTTTTTACATTTAATTCAGTAAAAGCTCTGGTTGTTTGATTCTCTTTTAAGTCCAGACTGAAAACAGTATTTAGCATATTGTCAAAGTTGGAATCGGATGTTTTTATTGTCTGCTCGCGCATTAGCCATTCGCCCTGTAAGGTTACAGCTTCCACCTCGTTGTCTCCGCATGATGTCATCAAAGTGCAGGTGGTCAGTAAAATTGTAAAGGATAGTATGAAATTCTTCATTGTAATGTGTTCGTTATGCAAATATTTGTGGTGCAAATATATACATATTTTACTTAATTATATATAGCTCACGCTTTTTATAAGATTTTAAAACCGAAATTAACAAAAGTGTTTAGTTTGTTGTATTTTTAGTTTCGTTGTCATAATGAGATTTAATAGTGTTTTTTATTAACAAAAAGTCTTATTTATTTTTTATTTACGAATAAAATGATATAAATTTGCCAGACTGTTCAAATTTTAAACAAAACAGGTGATAAATATATGTGTGGATTTGTAGGAGCTTTTGATTTAATACAAGATATAAGCGTTTTGCGGGGGCAAGTTCTTCGTATGGCAAAAAAAATCCGTCACCGTGGTCCGGATTGGTCAGGGATATATTGTGGTGAGAAATCTATTCTTGCTCACGAAAGATTGTCTATTGTAGGAGTAGACTCTGGTAAACAACCTCTTTATAGCAAAGATGGTAATTTGGTTTTGGCTGTCAATGGTGAGATCTACAATCACAAAGAAATAAGAAGTCGCTATCCCGACTACGAATTTCTTACACATTCAGACTGCGAAGTAATTCTGGCTTTGTATAAAGATAAAGGGGTTGGTCTCTTTGAAGATTTAAATGGCATCTTTGCTTTTGCGCTTTATGATGTTGAAAATGATATTTGTCTTATTGGGCGTGACCATATGGGTATAATTCCTCTTTATATGGGGTATGACGATCACGGACAATTTTATGTGGCAAGCGAATTAAAGGCTTTGGAAGGTGTTTGTCCCAACGTGCAGGAATTCTTACCTGGTTATTATATGTGTAGTGTCGAGGGGAATGAATTGAAACGTTGGTATAAACGTGACTGGATGGAGTATGACAATGTAAAAGATAATGAATCTGATGAAAATGAATTGAGAGTAGCTTTAGAGAGCGCTGTGCATCGTCAATTGATGTCGGATGTTCCTTATGGTGTTTTACTTTCAGGGGGATTGGATTCGTCTATAATATCAGCTATTGCAAAACGATATGCAGCTCGTAGAATAGAGGATGATAACCAGACCGAAGCTTGGTGGCCTGAATTGCATTCATTTGCTGTTGGGTTGAAAGATTCTCCGGACTTGGTGGCCTCAAAAAAGGTGGCAGAATATATCGGAACGGTGCATCATGAAATAAATTTCACGGTCGAAGAGGCTCTTGACGCTCTCAGCGATGTGATTTATCATATCGAAACCTATGATGTTACTACCGTTCGCGCATCTACCCCTATGTATTTGTTGGCTCGTTTTATAAAATCGATGGGAGTGAAAATGGTGCTTTCCGGCGAAGGTGCAGATGAATTGTTTGGTGGTTACTTATATTTTCATAAAGCTCCCGATGCAAAGGCCTTTCATGAAGAAACTGTACGGAAGTTGGATCGATTGCATTTGTACGATTGCTTGCGTGCAAATAAGTCGTTGGCTGCATGGGGTGTAGAGGGGCGTGTGCCTTTTCTTGATAAAGAATTTATGGACGTTGCTATGCGTTTAAATCCTCAGGATAAAATGTGTGGTAATGGTAAAATAGAAAAATATATATTAAGAAAAACATTTCAGGATTATTTGCCTGAAAGTGTTGCTTGGAGGCAAAAAGAGCAATTTTCTGACGGAGTTGGCTACAATTGGATAGACTCGTTGAAGGAAATGGCTGAAAAGAAAGTTTCGGATAAGCAAATGATGCATGCTTCGGAGCGTTTTCCGATCAATCCTCCAATGTCAAAGGAAGAGTATTGGTATCGTACAATGTTTGAAGAACATTTTCCATCAGCTTCGGCTGCTCATACGGTTCCGTCCGTTCCGTCCGTCGCCTGTAGTACGGCTGTGGCACTGGAGTGGGATGCGTCTTTCAAGAATAGAGTTGATCCGTCAGGTAGGGCGGTGAAGGCTGTTCATGCAGAAGCGTATGATAAATAATATATTTTAAGGAGGCGGTTGCCTCCTTTTTGTTTTATTCTTATCCGTAAAATAAGAGAAATGAAAAACAATTGATTATCGTGATTGTTTTTATTTCGAAATTAAGTTTTGATTCGAGCGGAATAGTGGCATATAGTTGAAAAGCGTGTTGTGTGAGAAGTATTTTGTTGCAGAATTTTTGTAAAGAGCATTAAAGAGACGTGATATTAAATATAAACCTATCATTTGTAAATCAATTAAACCTTCATAATGTCTTTATGTTTTGTTTTTAAGTTGAAAATAAAACAAAAAGATTTTTTTGTTTTATTAAAGATGAAAAAATGTTATGGATTTCTTGCAAAAACGAATAATTTGTATGAAATTTGTCCCTTGAAAAGATAAAGTAAAAAAGACGAAATATAGAGGATGAAGAAGTTGAAATTCACCAAAATGCACGGCGCGGGCAATGATTATATCTATATGAACGGATTTGTTCAGGAGATAGAAAATCCTTCAGCATTAGCAATCCGCCTTAGCAATCGTAATTTTGGTATTGGCTCGGATGGTTTAGTGCTTATATTGCCATCTGAGAATTCAGATTTTAGAATGCAGATGTTCAATTCCGATGGTTCTGAAGCCGAGATGTGTGGTAATGCTTCTCGTTGTGTAGGGAAATATGTATATGACAACGGATTGACAACAAAAAAGGAAATTGCGCTGGAAACAAAAGCCGGCGTTAAATATATAACTTTACTGGAAGGAGACGAAAAAGCTCGTAAGGTGACAGTGGATATGGGTGAGCCGATCCTTGATCCTGTGCAAATTCCGGTGAAGGTGGATAAAGAACCTGTACTTAATTTCCCGTTGGATATCGATGGCAAAATGTGGGAAATATCTTGCGTATCGATGGGGAACCCTCATGCGGTTGTTTTTACAACAGGAATAAAAGAGCTTGATTTGCCTGTAATAGGACCTAAATTTGAAAAACATCCAATATTCCCTCGAAAAACAAATACTGAGTTCATTGAAGTCGTTGATCGCAAAACGTTGAATATGCGAGTGTGGGAACGTGGGGCAGGAGAGACTCTGGCTTGTGGTACAGGAGCCTGTGCTGCGGCTGTTGCTGCCATCCTGAACGGATATTGCGACCGTAAAATAACGATTCACCTGATAGGCGGAGATCTCGAGATAGAATGGGATGAGCAAAATAATCACGTGTATATGACCGGTGAGGCTGTGACAGTTTTTGAAGGAGAGATTTTTTAATGCTGCGGCCATATAACAGAAGAACCCGAAATTATTAATATATAAAAATGGCATTCATAAACGAAAATTATACTAAACTACCGGGAAGTTATTTGTTCTCGGATATTGCAAAAAAAGTAAATGAATTTAAGGCCGCCCATCCTGAAGCCAATGTTATTCGTTTGGGAATCGGTGATGTTACAAAACCTCTACCTTCGGCGATAATAAACGCAATGCATGCCGCTGTAGATGAAATGGCGAATGCATCTACTTTTAGAGGATACGGACCTGAACAAGGGTACGACTTTTTGGTAAATACAATTGTAGAAAATGATTATAAAGCACGTGGCTTGGATATTTCTGCTGACGAAATATTTGTAAGCGATGGCTCTAAAAGTGATACAGGTAATATAGGAGATATTCTTGGTCTTGATAATATTGTTGCTGTTACAGACCCTGTTTATCCTGTTTACGTAGATACAAACGTAATGGCTGGCCGTGCGGGTGAGTTGCAGGCAAATGGCAAATGGAATAAGCTTGTTTATATTCCATGTACATCAGAGAATGACTTTATTCCGTCATTGCCGACAGAGAAAGTAGACATCGTTTACTTGTGTTATCCTAACAACCCTACAGGTACTACTTTGACGAAAGATCAATTGAAAGTATGGGTTGATTATGCTCTCCAAAATAAGGTGCTTATCCTATTTGATGGTGCTTACAAAGAATTTATTACCGAAAGTGATGTTCCTCATAGTATATACGAGATAGAGGGGGCACGAGAAGTGGCTATCGAGTTTCGTAGTTTCTCCAAAACTGCCGGATTTACAGGTACTCGTTGTGCTTATACGGTTGTGCCTAAAACTGTGATGGGATACACCAAAACCGGAGAAAAGATTTCTTATAATAAATTGTGGAACAGACGCCATACTACTAAGTTTAACGGTGTTCCATATATTATTCAACGTGCAGCCGAGGCTTGTTTTTCTGCCGAAGGTAAAAAGCAGATAAAAGATATCATCAACTATTATATGAATAATGCAAAGATCATTCGTGAGGGTCTCGCTTCCGAAGGATTGCAAGTATATGGTGGTGTAAACTCTCCTTATATTTGGGTAAAAACTCCAAAAGGAATGACTTCGTGGGGATTCTTCGATTATCTATTGAATGATCTACATGTTGTAGGAACTCCCGGTGTTGGTTTTGGCCCTAGTGGAGAAGGCTATTTAAGGTTAACGGCGTTTGGTACTTTAGAAAATACCAAAGAGGCTGTTGGTCGATTAAAAAAGATTTCTATTTGATAAATCCTATATAAACTCAATAAAAGTAAATTTATGACAAAGTTACGTTTTAAAGCAGTAGCACTGGCCTCAGAGCGAAAGCCTCTTGAGGTAGAGAAACCTAAAAGTAAAACTTCAGAGTATTACGGGGAAAAGGTGTTCAATCGTAAAGCTATGACCAAATATCTTTCGAAAGAAACTTTTAAAGCGCTTAATGATGCAATTGAAAAAGGACAATCTGTAAATCGTAATCTGGCAGAGCATGTTGCAGCCGGAATGCGTATGTGGGCTCTGGAAAATGGTGTAACACACTATACTCACTGGTTTCATCCGTTGACAGACGGTACTGCCGAAAAGCATGATGCTTTTGTTGAACATGATGGTAATGGTGGACTGATTGAAGAATTTGAAGGAAAGCTTCTTGCTCAGCAAGAGCCTGATGCTTCAAGTTTTCCGTCGGGAGGCCTTCGTAATACATTCGAAGCCCGTGGTTATTCTGCTTGGGATCCATCATCTCCTGCATTTATTGTAGGTGAAACATTGTGTATTCCTACTATCTTTATCTCATATACAGGTGAGGCTCTTGACTATAAGACTCCTTTGCTTAAAGCTCTTGCTGCGGTAGATAAAGCTGCAACAGGTGTAGTTCAGTATTTTAATGAAGATGTAACAAAGGTAATATCTAACCTTGGATGGGAACAGGAGTATTTCCTTGTTGACGAAGACTTGTTTATGGCTCGTCCAGACTTGGCTTTGACAGGAAGGACCTTGATGAGTCACGAAAGTGCAAAAAATCAGCAGTTGGAAGACCACTACTTTGGTTCAATCCCTGAACGTGTTCAACGTTTTATGAAAGAGCTTGAGTACGAAGCATATGCTTTGGGTATTCCTGTAAAAACTCGTCACAACGAAGTAGCTCCAAATCAGTTTGAGCTGGCTCCTATATATGAAGAATGTAATCTTGCTGTAGACCACAACCTTTTGGTTATGTCTGTAATGGATAAGGTGGCGCGTAAGCACTCTTTCCGTATCTTATTCCACGAAAAACCATTCAAAGGAATCAACGGTTCGGGTAAGCATAACAACTGGTCTCTAGCTACTAATACAGGAATCAACCTTCTTTCTCCGGGTAAGGATAAAGTTGAAAACCTTCGTTTTATAACATTTGTGGTGAATATCTTGGCTGCTGTTTATAAGAATAACGGCTTGTTGAAAGCTTCAATATCTTCAGCTACAAATGCTCACCGTCTTGGTGCAAACGAAGCTCCTCCTGCTATCATATCGGTATTCTTGGGTACTCAGGTTAGCGATATTCTTGATAAGTTTGAGAAGAGTTCTGTAAAAGATGCTATCGTTGTTGACAACAAAAAGCAGATTAGCTTGGGTGTAGGTCAAATTCCTGAAATCCTTTTGGATAATACAGACCGTAACCGTACTTCTCCATTCGCATTCACAGGAAACCGATTCGAGTTCCGTGCTGTGGGTTCTTCTGCTAACTGTGCTTCTGCTATGACAGCCTTGAATGCTTCTGTTGCAGAACAGCTAAGAGTGTTTAAAGACGAAGTTGACGCACTAATCAGTAAAGGTAAATCGAAAGAAGAGGCTCTTTACGAAGTATTGAAGAAATATATCAAAGAATCTCGTTCTATCCGTTTCAATGGTAATGGATATAGCGAAGAATGGAAAGCAGAAGCTAAAAAACGTAAATTGGATTGCGAAACAAGCGTTCCTATTATCTATGATAGCTATACTTCAAAACAAAGCATCAAAACATTTGCTGGTATTTTATCTGAAGTAGAGCTTCATGCTCGTAACGAGGTGAAGTGGGAAATGTACACAAAGAAAATCCAGATAGAATCGCGTGTATTAGGTGATTTGGCTTTAAATCATATTATTCCTGTAGCGATTTCATACCAATCTATATTGTTGACAAATGTTTCTAAGCTAAAAGACATCTCTGATGACTACAAGACTCTTGGTGCAGAGCAAATCCGTTTGATAGAAAAAGTATCTACGCATGTAAATGCCGTGAACGCAAAAGTTCATGAAATGATAGATGCTCGTAAAGCGGCTAATAACATTGAGAGTGAACGTGAGAAAGCTGTTGCTTATCATGATAATGTAGCTCCGTATTTGGACGAAATCCGCTATCATATCGACAAGCTTGAATTGATTGTTGATAATGAAATGTGGCCATTGGCTAAATATAGAGAATTATTGTTTATACGATAATTAAACATTATAAAGAAAAGAAGTCCCGATCTCTAACGAGTCGGGATTTCTTTTTTTTATACAGACTTTGATATTGTGAGTATAAATATGAAATAAAACAAGCTGAATTATTTATTTCGGGGTCTTTAATTTGTTTCTTTTTATGTTCTTTTGTTAAATAAAATCGATTAAATATAGATTTTTTATTAAAAATGTGCATTTTTAAATCAAAAAGAAAATTTATTAAAGCGAAATTCGTACATTTGTCATTGTAAATAAATTAGGATAGAACCCGAAAATTCTTTCATTCACATATCAACTATTGACTATGCAAGATTTAAGATCAGCAATACAGCACGGACTATATGACCCAAACTACGAACACGATGCGTGTGGGGTAGGTATGGTGTTGCATATGAAGGGTGCAAAATCACATGCTATCGTTGAGAATGGTCTCCGTGTATTGGAGAACATGACTCACCGTGGAGCAGAAAACGCCGATAATAAAACCGGTGATGGTGCCGGTATTATGTTACAAATACCGCACGAGTTTATACTTCTACAGGGGATACCTGTCCCCGAGAAAGGGCACTACGGAACCGGATTGGTCTTCTTGCCGAAAGGTGAGGCTGAGATGGAATCGTGTATGATAACTCTCACGCAATATATAGATAAGGAAGGCTTGAAGCTTTTGGCTGTTCGCGATGTACCTGTCAATAGTGAAATATTGGGAGAGATGGCAAAGTCGAATGAGCCTCATATAAAACAAATATTTGTACTCGGAGAAGAAGGCCTTTCTCAGGATGAATTAGAGCACAAACTCTATTTACTCCGTAAGAAAATAGAAAAAGAAATATTCAACTCTAAAATATTCTCATTAGAGACTAAGCGAGCTTTCTATATTGTAAGCTTGTCTACAAAGCGCCTTATATATAAAGGTATGTTGTCGTCTGAGCAGCTGAGGCATTATTATCCCGATTTGCTGAACCCGCATCTGACAAGTGCTATTGCTTTGGTGCACTCACGTTTCAGTACCAACACCTTCCCTACATGGGATTTGGCACACCCCTTCCGTATGGTGGCTCATAATGGTGAGATCAATACGATAAAGGGGAATCGCTTGTGGATGGAAGCTCGTGAGAGCATCTTGAAATCAGATTTACTAGGGAATATCAACGACTTATGGCCAATTGTTCAGCCATTTATGAGTGATAGTGCGTCATTCGATAATGTATTGGAATTCCTTGTCATGTCAGGGAAATCCTTGCCTCATGCAATGGCAATGATGGTTCCTGAATCGTGGAACGATCAGAATCCGATATCTGACGACTTGAAAGCTTTCTATGAATACCATAGCTTGTTTATGGAGCCTTGGGATGGTCCGGCTACACTATTGTTCTCGGATGGACGTTATGCCGGAGGACTGTTAGACCGTAATGGTCTGCGCCCTGCCCGTTATTTAATAACTCATAACGACGTTATGGTCGTTGCTTCCGAAATGGGAGTATTACCATTTGAGCCATCCGAAATAAAGGAAAAAGGTCGCCTTCGTCCCGGTAAAATACTAATGGTAGATACCGAAAAAGGAACAATACAATATGATGCAGAGCTGAAAGAAAACCTTGCAAAAGCATATCCTTATCGTGAATGGCTATCTAAGAACCGTATTTCATTGGATGACATATCTTCGGGGCGTGCACCAAAATATAGCGTGGATAACTACGATAAGCTGCTGAAAGTTTTTGGATACTATAAAGAAGATATAGAAAAGATAATGACACCAATGGCTGTGGAAGGCAAAGAGCCTACTGCATCCATGGGAAATGATGCGCCTGTCGCTGTTTTATCAAACAAGCCACAGCGTTTATTTACATATTTCCGCCAATTATTTGCTCAGGTAACAAATCCGCCGATCGACCCTATTCGTGAGGAACTGGTGATGTCTCTTGCCGGATATATCGGTTCACTTCATAAAAATATACTCGAACCAATGCCGGAACACACCAAGATGGTTGGGCTATCGAATCCTTTTTTATCAAACAGAGAGCTAGATTTGCTAGTGCATCTTGGATATAAAGGCTTTAAGGCGGAAATCATACCGATGCTATTCGACCCTAAACAAGGTGGAGCCGGACTGGAAAAAGCGATAGAACAAATGTGCCGCAATGCAGAAAAAGCTGTGGATAGCGGTAGTAACTATATAGTACTTAGCGATAGAGGAGTAAATCCGGATAATGCCGCTATTCCTTCATTATTGGCTGTGTCGGCAGTTCATCATTATCTGATCGAACGCCGCAAACGTATGCAAATAGATATAGTGGTAGAATCGGCAGAACCACGTGAGGTGATGCACTTCGCTTTATTATTTGGTTATGGTGCTAATGCCGTGAATCCATATTTGGCTTTAGCTGTGATAGAAGATCTTGTTAAAAAAGGAGATATTCACTTAGATTTTCACACTGCGATGAAGAACTATGTGAAGTCTATAAACAAAGGCTTGTTGAAGACCATGTCCAAGATGGGTATCTCTACACTGAAAAGCTATATTGGTGCTCAGATATTCGAAGCTGTGGGAATCAGTACCGGAGTTATTGATAAGTACTTTAAAGGGACTACGTCTAAGATCGAAGGTATTGATATTAATGACATAGCGAGCGATACAATCGAGGCCTTTTATGAGGCTTTTGAGAGTGACTTTATCGATCCGTCACTAGTAAGTCAGGGCATATACGCATGGCGTCGCAATGGTGAATATCACGCATGGAACCCTGAAACGATAATGAATCTTCAGATGGCTACACGTTTGGGTAGCTATAAGAAGTTTAAAGAATATACCGACTCTATTGATAAAAAAACGGAAAAGATATTTTTGCGTGATTTCTTAGATTTTGATCCATCTAAGAATCCGATTGATATTTCGGAGGTAGAACCTGTATCCGCTATTACAAAACGCTTTGTGACAGGAGCCATGTCTTTTGGTTCTATCAGTCGTGAAGCTCATGAGGCAATGGCTGTAGCGATGAATGCTATCGGCGGTAAAAGTAATACCGGAGAGGGCGGTGAGTTGCCCGAACGTTTTGCAACCAATGCCCGTTCTTCTATCAAGCAAGTTGCTTCCGGTCGCTTTGGTGTTACAACAGAGTATTTGGTTAATGCAGATGAATTGCAAATAAAAATAGCTCAGGGTGCAAAACCCGGAGAAGGAGGACAGTTACCGGGCTTTAAGGTTGATAAGATCATTGCTAAGACTCGTCACTCAATCCCCGGAATCTCTCTGATCTCGCCACCTCCTCATCACGATATATATTCAATCGAGGATTTGGCTCAATTGATATTTGACCTCAAAAACGTAAATCCTGCTGCTCAGATTAGTGTGAAATTGGTATCCGAGAGTGGTGTGGGTACAATTGCTGCGGGTGTTGCCAAAGCTAAAGCGGATCGCATCGTTATCAGCGGATGTGAAGGTGGTACAGGAGCAAGTCCTGCAAGTTCGATTAAGCATGCTGGTCTTCCTTTAGAAATTGGTTTAGCGGAGGTTCAACAAACTTTAGTCCTGAATGGGCTTCGCGGTCAGGTGTATCTACAAACAGACGGTCAGCTAAAAACCGGACATGATATCATTGTTGCGGCAATGCTTGGGGCTGAAGAGTTTGGCTTTGCAACAAGCGCTTTGATTGTATTGGGATGTATAATGATGCGCAAGTGTCACTTAAATACATGTCCTGTAGGTGTTGCTACACAAAACGAAGAGCTTAGGAAGAAGTTTATGGGGCGTAGCGAGTATCTTATCAATTATTTCAACTTCTTAGCAGAAGAAGTACGTGAACATTTGGCTGCTTTAGGGGTGAAATCGCTTGATGAGGTGGTAGGGCGTGCCGATTTGTTGAAATATATGAAGAGTGATGCAAATAAGAAAGTTGAAAAACTAGATTTGTCTCGTTTGATGTATTTTCCTGTAGAAGCAAAAGAAAATGCGATTCATCATATAAAAAATCAGGAACATAAGTTGGATGATGCGCTCGATATTTCATTGATCACTACCTCTCGTATGGCTATCGATAAAGCTATGCCAACGGTAATGACCAAAACAATAAAGAATACGAATCGTACTGTGGGAGCGATGCTTTCGGGTGAGATTGCAAAGAAATATGGCAATGCGGGTCTTCCTGAAGATACTATACAATTTACATTCACAGGTTCGGCCGGACAAAGTTTTGGCGCATTTCTTGCGCATGGTGTAACCTTCAAGTTGGAAGGTGATGCAAATGACTATGTAGGTAAGGGTTTGTCGGGTGGTAAGATTATCATCGTGCCTCCAGCAACATCCACATTTAAGCCTGAGGAAAATATCATTGCAGGTAATACATTGCTATATGGTGCTACATCGGGCGAAATATACATTAACGGACGAGTAGGGGAACGTTTCTGCGTGCGTAATAGTGGAGCTGTTGCTGTTGTTGAGGGTGCAGGAGACCACTGTTGTGAATATATGACAGGAGGCCGTACTGTAGTACTCGGCAAAACAGGACGAAACTTTGCTGCCGGTATGAGTGGCGGCGTGGCTTATGTATATAATATAGATGAAGATTTTGATTACTATTGCAATATGCAAATGGTAGAGTTGACACTGATAGAAGATACTTACGATAGCCGTGAACTTCGTCAGTTGATAACCAACCATTATAACTATACAAATAGTCCTCTGGCTAAATATATTCTTGATAACTGGAATGCCGAAGTGGAGAAATTTATGAAAGTGACTCCGATCGAGTATAAGAAAGTATTGCAAGATGAAAAATTGGAAGCTATTAAGAAAAAAATAGCACAGGTAGAATTTGATTATTAAAAGGAGGAGTACGAATCATGGGAAATCCAAAAGCATTTTTAACAGTAAAAAGAAAAGACGCAGGATATCGTCC
Source organism: Dysgonomonas sp. UBA7630 (assembly GCF_002483985.1). Lineage (NCBI taxonomy): Bacteria > Pseudomonadati > Bacteroidota > Bacteroidia > Bacteroidales > Dysgonomonadaceae > Dysgonomonas > Dysgonomonas sp. UBA7630. Next base: position 125,882 of record NZ_DLIY01000015.1, read on the forward strand.
TGCTCAGGAACGTATCCTCGACTTTGGTGAAGTAGAACAAACACTAAATAGTGAAGATAGACGTGAACAAGCGTCGCGCTGTATGGACTGTGGCATTCCTTTTTGCCACTGGGGATGTCCACTGGGAAATAAGATGCCTGAATGGCAAGAATATATATATAAGGGAAATTGGAAACTGGCAGCAGAAGTGTTGATGCAGACAAACGACTTTCCTGAGTTTACAGGGCGTATTTGTCCCGCACCATGTGAAAAATCGTGTGTGCTCTCTATACACCGTGCACCTGTAACTATCCGTGAAAATGAAGCATCGGCTCTTGAGCACGCTTTTGGGGAAGGATTTATTCAACCTAAAGTTCCGGCTCATCGTACGGGTAAAAAAGTAGCCGTGATAGGCTCCGGTCCCTCAGGTCTTGCTGTTGCTAATCAGCTAAATCAGAAAGGTCATGAAGTAACAGTGTATGAGAAGAACTCTCATATCGGAGGTTTACTTCGTTTCGGTATTCCTGACTTTAAACTGAATAAAAATATAATCGATCGCCGATTGAAGCTAATGGAGGCTGAGGGTGTTAAGTTTGTAGTAAATACAGAGATTGGAAAAGATGTGAAAGGAAAAGATATCTTGAAAGATTATGATGCTGTATGTGTGGCTATAGGCTCGCAAGTGCCTCGTAATCTTCCCGTCGAAGGGCGTGAGCTGAAAGGTGTTTACTATGCTATGGAATACCTTACAGCGCAGAATAAGCTGATCGCAAAAGAATCTGTTCCGGCCGATCAGGTGATTGATGCCAAAGGTAAGAATGTACTTGTTATTGGTGGTGGTGATACGGGTTCAGACTGTATCGGTACAGCGAATCGTCAGGGTGCAGCGAATGTATTGCAAATAGAAATATTACCTAAGCCCGCAAAGCTGGAAGAAATAGAAAATCCTTGGCCTAATCCATTTCCAGTAGTACTGAAAACTTCTTCTTCTCACATGGAGGGTTGCGAGCGTCGTTGGGCGTTGAATACTAAACGCTTTATAGGAGAGGATGGTAAGCTGACAGCCGTGGAACTTGTAGAAGTGGCTTGGGAGAAAGACGAAAATGGTCGCCATGTTATGAAAGAAGTTGGACCGTCTGAGATTCATAAAGTAGATCTTGTATTTCTTGCCCTTGGCTTTGTTCATCCTATACAAGAAGGCTTACTGCAAGAGTTGGATATAAAAACCGATGATGTTCGCCGTAATGTAATGACAGATAAGAATCGGGCTACAAATATATCAAAGGTCTTTGGAGCAGGAGATTGCGTAAGCGGTCAATCTCTAGTGGTAACAAGCATCGCATCAGGGCGCAAGACAGCTCAGCATATTGATGAGTTCTTGAGTTCAAAATAGGCATTGTTAATAATCGTTTAAAATTAGGGATGTGCATCTTTTTTTGTTAAAAATGAGGATAAGACTCTGTAAGTAATCTTACCTTTATATCAGCAAAATTATAGACATGACACAAATTAACTCTATTATTAATTAAAATTCCTAATTATGAACAAAAAACTTATTTGCTTATTGATGTTTGTTTTTTCATTAAGTCTTGCTTTTACAGCTTGTAGCGATGATGACGATGATAAAGTAGATTATGCTAAGGAAGTAGCTGGTACTTATACTGGCTCATTAACATTGAAAATACCTGTGATGGAGATTGATGAAACTATTGCAGATAAAAAAATAGAATTGACGAGAATTTCCGACAATAAGGTAAATCTTAAACTTAAGGAATTTTCATATGGTACATTAACTTTAGGAGATATTCCTGTCGATGAAATTACTGTAACAAAGGATGGAAGTACTTATAAACTCGCAGATACATCAAAAAACATTGATTTGTTAGGAGGTCTTATGACCGCAACTGTTGCGATTTCTTCATCTACAGTAAAAGATGGTAAGCTAAATATGACCATTAAAGTAAACAATGTTAAGCAGGGTGGAAATGACATGCAATTAGGTGATATGAATATTGCATATTCAGGTTCAAAATAAAATAGAATCTTGTTAATTAATCTTTTTATTATACTTAGAAGGCGGTTTCTGGAGACAGAAATCGCTTTTGTTTTTAATAATTTTCTATCTTTATGTCAAGAACTTATTAATGTTATGTTTAGAGTAGTTGGCAGATGTGTTTCTGTTTTTATATTACTGGTTGTCTTATTATCTTCCTGTGGTACACAAAAACCACAAGGCAAACTTTTATACGATCCTCGTGAGGTGGCAGAGCTTTCCTCTAAACTGGGTATTAGATTAAGTAATATTGATAAAGATGATGATCGTAATATGCCTCTCTATGCTGAAGTTTCCCAGTGGTTGGGGGTTCCGTATCGTTATGCAGGGTTATCGAGGAGAGGACTAGACTGTTCCGGTTTTGCTTATCTTATTTATCAGAAAGTATATCGGAAATCAATACCTCGTTCTACGACAGATCAGTCGAAAATGAAAATGCATAATGTATCTAAAGGTGGTTTAGAGGCGGGCGACTTCGTCTTTTTTGCTACCTCCGGTAGAAATAAAATAAGCCATGTCGGTATTTATTTAAAAGATGGTTGCTTTATTCATGCCTCTACGTCCAATGGGGTAATAGTAAGCCATCTGGATGAGGAATATTATAAACGCACATGGAAGAAAGGCGGTAGATTAAAAAAATAGCTCACCAGAACTTAAAATTCTATAAAACTTTTGCTAAGTTCCTGTCTCTTTAGACTGAATTTCCTATTTTTATTCGGCTAAAAAATAAAACAGCATGTCAATTTCGAAACGGATACTAGGAATATCAACATTTTTGCTAATGTGCTCCATGGCTTTTACGCCGGTTTCTGCTGTTACACCAAAGAAATCAAAAGCAGGGAAAAAGAAATCAAAAACGAGTGTATCTCATACTCCCAAATCGGTGAAAGTGGTACAGTCTTCACAAAATATGTCTGTAACAACAAATACTGGGGATAAGGTTTCCTTACCGGTATTTGATAAAATATTTGAGAATTCTAAATATAATGTGCCAAGTTCAGACGCTTTGTTAGCTGACGCAGGTGCTAGTGCTGCAGTCTCTATGGAAGTAATGAGGCGCAGAATGATAGAACAAAAAGAAATGCAAGAGCTTTCTTCTCAATTAGGAATATCGATTAAAAATCCTGATAATTTAGATTTGTATCGTGAGGTAGCCGATTGGCTGGGCACACGTTATCGCAGAGGTGGTATGAGCCGCAAAGCAGTAGACTGTTCCGGTTTTACAAATATTATATATAAAACTGTATTTGGACAACAGTTGGATAGAGTTAGTACAACAATAGCAAAGAATGTAAAAGAAACAATCACCAATAAAGAGGATTTAGAACCGGGTGATATGGTGTTTTTCTCTACTTTCAAAAAGAAATATATTAATCATGTAGGAGTATATATCGGCGATGGTAAATTTATTCATGCGTCGATAAAAAAAGGAGTAATAGTAAGCTCTTTGCGCGAAGGATATTATAGTACTGCATGGCGTAAAGGTGGAAGAAACTGATAGAAATAACAATAAAGAATAATATAGAGGGGATACGCAAGTACCCCCTTTATTGTTTTTATATGTCCCGTCCTAAAATAGG